>JALFKB010000043.1 GCA_022775805.1 Clostridiales bacterium
CTGGTGGGAGGACTGTTCAAGAGGGTGATGAGTCAGCGTGTCAATGACGCTCTCTTTATCGCCATGGGCATGGCTGCCTTTGGACTTGGAATAAACTCTGTTGTTCAGAATATGCCGGATACCGAGTATCCTGTTCTGTTCATCGTGAGTCTGGCTCTTGGCGGAACATTGGGAACTGTTCTGAGACTCCAGGAAAGGGTTGACCGCATAACCTCCAGGAAGGGTGACGGCAAGCTGGGGCAGGGAATAGTAACCGGCTGCCTTATCTTCTGTATAGGCACCCTTTCGATTCTGGGTCCTGTTCAGAGCGCCCTGTATCAGGATCATACTTTTCTGTTTACTAATGCCACCCTCGACCTGGTGACATCCATGGTGCTGGCATCCACCTACGGCGTGGGAATGTGCCTTGCGGCGGGAATCCTATTCTGCTGGCAGGGAAGCATATACCTGCTGACACTTCTTGTGGGCAATGTCATTACTGATACAATGATGTGTGAGCTGAGCATTGTGGGAGGCTTCCTCATTGCCATGTCAGGTCTGGGCATACTTAATATCAAGGATTGCAAAACCATAAACTTTTTGCCGGCTCTGATAGTTCCGGTAATATGGTGTCTGATTGTCAGTTGAGAAGGAGGAACAGGGATGTTAACTACACTGATAATAGCGGGAATACTTGTTGCCGGAATGGTTGCTGTTTACATTCACGACCGTAAACAGGACAAGTAGGAAAACATGAGAGGAAGGGTGACAGTTTACCCTAAGGAGGGGCTTTCAAGCGAAAATGCTTGACAGCTCTTTTTGTTTGCTGTATACTGCTGTAGGTGTCAAGCTTACACCCTTGTCAGAGTGAAGATATGAAAATCGACGATATTACCAGACAAAGCCTGCTGTATGACTTCTACGGAGCTCTTCTCACCAAGAGACAGAGGGAGGTTATGGAGCTGTATCATGAGGAGAACCTGAGCCTTGCGGAGATTGCCGATGAATTCGGAATTTCCAGGCAGGGGGTTCACGATGCTCTCCAGAAGGGAGAGAAGGCCCTTGAGAGCTACGAGGAAAAGCTGGGTCTGGTGCGAAAGTTTACTGCAGCCGGTGAGGCAATAAGAGCGATAGATGAGAAAATCGACATCCTTATTGCCCGGGCGGACAGCACCGGTCTGGCAGAGGAACTGAAGAAGATTAAAGGAATTATAGATAGATTAGAGGAGTAATCCATGGCATTTGAGGGATTATCAGAAAAACTTCAGGGAGTCTTTAAGGGACTCAAGGGCAAAGGCAGCCTTACCGAATCGGATATCAACGCGGCAATGCGCGAAGTCAAGCTGGCTCTTCTGGAGGCAGATGTAAACTTCAAGGTTGTTAAGGAGTTCGTGGCGGATGTCAAGGAAAAGGCACTCGGGGAAGAGGTAATGAAGAGCCTGACCCCGGCTCAGCAGGTTATAAAGATTGTAAATGATGAGCTCATTGAGCTCATGGGAGGCATAAACAGCAAGCTCACTTACTCTCCGAAGGGTTTCACCGTGTACATGATGGTGGGACTTCAGGGTACAGGTAAGACAACCACCTGCGGCAAGCTGGCAAAATGGCTGAAGAAGAACGGCAAGAAGCCTATGCTTTGCGCCTGTGACATCTACAGACCTGCCGCCATTGACCAGCTGGAGGTTGTGGGCAGCAGCGTAGATGTTCCTGTGTTCACCATGAGGGACAGCAGGGATCCGTCAAAGATTGCC
This sequence comes from Clostridiales bacterium, assembly GCA_022775805.1. Classification (GTDB taxonomy): domain Bacteria; phylum Bacillota; class Clostridia; order Peptostreptococcales; family Anaerovoracaceae; genus Lentihominibacter. The sequence continues at coordinate 1,731 of JALFKB010000043.1, forward strand.
CGGGCTGCAGTCAGAGAAGCGGAGCTCAAGGGCTTCAATGTTCTCATTGTGGATACGGCGGGACGTCTTCAGATTGACGAAGAGCTTATGGAGGAGCTGAAGGTTCTGAAGAAGGATATCAAACCTCATGAAATTCTTCTGGTTGTTGACGCCCTTACAGGTCAGGATGCCGTGAATGCGGCGGAGGGCTTCAACGAGGCTCGGGGAATTGATGGAATCATCATGACAAAGATGGACGGTGACTCCAGAGGCGGTGCAGCGCTCTCCACAAAGAAGGTAACGGGAAGACCGATTAAGTTCGTCGGCATGGGCGAGAAGATGGATGAGCTGGACGAGTTCCATCCTGAGAGAATGGCAAGCAGAATCCTGGGTATGGGAGACATGCTTTCATTCATAGAGAAGGCTCAGGCAGATTATGACGATGAGAAGGCTGCAAGGCTTGAGGAACGGATCAAGAAGAACAAGTTCACTCTGGAGGACTTCCTGGAACAGATGGGACAGATTCGCAACATGGGAGGAATATCCAAAATGCTGGATATGCTTCCGGGCATGAGCGGAAACAGGAACGTCAACATGGAACAGAACGAGAAGGACTTTATTGCCTTTGAAGCGATAATACAGTCCATGACCAGGGAGGAGCGGGAGAATCCACAGCTGCTGAATGCCAGCAGAAGGAAGAGAATCGCCGCCGGAAGCGGTCAGCCGGTTCAGAAGATTAATCAGCTCACCAAGCGCTATGAGGAATCGAGAAAGATGATGAAGCAGATGATGAATCCAAGGGGCGCTGCGAAGCTGGGAAGAATGTTTAAGGGATTCCAGTAGATGACGGGATGCCTTTGCAGATAGATATCAAGTTAAACCATTTACGTTAAAATACAGTATAGGAGGAAAACAGTAATGGTAAAAATCAGATTAAAGAGAATGGGTGCACACAAGAAGCCTTTCTACAGAGTAGTTGTTGCAGATTCAAGAACTCAGAGAGACGGTAGATTCATCGAGGAAATCGGATACTACAATCCGCTTAAGGATCCTGCTGAAATCAAGATTGATGAGGAAGCAGCAAAGAAGTGGTTAGGAACAGGAGCACAGCCTACAGAAACAGTTAAGAAACTCTTCAAGGCAGAGGGCATCCTTTAAGAAAGCGGTGATTAAATGTTAGAATTAGTTAGTGCAATTGCAAAGTCACTGGTTGAACATCCGGAAGCCGTTGAGGTTTCGGAAGCACAGTCCAATGGCACTACAGTGATTCAGCTAAAAGTCGCTGCTGATGACATGGGAAAAGTTATTGGCAAACAGGGTAGAATAGCCAAGGCAATCCGTACTGTCGTTAAAGCGGCAGCAACAAAGGCTAACGCTAAGGTTGTCGTTGAAATAGTTCAATAATGACAAGAAAAAGTGTGTCGGAGACAAATGGCTCTTCGGCACACTTTCTGAATATTAGGATATGGAAAAAGTACTGATAGGAAAAATAGTAAATGCTGTGGGACTTAAGGGTGAAGTGAAGGTGTACAACTATTCGGACAGCCCGGAAATCTACGCAACAGCAGAGGCCGTGTATGTTGATGATGAGCTCATGGAAGTGGAGAACCTTCGTCTTCAGAAGAACATGGTAATACTTAAGCTGGCAGGCATTGAGGACAGAAATGCCGCCGAAGCTGCAAAGAACAGAGAAATATTCGTTACCGAGGATGATCTTCCCGAGCTTGAGGAAGGTGAATACTACATCAGAGATCTCATAGGAATGGAGGTTGCTCTGGAGGATGGAAGCCATCTGGGAACCATGACGGATGTTATCCAGAATTCCGCCCAGGACATCTTCCAGCTGAGAACAGATGAGGGCAAGAACGTTCTCATTCCGAGGGTTCCTGAGTTTATACTTGATATTAATACTGATGAAAGGAAGATTACAGTAAGACTGATCGAGGGCATGCTGGATCTGTAGGATACTGAATCTGCAGGATATATGTATGAAAATTGATGTTCTGACACTTTTCCCGGAGATGTTCAGTCCTGTAACCAGGGACAGCATGATAGGAAGAGCGGTTGACAGGGGAATACTGGATATCCGGCTTACGGATATCAGGGATTTCAGCAACAACAAGCACAACAGAGCCGACGACTATCCCTTCGGAGGCGGGGGCGGCATGGTTATGATGGCGGATCCCGTATTCGGTGCCATGGAGCATGTGAATGCCCGGGGCCGCAGGGTGATATACATGTCACCAAGGGGCAGGATTCTCGACGAGGAAAAGGTAAGAGAGCTGTCGCAGCTGGAGGATCTGGTGATACTGTGCGGTCATTACGAGGGTATGGATCAGCGGGTGCTTGATTACTGGAACGCTGAGGAGATTTCCATCGGGGACTACATTCTCACCGGCGGGGAGCTGCCTGCAATGGTGCTTATTGACAGTGTGGCCAGGCTGATTCCCGGAGTGCTGGGCAATGAGAACTCGGCACTGGATGAATCAATCTATTCGGGACTTCTGGAGCATCCCCAGTACACACAGCCGAGGGAGTACAGGGGAATGAAGGTGCCGGAGGTGCTGACAGGTGGGAACCACAAGCTGATACATCTGTGGAAACTCAGAGAGTCACTTGTTCTGACAAAGGAGAGACGGCCCGATCTCTTCAGGAAATACATAGCCCGCAGAAATGACAGAGATTCAGAGGGCAATAGGATATTTGACAAGCAGGAGAGAACTGTAATTGACGAGGTTGCAGGTTCAGAGAACAAATCCTCTTCAAGGGGCAAATAAAATTGAAAGTGAATATTATCTGGTGTAAAATATACAGATGAAGATAAAAATAACAAAGAAAACAAGACGCATTATTGCCATCTATCTGGCAGTGCTTGTCATATTGTATCTGGCTGCTTTTCAGATTCCGGGAATGACGACTCTTTTCGAGACAACCCAGGTTCTGGAGAACGGAACCCTGGAGGTTTCCTGTGAAGCCACCGGATACGTGGTAAAGGATGAGGCTGTATGCACGGCGCCTGCAACCGGTGAAATAAGCTACACAACAGAGAGCGGAACCGTTGTGAAAAAGGGCACCCCGATTGTCAGAATAGAGGAGTCGGGGGAGAAGGATAAGGAAGCGGCAGGCAAGTACCGGGATTACCTGGACAGGCTGAAGAATTATCCCCTGCTTACTGAAGGCAGCGACGCTCCCATAAGCGGCGTGTTCAGTACCGAGATTGACGGCTATGAGAAGTACTTCAGCATTGACAATCTGGATAAGATAAAAAAAGAAAAGACAGAGGAGCTGTCTCTGGGAAAGCTTGAGCTTGACAGAAAGAGTGCAGTCAAGGGGGAACCGGTATTCAAGATTTCCAGCGATGATAAATGGTATGTTGTCTGCTGGCTTGAGAAGGGGGATGCCGACAAGTACAGTGAAGGAGAAGAGGTCAGACTGACTTCAGGGGAAAATACCCTGGATGCGAAGGTGGACAGCAAGAAAAAAGAGGGGGAATTCGTTAAGGTAGTGCTTTATCTCAACGTTTACTACGAGGATTTCTCCCGGGCAAGAGAGATGGAAATCACAATTGTCCAGAGCAATACCACAGGGCTCATTGTGGACAACGAGTGCATAATTAAAAAGGACGGACAGCAGGGAGTCTACGTTCGAACCAAGGACGGAGACACCTATTTCAAACCGATAAAAGTTAAAATGTCAAACGGCGAGCAGTCTGTAATCTATGATTCCATATTCGTAAATGACAAATATGAACAGGTTGAGACCGTAACCGTTTATCAGGAAGTTCTCAGGCATCCTGAGGAGGCTCTTGAGGAAGACATGAAAAAAGAAGCAGCTGATTAAGGAGGGGAATCAGAAATGGAGGACATTAAGAAAAACCTTGAAGCAGTAAGGGAGAAAATCGATGAAGCGGCAGAGGCCTGCGGCAGAAATGGAGAGGACGTTCTGCTTGTGGCTGTAAGCAAGACCAGAACACCTGAAGAGATCAATATCGCCATTGATGCGGGAGTAACCGATATCGGCGAAAACAAGGTTCAGGAAATAATGGATAAGTATTACTCAATAAAGCCTGTTCGCTGGCATATGATCGGACATCTCCAGACAAACAAGGTTAAATACATAATAGACAAGGTGGATATGATCCACTCTGTTGACTCAATCAAGCTGGCAGGAGAAATTGACAGACGCGCAAAGGCAGTGGGCAGAACCATGGACATCCTTGTGCAGATTAATCCTGCTCAGGAGGAAAGCAAGTTCGGAGTTTCCGTTGACCAGGCGGGAGATCTTGTGAGAGAGATTCTCGAAAACTGCGAAAACATCAGAATAAGAGGCCTCATGAGCGTGGCTCCAATTGTGGAAAACATGAGAGATGTTAAGCCTTACTTCGATGCAGTTAAGGCTAAATACGATGAATTGGCCTGTATTGAACACCCTAGACTGGACTTCAGGTATCTGTCAATGGGAATGTCAGGAGATTATCCTGTTGCAATAGAAGCAGGTTCGAACTTAGTTAGAGTTGGAAGCGCAATCTTCGGAGAAAGAGACTATGCGCAGTTCAGAAAGGATCAGGAGGCAAAGAAAAATGGGAATGCTTAATAAATTCAAGGATCTTATCGGAGTGGAAGATTACGAAGATGATGAAGTGATGGAGTATGAGGAAGACTCATACAAGCAGCCTTCATACCAGGACAGGAAGATGGCGGAGCCAAGAAAGCCAATGGGTTCATCACCTAAGTATGATACCACCAACATCACTCCAATGCAGAACAAAACAGTCAAGTCCATTACAAATGCCTTCAAGCTGGTGGTAATTGAACCCCAGAGCTTTGATGAGTGTTCCAGACTTGTGGACAATCTCAGAAGCAGGAAGCCTGTGATTGTCAACCTGGAGAAGCTTGATTCAGAAACTGCCAGAAAGATCTTTGACTTCCTGGGAGGAGCTACCTATGCCCTCAACGGAAACGTTCAGAAGGTTGCAAACAACATCTTTGTCTTTGCACCGGAAAATGTTGCGATATTTGCCGACGGCGAAAACAAGCCTTACAGCTTCGCAGGTGCAGATGACAATCCATGGAAATAGTGTGTGGAGGTAAGACACATGATAAGGCCTATTGACATTCAGGAAAAGGAATTCTCAAGGGCGGTTCGCGGTTACAGAGAGGAAGAGGTAAACGAATTCCTCGACGAGATAACCCTTGACATGGACAGACTTCTCAATGAATTGAGAGAAACGAAGGAAGAAAACGGAAGACTTGTGGAGGAGCTGGAGAGAATAAGAAGCTCCGAGGGAACAGTTGTTGAAACCCTCCAGGCTGCCAAGTCTCTGATGGCGGATATTGCGCAGAGCGCCGAGAAGCGTGCTGACATTCTTCTCAAGAATGCGGAACTGGATGCCGAGCTCATGCTCAAGAGTGCCAGAGAGGAGGCGGAGGCTCTGGAAAAGGAGAGTCAGGCAATAAGAAACAGGTATGTGGCCTTCAGAAACAGATACAAGCAGATGCTTGAAACGGAGCTTCAGAGATTCAGCTCCGACGGCGACGATGTAATGGGAATCGGAGTGACGGATTTTTCCGATCTGCCTGTTTCCCAGGATGAGAAACCGGTGGTTCCGGAACAGATGACTGATACCATACAGAGCTTGAAAATATGATTTACATACTGATTATATTCGGGGTGATGGTGATTGACCGTATCGTCAAAACCCTTGTCACCGGAAACATGTCGGCAGGGGAATCAATTCCTGTAATAGGCGACTTTTTTCACATTACCTATGTGCAGAATACAGGCGCCGCCTTCAGCATGCTTGAGGGTCATACAACCCTTCTGATAGTAGTGCCGGCAATTATAATTCTGATGGCAATCGTGTTCATATGTGCAAAGCACAGGTCATACAAGCCGATATTCACCGCATCTTTGGCGCTGATATGCGGCGGCGGTCTGGGAAACCTCACCGACAGGGCTGCCTACGGATATGTAATAGACATGTTCGATTTCGGCTTTTTCCCTGTATTTAATGTTGCGGACATATGCGTTGTCGCAGGCTGCGGCCTCATGATTGTCTATCTGATTGTTTTTGAGAACAGAAACGGTTCCTCCGGTAAAAACAAATGAGCAAAACCCCAGAAACAATACAATTCAATATAAGCGATAATAATGAAGGAACCAGGCTTGACCTGGTTCTTTCTGCCGGATTGGAGGATTATTCTCGGAGCTTTATCCAGAAGCTCTTCGAAGGAGGACTCATTCAAGTCAACGGGGAGGAGTGTCGAGAGAAAAAGAGAAAATGCAAGGTGGGGGATGTGGTGACAATTCAGGTGCCGCCTCCTTCAAAGCTGGAGGTTACGCCGGAGAACATCCCTCTGGACATTGTTTATGAGGACGAGGATGTTCTGGTGGTGAACAAGCCTGCAGGCATGGTGGTTCATCCGGCTCCCGGTAATTACAGCGGTACCCTTGTCAATGCCCTGATGCATCACTGCGGAGACCAGCTTTCCTCTATCAATGGCGTTATCCGGCCGGGAATCGTCCACAGGATAGACAAGGACACCAGCGGTCTGCTGATGGTAGCCAAAAATGACAGGGCCCACAGCAGCCTGTCTCGGCAATTATCGGAACATTCCATTACGAGAAAGTACAATGCCATAGTCTACAGCAATATCAGGGAAGATGAGGGGACTGTGGATGCACCTATAGGAAGAAATCCGGAAAATCGTCTGAAAAACAGTGTAATAAGGGAGGGAGCCCCGGGAAGTGCCGGAGCCAGACATGCGGTGACACACTACAGGGTTCTGGAGCGGTTCGGAAACTTCACGCTTATTGAGGCGGTGCTGGAAACGGGAAGAACACATCAGATAAGGGTGCACATGTCATATATCAAGCATCCTCTTCTGGGGGATGAGCTCTACGGTCCTTCCAGAAATAAACAGGGGGCCAAAAGACAGATGCTTCATGCGCGGGTGCTGGGTTTTGTTCACCCGGCCACAGGGGAGTACATGGAGTTTTCGAGTCCGCTTCCGGAGGATTTTGGGAAGATACTGGATAATCTGAGAAGGACCTGAAAAAGAAGACACGGATAAAGGAATGGGCTTATTCGCCGCTGCGTACCTGGGAGTCAGGTTCGTAATTATTCCTTACGTATTGAAGGCAGCATTCACAGACATAGCCGCTTTTGAAAGCAAATGTGTTGTATGTACAACCGCATAAGCTGCATTTGTTGCTCATGGCAATGCCTCCTTTCTTAAGAAATAATCGGTGTATGTCCGTGTCTTAAGGGCTTTTTCAGGTGGTAAGGATACAATACACTTTGATGTTTTGAATTGCAAGAATTATCAGTCAACGCTGTAAATGAGGACCGTTTTCTGTTGCAATATGACCGTATGGTCATGAAAGGGGGATAAGAAAATGTACGAAAACTTTGTATTAAGAGAAACAGAAAAGGGAAAGATAGCCGGTTATTCGTGGCCGGTGAGCAATCCGGAAAAGGTTGTGTGCATTGTTCACGGAATAGGTGAGTACGGCGGCAGATTTGACAGAGTTGCTTCCAGGTTTGCTGAAAAAAACATCGCGACCCTGGCTCTGGATCTTCGTGGCCACGGTGACTCAATGAATCCGAAGGGTCACTGCGCACCGCGAAAGGACGTGCTTGAAGACGTAAGCGAGCTTTTGCTCTACGCTGCAAAGAAATATCCTGACAGGGATATCGTGCTTTATGGTCACAGCATGGGAGGAAATATTGTGCTGGATTACAGAGCGCGGGGCGATTTCAACACCATGCCGGCAAAGTACATGATTTCGGCGCCGTGGATCAGACTGGTAAACCCTGTTAAGGGGATAACCTATGTAATTGCAAAGGCAATGAGCAAAATTGCTCCAAGGGCTGTTATAAGCAGTTCCGTTGATGAGTCTATTCTGGGTCATCCCGATTCGGTGAGACCATACAGCACCAATGAAATGGTTCATGACCGGATTTCATTTCTCTGTGCAGTTGAGGGCTTTGAAACAGGCAATGCTCTGGAAGCCGGTACAAACGAAAACAACGGCAGGGCCCGGGACATTCCCACAATGGTAATGCACGGAACATCCGACATGATATGCGATATTGAAGGAACCCGTAAAGCCGTTGGCCACATGAAGGAAAGAGGCGAGAATGTTCAGCTGATTGAATGGCCCGGCTATTATCACGAAATTCACAACGGCAATGCCGTAACAAGAGGCGACGATGTGATTGACAGAATAACGGAGTTTATTCTCGAGTAGTATATGCTAAAGTGTCTGTTCGGGAACAGCCGGGTTAACGTACAGGGTCCTGTTGTGGGTGAATATAACGTATCCTGGTTTGGAGCCGGCAGGTTTTTTGACGTATTTAACCTTCACATAATCAACGGGGACATTCTGGGACATTCTGCCTTTGCTGTGAAATGCGGCAATTGAGGCGGCCTGAAAGAGTTCTTCCTCGGAAGGTGTCTGACCTTCAGTGAGAAGAATTGCATGGGAGCCGTGGATGTCCTTGGTATGAAGCCATATGTCGGCGGAAGAGGCTTTTTTGAAGGTGAGCCAGTCGTTTTCACTGTTGTTTCTGCCCACAAGAACTGTTTTACCTGAAGGCAGGCTGTAAACATGAGGTTTCGGCCTGTCTTTTTTGCTGCCCCGTCTATTGCCTTTGCTCCTGTGTCGAAGGTACCCTGATTCAGTAAGCTCCTTTCTTATGAGCTCTGTTTCCTCCACGGTGGAGGCCATGTCTATGAAGGCAGATACGGATTCCAGATATTCGATTTCCGATGCGGTTTCTTCGAGCTGGAGCTTTTTTTCTTTTACTGCTGTCTTTGATTTGCCGTATTTCTTATAGTAGTTCTGGGCATTTTTTGATGGTGAAAACCTTGGATCCAGTGGTATGTCAACAGGGGTGCCGTCATAGTAGCTGGTCACTGTAATGCTGCGGGAGCCGGGTTTAACAAGATGAAGGTTGGCTGTAAGGAGCTCCCCGTACAGGCGGTACTTCTCCGAATTCTCAGCCCTGTGCAGATCCTCTCTGAGACGCTGTACCTTCAGCTTCTGCTTGTCCAGCTGTCCCTTCACAACTCTCTGAAGGTCCTGGGATTTCTGCTTGACCGTGTTGGAGGATTCCCTGTTTCTGAAAAAATACGCCGCAGCGGAACTGAGGGTATCAAAGCTGATTGTCTGATATGTATCGTCCTCCTCGTAGAGGGAAAGGGGAAGAATGTGAAAATCTGCGGGGATTCCATCCTTGGTGTAGACAACAGGGGCAATGGAACTTGATTCTATTACAGTCTTAATATGCTGTATGTTGTCAAAGACCCTAAGGGCATCGGCAGATCCGTCTATCTCGTCTGTTGAGTCCATGATTATGGATTGGGACAGGGCAGGGGATATTCCCTGAATGCCCTCAAGAAGGCTGCGTTCCGGCTGCAGCTGATCCTTAACAAGCATTGCAATGTCCTCCTCCGATGCAAGGGAGAATGGAATCTTTTTCTGAGCAGGAGGATAGATGTATGCCTTGCCGGGAAGTATCTGTCTGGCTCTGTTTACATCTATGCCAACATGCTTGATGCTGTCAATGATTTTGCCTGTTTTAACGTCAACGAGAAGCACATTTGAGTGCTTGCCCATCAACTCGATAACCAGCTTTCTGTTTACGTTGAAGCCCAGCTCGTCTACTGTTTCCATCAGGACTTCCATGATTCTGTCGTTTTCGTACTGGATAATGTCGGTTATTCTGGCAGCTCCCAGATGCTTCCTGAGAACCATGCAGAACACCGGGGGCGTCTGAGGGTTTTCGGGAGTGTCCTCAACAAGATAAGCGGCAGAGTGATTTCCTGCTGCCGAGATGAAAAATCTCTTCTTTCCCGATGATGTATGTATCAGAAAAAGCAGCTGCTCAGGCTGAGGCTGATATACTTTTTCGATTTTTCCCTGTAATAGATTCTGTTTTAACTCCTGCACCATTGCACAGGTTACTGTTCCGTCGTATGACATTTTGACACCTTCCTGCTTTTGCTTTACAATGAACATAGTATCATAAATTAGAGAGAGATAGGAGAAAATTGTATGATCAGAAGCATGACAGGTTTCGGCAGAGGTGAGTATTCCGACGGCAAAAGGAATGTAATCTGCGAAATCAGAACGGTAAATCACAGATATGCAGACATAAGCGTCAAGATGCCGAAGCGCTATTCCTTTGCAGAGGAGAAGATTAAGGCGCTGATTAAGGAAAGGGTAAGAAGGGGCAAGGTTGAGGTTTCCATTATTGTAGAGAACCTTACTGAAGGTGATATTACCATCAGGCTCAACAGCCCGGTGGCGCAGCAGTATATCGAGAATCTCAAGGAACTGAAAGAAAGATATGGGCTGACGGGGGAAATCGATTTGAAGCTTGTTTCCTCCATGCCTGATGTTCTCAAGGCCATTCCTGATGTTGAGGATGAGGAGGAGGTTACTGCTGTTATCTGCGAAAGCGTGAAGGCTGCGGTAAGCAGGCTCGATGAGATGCGAACCACCGAAGGAGCCAAGCTTGCAGAGGATCTACTCATGAGGGGAGAGCTTATCCGTGAAATCGTGAAGAAAATTGAAAAGAGGGCACCTCTTGTGGCCGAAGAATACAGAGAAAAGCTGGAGGCCAGAATAAGGGAGCTTGTTGAGGACAAGGTTGATATCCCGGCGGACAGAATTCTGGTGGAGGCGGCTGTTTTCGCAGACAAGGCGAATATTACCGAGGAGCTTGTCCGTCTTGACAGCCACATGATTCAGCTCAAGGCGTTCCTGACGGAATCCGGCGAGGGTACCGTGGGCAAGAAGCTGGATTTCCTGGTTCAGGAAATGAATAGAGAAGCCAATACCATCGGCTCCAAGGCAAACGATCTGGAAATAACATCCCTTATGCTTGAAACAAAGAGTGAAATAGAGAAAATCAGAGAACAGGTTCAGAATATTGAATAATACTTGTATACGCACTCATGTTTTTGTGCTATAATAATTATTCGAAAAATACAATCAGAACAGCAGGAGAGGGCATGACAAAGGGAAAACTGTATGTAATATCCGGACCGTCAGGGGCCGGTAAGGGAACAATCTGCAAGAGGATTCTTCAGGAAGACGGCAATATCAGGTTTTCTGTGTCAATGACCACGCGAGCTCCCAGAGAAGGGGAAAAGGATCGGGTTGACTATTACTTCGTCACCCGGGAGGAATTTGAGAAGCTTCTCTCGGAGGGAGGTCTTCTGGAACACAATAAGTATGTGAACAACTATTACGGCACACCTCGCAGACAGGTTGTGCAGTGGCTTGAAGAGGGGCATGATGTGATTCTGGAAATTGACTACCACGGCGCATTTCAGATTAGGGAGACCTATCCGGAAGCGGTTCTGGTTTTCATCCTTCCGCCGTCGGTGGAGGAACTCCGTGAGAGAATTCTGGGACGAGGTTCCGAGACCCGGGAAACTCTGGAGCGCAGGCTGGAGGAGGCCATGAATGACCTGGCCCAGGCCGATAAATACGATTACAGAGTTGTTAATGAGGATGTTGATGCTGCAGTTAAGGAAGTGCAGCAGATAATGAAATCGGAAAGAAACAAGGAGGCATAATCATGTTATATCCATCAATAAACAAGATTCGCACCAAGACAGACAGCAGGTATACCCTTGTCATTCTGGCGGCCAAAAGATCCAGAGATATTATTGACGGGATTCCTAAGCTTACCCAGGAGGATGTGAGCAAGCCTGTATCGGTTGCTGCCAACGAGATTGCAGAGGATCTGATTACCTACAGAAAGGCATAGGCTTCTTGCCCTGCAGGGCAGAATTCACGCAATATTGATTGATTAAGAACCTTGATAACCGAGGTTCTTTTTTATTTAGTTCGGTCATCTTTTTTCGCTAATGTCCCATTATACGGGACATTAGAATTGTAAAGTATATAAAACATACGAAAACCGGGTTATTGGACATGAAACCAAGCGAGAGAAGAGAAACGATAATTGATATACTTTACAATCGGGGGAAGGTGCAGGCAAAGGAGCTTTCCGCTGAGTTTGGTGTGAGCAGAAAGGCCATATACAGGGATATGGATTATCTCTGCAAGTTCTATCATATAGAACGGACCCGGGCCAGAGGCGGGGGATACCGACTTGTTAACCCGAGAATCAACAGCAGAGTGGTACTGTCAAAGGAGGAAATGGACTTTCTGGGAATGCTGGGTGAAAGGGCAGAGCTGGATGAAACGGAAAGAATCAGGCTTAAGCTTATTATGAAAAAACTATCTGACCAGGCACGAATGATAATGGCTAAAGAAGAATCATCTGAATAATAATCTGACATCTGATGTGACGACTTTATAGTGTGACAGCTTTAATAAGTTTTCCCTTTTTAATATTTGAGAGGTGGTAAAATGAATAAGAAACTGCACATCAAGGAAGGCGGCAGCAGAACTGTACTTGACCTGGGAGAAATCATATACATGGAAAAGTACAAGTCCAAAATCGTAGTTTATACACTGCAAAGGCAGCACAGAATGTACAGAAGCTTCAGCAGCCTTGAACCGGAGCTTGACAGGCGCTTTATGAGACCCCATGAAAGCTACATCATCAACATGGATTTTATCAGGCACATTGGAGATCAGGAAGTAGTCCTCAAAACAGGGACAGTTCTGCGATTCGGTGTGAAGTGTGCCAGAAGAGCCAAGAAGGCCTTTGATAAATATGTGGCCGAAAACAAGGCGAAGTATATAAGCTGAAACAGCGCGGAAAATACAGCAGAACAATCCTGAGATGAATTGGGAAAATGCTTGCAATTTCAGGAATTTTGTTGTATATTTTTGATTGGCGCTCTGTCTATTGCAGCGCCGAAGGATATCACTATTATACACACGGCGGTTTCCGGGCAAACCGGTGCCTTAACGGCCGCATCGGCGGCTGTCGCAGATATGCGAATCAAAAGATGCTAATTGTCTGTGCAGAAGGTTGTTTACCCATTTGCCGCACGTGGAAGGACAAAACCGAGAGGAGAAAGAAAAATGTCAGTAATTTCAATGAAACAGTTACTCGAAGCAGGCGTGCATTTCGGACACCAGACAAGAAGATGGAACCCTAAGATGGCTCCTTACATCTTCACTGAGAGAAACGGAATCTACATTATCGACTTGCAGAAGACAGTAAAGATGATTGACGAAGCTTATGACTTCATGAAGCAGGTTGCAGCATCAGGCAAGCCGATTCTGTTCGTTGGAACAAAGAAGCAGGCTCAGGCAGCAATCGAGGATGAGGCTAAGAGATGTGACATGTTCTTCGTTAACCAGAGATGGCTTGGCGGAATGCTCACAAACTACAAGACAATCTCACAGAGAATCAGAAGACTTTATGAAATCGAAGCAATGGAAGAGGACGGAACCTTCGAAAAACTGTCAAAGAAGGAAGTGCTGAAGCTCAGAGCTGAACACGACAAGCTTGAGAAGAACCTTGGCGGAATCAAGGAAATGAAGGGCATGCCGGGAGCTATTTTCGTGGTTGACCCTAAGAAAGAAAAGATTGCCGTAGCAGAAGCAAGAGTTCTGGGAATTCCTGTAATCGGTATCGTGGATACAAACTGCGATCCTGATGATGTTGACTACATCATTCCTGCAAATGATGATGCTATCAGAGCGGTTAAGCTGATTGCCGGATGCATGGCTGACGCTGTTATTGAAGCTAAGCAGGGTGAAAGTTTTGATGAAGGTGAAGCAGAAGAAACTGTTGAAGCAGAAGCTCCTGCTGAAGAAGTTAAGGAGGAAGAATAATGGCTGTAACTGCTAAGATGGTAAAAGAACTGCGTGAGATGACAGGCGCAGGCATGATGGACTGCAAGAAGGCATTGGTTGAAACTGATGGCGATATCGATGCTGCTGTTGAGGTTCTGAGAGAAAAGGGACTGTCAAAGGCTGCCAAGAAGGCAGGAAGAATAGCTGCTATGGGTCTTGTTAAGACTGCTTTCTCAGAGGATGGCAAGACAGCTGCTATCGTTGAAGTAAATTCAGAGACAGACTTCGTTGCCAAGAACGACGAATTCATCAATTTTGTTGAAGGTCTTGCCAAGCTGGCATTAACAGCCGAGAACAATGACATGGAAGCTTTCAAGGCAATGCCGTATGAAGGCGCAACAGTTGGTGAAGCTCTGACTGCTCTCATTGCGAAAATTGGCGAAAACATGTCAGTAAGAAGAATTGAGAAGGTTTCAGGCGAGGTTCTGGCTTCATATATTCACGGTGGTGGAAATATCGGTGTTATCATTGCAGCTGACGGCGCAGATAACGATGATAACAAGACTGCACTGAAGAACATTGCAATGCAGGTTGCTGCAATGAACCCTCAGTATGTAAGCAGAGATGAAATCTCCGACGAGGAGCTGGCTAATCTGAAGAAGATTACTCTGGAAAGTGCACTGAACGATCCGTTCACACTTCCTAAGCCGATTCTCAATGGTCTGCTTGACAAGGCTATAGACGGTGTTTGGAGTGCTGAGGACACAGCTATCCTTGCAGAGAAGAGAGCTGACAAGGGCTTTAATTTCAATTATCTGCCAAACTTCCTTTCAGAGGAAGCAAAGACACAGCTGGCATCACTTGCAGTAGCAGACAAGGCTGAGATCTCAGAAAACAAGATTTTCAAGGGCCTTGTTGAAGGACGTATTTCAAAGCAGCTGAAGGAAATCTGCCTCCTGGATCAGACTTATGTAAGAGCTGAGGACGGTAAGCAGACTGTAGCACAGTACCTCGGCAGCGTTGACAAGGGACTGTCACTGGCTAAGGTTGTAAGGTTTGAAGTAGGCGAAGGAATCGAAAAGAAAGAAGAAGACTTTGCTGCAGAAGTAGCTGCACAGCTGAACAAGTAGTTTAAAGAACAATCGGGTTTGCTAAAGCAGGCCCGATTTTTTGTCAAAAAATTACTGGTAAATATTGACAATGCACTGTTGCCGTGATACTCTAGTGTAGTAATTGGTTTTTACATCACTAAGGGGGTAGTTTTTATGATGAACTATAATTTATTTAAAGAGGTAATGGTAGAGAGAATAATGGACTTTCTGCCGCCGGTATTTCGTGGCTGTGAGCCTGTAGTTGAGAAGATAACGAAGGTCAACAGGGAAATGGATGCTCTGACTATCAGGCCGACTAATGGCAGCAAGGATATTGCTCTGCCAATAGTATACTTGGATGAAATGTACGATATTTTCAAGGAAAATGAAGATATGGACAGCATTCTAGCATTTGCTGCGGGGATATTCTTGAATTATACCGGCGCACTTGAACCGAAGCATTGTGAGATTACACCGGAAAGCATCAAGAAACATGTTATACCGAATCTGATTAACACTAAAAGAAATGAAAGGCTTCTGGAGAGTATTCCTCACAGGAACTATCTTGACATTTCCATTATCTACAGGGTGATGGTGGAGAGTGAGTATGAAGGTTTTGACACTCTCGTGGTTACTGACGAGCTTCTGGAAATGTCGGGAATGAGCCCTGAGGAGCTCCATGAAACTGCAGTGCAGAACATGTATGATAATTTTCCTCTGCGGGCAGATTCCCTTCAGGAGGAAGACTGCGGTGCATCGGAGATTTTCACGAAGAATTTTATTATAGTATCAAATGTGCAGGAACTGTTTGGTGCAGCATACATGCTGTGCAACGATGTGCTTGACTGCATTGCCGACGAGTTCGGGGTTGACGACCTCTATATTGTTCCTCTCTCAATAGATGAGTTTTGTGTTGTTGAGGCAAGGGAAGAATATCTTGATCGGCTTGCTCAGCTTCTATATAACAAAAACATCAGCTGCGAGGACAGCCGCTGTTTCCTGACTGATTCTGTATATTCCTATCGTAAGGGCGCATCGGAGATGCATGTGGCAGCCACTGCCACCGCTGAAACAGCTTGTGTTAATTAGTCAGCCCGTCCAGGAATAGAGGCAGCATCTTTTCCGAATACTGGCAAAGAGAATAATTGCCGCTGGAGATACACCAGTCGTACATTATTGCCCGCTCATAAAGGGCATAAGCCTTGGTAATGTCGTTTATCGAGAGCTCCGGCCTGAAGAGTCCCTGCTGCTGACCCTCCACTGCGATGCGGCGAAGGAGCTTGTAGTAGGTTCTGTCAGGGTCGAGAAGATGCTTTTCGCCCTTAGTTGTAAGCTGGGAGCCGAAGAGCTGGGAAAGCATTGATACAGAAACGGTATTTTCAATCATGAGGAAAAGCTCCTGATTCATTTTCAGGAGTTTTTCTATTGGGGAAAGCATGGGATCCATCGTTTCCATAAGCTCCTCATATTTTTCGTCAAAGAGATAGGATAGTGAACCCAGAAGGTCATCCTTTGAACCGAAGTAATGATAAAAGGAACCTTTGGAGGTCTGGGACAATTCAACTATGTCATCTATTGTGGTGTTGTTGTAGCCGTACTGGTAGAACAGCTGCCAGGCGGCGGAAACGATACGGCCCTTTGTCTGATTGGTAATTTTTTTCATCTATTTCTCCATTTCAATATTATTATAATAATTAGTTCAGATTTTAGTCTAATTGAAATTCGTTGAAATTTCAATGATAATTACAATTATTTATCATTATTGTTATAATAAATATAGAATTTAGTTTGTATTCTATTTGGTTAATTATTCTGCTATACTGTCAATGTATTTGTGAGAAAGGAAAGACGACTGAAATGAATGCAGAAATTATTGTTTTTATAGGTTATTTCGTAATACTCCTTGGAGTGGCACTCGTGTTCTACTTCAATGGAAGCAACAAGAATGAAAAGGACTACTTCCTTGGCGGCAGATCAATGGGACCATGGGTTACTGCCATGTCAGCCCAGGCATCGGACATGTCTGCATGGCTTCTGATGGGTCTTCCGGGATCGATTCTTGCCTTTGGATTCGGACAGATATGGATCGGTATCGGACTGGCGCTGGGAACTGCTGCAAACTGGATATTCTGCGCCAAGAGACTCAGAAAGTTCAGCGAAGCATCCAACGATTCCATTACGCTTCCTCAGTATCTTACCAATAGATTCGCCACATCAAGCAAGGTACTTCAGGTAATATGCGCTGTAATATTCCTGATAGCATTCACAGTGTACGTTGCATCAGCCTTTGTGGCGGGAACATCTGTGTTTACAATGCTGTTTCCGGGGGTTAGCCCTAAGACTGCCATGATTGTATTTGCACTTATTATAGTTGGATATACATTCCTTGGCGGATTCAAGGCAGTATGCTGGACGGACTTCTTCCAGGGAATACTGATGCTGATTGCGCTGCTGGCAATTCCAATCATCGTTGTGACGACACAGAATATTGATACAGGACTTCTGGCAAATGTATATGAATACACAGATGCAGATGGATCAATTGTACAGTGTGTATTCGGAGAAAGCCTCTTCGGAGCTTCATGGCAGGACATTGTTTCAGGACTTGCATGGGGACTGGGATACTTCGGAATGCCTCACATAATCGTAAGATTCATGTCAATCGAGAAGCCTTCCATGGTAAAGAAATCCGCAGTTGTTGCAATTGTATGGGTAGTGCTGTCAATCGGAGGAGCTTGTCTGGTTGCATACTTCGCAAGAATGATCGTAGCTGAAGAACTGCTTACAGTGGGAGCTCAGAAAACAGTATTCATAGTTATGGCAAGAAGGTTCTTCCCGCCTGCAATTGCCGGATTCCTCCTTGCTGCAATCATGGCAGCATCCGTATCCACAGCTGACTCACAGCTGCTGGTTGCATCAAGCTCATTTACCGCTGACATGTACAAACCTCTTATCAGAAAAGAGGCAAGTGACAAGGAAATACTCTGGGTAGGAAGAATTGCAGTAGTAATTCTGGCAATTGTTGCATACCTGATTGCATCCTCCGGCGGTTCCGGTGCACAGGCAATTATGAACATGGTTGAAAACGCCTGGGGAATATTCGGTGCAGCCTTCGGACCGGTTGTAATTCTGTCTCTCTTCTGGAGAAGATTCAACTATATCGGAGCATGCGTGGGAGTACTTGCAGGGGCAGCCGTGGACATTATCTGGCTCTTCTGCTTATCCTCAACGGGAATTTACGAGCTGTTCCCTGGATTCGTTGCAGGAGGAATTGCAGCTGTAGCGGCGACACTGTTAACAAAGGCACCGTCAGAGGCTGTAACTGCCATCTACGACAAGGCAACCTCTGATGAAGAATAAGGTTTAGGTTTAATAAAAGGTAATAATGAAGACAATAGATATAGAAGGATTGTATAGAGTAAATGAAGGCCAACTGCCTGAAGTTTTCGAAACATTCACAAGAGCATTCAGAGATTATCCTAAGCTGAGCGGAATGTTTCCGAATCCGGAGGAAAGACAGCCGGCGGTGGAGATGGTGGTGGAATACTACGGAAGATTTGACTACATGGTCGGCAGAATCTACAGCCTGGATGAGAATCTTCGGGAGGGGATAGCGGTTCTCCATTCCCGGGAGGTTGATTACTCCGATGAGAATTTCCGGGCAGCCGGAAGCATTAACGAAAATTTCAGGCGCTGCAGCCGGAAGCTGGGGGAATCCGGTGTCAGGAGATGGTTTGAATTCTTCGATGAGGTGGACAGACTGGAAGCACAGCTTGAGCTTCCGGAGGAATACATATATGTAGACCTTCTCGCAGTGGACCCGGACTTTCAGGGAGAAGGGCGAGGAAGCAGATTACTAGAAGCCCTTACAGCAAAGGCAGAAGAGCTTGGTCTCCCGATTATGCTGTTTACAAACGGCGAAGAGGATGTAAGATTCTACGAAAAGCACGGTTTCAAGGTGCTGGCGGTAACCAGATCCGAAGAATACTCGCTGGAAAATGTATATATG
>JALFKB010000052.1 GCA_022775805.1 Clostridiales bacterium
CAGCCCGGTTACAATGTGAAAACAGCTGCTTATCTCAAAGGTGTAAGCAGGAAGGCCTGTTACAAGGGAAATGAGGGAATTTATGCCCTCTGTCACGTGATGCTCAGCTATGTGTACGACGGTGAAAGCGATAAGGGGGATGCCTTCAAGGGCTGCAGCAGCAGAACCAAGAAGGTGGTGAAGAACTTCCTGGCGGCCATAAAGAAGTGGCCGGATCCTCCGGGAGAGCCTCAGCTGGGACTGAGCAGCGGCCGGGTTAAGGCCCGCTGGAACGAAGAAACAATGGAGCAGGAAACAGAGGATATTGAAGTGCTGGGAACAGAGGGAAACGGCATTTCAGTACCTGTGCCGGAGGGGGCAGCTGTTGTTAAGGATGGTGAGAAGATTTCAGCAGGAAGCGTTAAGGTGTCAACCGGAGAGAAGTTTCATCTCACAGCACCGGTGGAGACTGTGGGGGAGTACACCTCCCCGGCAATGACAGGGGTCCTCAAGGGCTTTCAGCCATATATCATCAGGAACTCCGGAACCCAGGATCAGCTTTTTAGCGTCAGCACTGTATACAGCATTTCCTACAGTGTGGACTGGATAGATTTCGGCAGGGTTGAGCTTGTTAAGAAATCCTCTGATGAGAGCGTAACTTCCGGCAGTACATATTATTCACTGGAGAATGCCGTATATGAGCTGCGCTCACCGGAATCGGGAAAGGTTTACGGAACGTTGAATACAGACAGCAGCGGTGTGGCATCCATTGACAATATTCCTTACGGCGAATACGTATTAAAGGAGATAAAGGCTCCGGAGGGATATGAGCTGGATGAGTCTGAGCATCCTGTAACTGTGTCGGCTGAGTCACAGACTGTAACGGTTATGGAGAAGCCCAGAGTTCCGGATATCGTAAC
Organism: Clostridiales bacterium; assembly: GCA_022775805.1. Taxonomy (GTDB): domain Bacteria; phylum Bacillota; class Clostridia; order Peptostreptococcales; family Anaerovoracaceae; genus Lentihominibacter. Next base: position 900 of record JALFKB010000052.1, read on the forward strand.
ATATGCAGCCCAGAAGGAAACAGGAGACAAGTCCCCAGTGGCAGAGGGGACTATCGTAATTACAGATATGGTTAAGTACAGCGGTGTGGAGCCGGGCAAGAGCTACAGAATAACCGGCCGGCTTATGGACAAGAGTACCGGAGAGGAAGTTCCGGGAACTGCCGGAGAAATGGAATTCACTGCAGATGAAGCCTCGGGAACCCTTGAGATGGAATACAGCCTGGATACTGCCGCCATGGCAGGAAAGACAGTGGTTGCCTTTGAGAAGCTGTATTGCGGAGATGAGGTTATTGCGGTTCATGAGGATATTGAAAACGCTGATCAGTCTGTAAGCTTCAGGGCGCCGGTGGATTCCTCACCGGAAATGGGAGACGGAGGCGGACTGCTTTTGCCCGGGATAGCAATGACCCTTGCCTGTGTAGCGGCAGGTGTTATTTTGATAGGGAAGCGACGCAGGACGGGTAATTAAAAAAGAATTGTCATTGAGACCTTGAAATGCTATACTATTTGCGTATGCGCGGGCATACTCGAAGACAGAACAAAAATAATTAGGAGGTCTCATTAGATGAAGGGCTATAAAAGCGAAAACATTAGAAACGTTGCGCTGGTAGGACATGGCGGCTGCGGTAAAACTACTTTCCTTGAAGCAGCACTGCTGGCAACAGGCGTTATCTCAAGACTTGGTAAAGTCGAAGAGGGACAGACGGTTTCCGACTATGACAAGATGGAAATCGAAAAGGGATATTCAATCAATTGTACAGTAGTACCGGTTGAATTCAACAAGGTAAAGATTAATTTCGTAGACACCCCGGGTTCATTTGACTTCGTAGGCGAAGTTAATTCAGCGCTGAGAGCAGTTGAAGCGGCTGCAATCGTTGTTGATGCTGCATCAGGAATCCAGGTTGGTACAGAGAAGGCATGGGATTCATGCAAGGAATTCGGAGTACCTAGATTTTTCCTTATCAACAAGACTGACAAGGATAACGTAAACGTTGATGAGCTGGTTGGAGAACTGAAGAGCAAGTTCGGTTCATCAGTTGTTACACTGGACGACAGAGAATCAATGGAAGAGGAAATCGCAGGAACAGACGAAGAACTCATGGAAGCATACTTCGAAAACATGACTCTTACAGATGAACAGTTTGCAAAGGGTCTGTCAAAGGGTATCGGCCAGGGAGATATCGTTCCTGTATTCACATGCTCATCAATGACAGGCGACGGAATCAAAGAAGTGCTTCAGCAGTTTATCGATTTCGTTCCAAAGGCAGCAGATCATGCGGCATATCCTGCAGTAAACGGCAGCGACGAGGAAATCGAAGTTGCAGTTGATCCGGCCGGAAAGCCTGCAGTTCTCATTTTCAAGACTCTGGCAGATTCATTCCTGGGCAAGATTTCACTGGCTAAGGTTATCAGCGGAACAATCAAGTCGGGACAGGCACTTTACAATGCAACATCAGAAAAGGAAGAGAAGCTTGGCTCACTGTTCTTTGCAAGAGGAAAGAATCAGGAGGATGCACCTGAGGTTGTTGCAGGAGATATCGTGGCAATCGGTAAGCTCCAGAACACAAAGACAGGGGACACTCTCTGCGAGAAGGCAAACATTATCAAGTTCCCTCCAATCAAGTTCCCGTCACCTACACTGTATCAGTGCGTTGAACCTGCTAAGAGCGGTGATGACGAAAAGATGGGTACAGGCCTGAAGAGACTCATGGAAGAGGACCCTTCATTCGTACTTGAAAACAATACTGAAACTCACCAGACTCTTATCGGAGGTCAGGGAGACATTCAGCTGAATATCATGAAGGACAAGCTCAAGGACAAGTTCGGTGTGGAAGTTGTTACTGTACCGCAGAAGATTGCATACAGAGAAACAATCAAGGGCACATCCGATGTTCAGGGTAAGCACAAGAAGCAGACAGGCGGTGCCGGACAGTACGGTGATGTTCACATCAGATTCTCACCATCAGAGGAAGAATTCGAATTCGGCGAAGAACTCTTCGGCGGATCAGTTCCTAAGAACTATGTTCCTGCAGTAGAAAAGGGCCTGAGAGAATGTATGGAAAAGGGACCTCTCGCAGGATGTAAGGTTCAGAACGTTAAGGCTATCCTGTATGATGGTTCATATCACGAAGTAGACTCAAACGAAATGGCATTCAAGATTGCTGCTTCACTGGCATTCAAGAAGGGTATTGCAGAAGCAAATCCTTGTCTCCTTGAGCCGATCATGAAGCTGACAATCAAGGTTCCTGACGATTATGTTGGAGCTGTTATGGGCGACCTGCCAAACAGACGTGGAGCTGTTCTGGGTATGGAACCTATCGGAGGAGGACTCCAGAAGCTGATGGCTGAAGCGCCTCAGGCTGAGCTTCTTGACTATGCAATCGCTCTGAGAACAATGACTCAGGCAAGAGGTTCATTCGAAATGGAATTCTCAAGACATGATCCTGTTCCTAAGAACATCGAACAGAAAATCATGGCTGACTACAAGGCTTCACAGGAAGAAAAATAATCATCTAATGAAAACCCGTTATAACGGAGCTGCTGCACTAGCGACATAGTGCAGCAGCTCTTTTGTATTGGGGAAGAGCGCTATGAGTGGATATGCATGCTTGACATGGTTGCGGCTCGGGTGTATCATAATAAAAAAAGAACAAATGTTTGCGAAGATAAGCTTTTGCAGCAATAGATGATAAAGGGGATAACAGAGGTAAGATATGGCTAAGAATGCGAAAACAGTATTTGTGTGCGGCGAGTGCGGCAGCGAGAATTCCAAGTGGGTGGGCAAATGTCCTGTCTGCGGTGCATGGAATTCGATGTTCGAGGAGAAGGTGGTGGCGCTGGATGAAAACGACAGACGCAGAAGAACCTCCGGCAGAGGAAATTCTGCTGACGGAAGCAAGGCTGCTCCGGGTAAACCGGAGAGGCTGGCATCAGTTGTATCAGGCGAGACCACAAGAATCAATACCGGTATAGGCGAGCTTAACAGAGTTCTCGGAGGCGGACTCGTTCCCGGCTCCCTCACTCTTATTTCCGGAGAACCGGGGATAGGGAAGTCAACAATCATTTTGCAGGCTGCGCAGAATATTGCCCTGGAGAAGGGAAAGGTTCTGTATGTGTCCGGGGAGGAGTCCGAGGAGCAGATAAAAATGAGAGCCGATCGGGTGTGCCGGGGCAGCATAAGCGACAATCTGTTTATTCTGGCTGAAACAAACATAGAGAATGTGGCTGCGGTATGCAGGAATCTGGAGCCGGAGTTTCTCATAGTGGATTCCATTCAGACAATGTACAGCGCAGAAATTGAGTCGGCTCCGGGAAGCGTATCCCAGGTGAGAACCTGCGGCAATGAACTCATGAGAATAGGCAAGTCCGATAATATTCCGGTGTTTATCGTAGCTCATGTGACCAAGAGCGGGGAACTGGCGGGACCGAGAATACTGGAACACATGGTGGACTGTGTCCTGAGCTTTACAGGGGATAGAAGTCACGAGATGAGAATACTCCGGGCTCAGAAGAACCGTTTCGGAACCACCAGCGAAATAGGCGCCTTCGAAATGGATCAGGAGGGGCTTGTTGAAATAGAGAATCTCTCCGGGGTTCTCATGGAGGAAATGGATAAGGAGAGCGAGGGGGCCGTTGCCACGGCTGTGTACGAGGGAACGAGACCGCTTATTCTGGAGGTTCAGGCGCTGACAAGCCTTTGCGGAGGCGGATTCCCTAGAAGGACTTCTCTGGGAATAGACAATTCCAGGCTGGCAATGCTCATTGCGGTGCTGGAGAAAAAGATGGGACTTCGCCTGGGAAATCAGGATGTGTATGTGAATGTTGTGGGAGGTATCAGACCTGAGGGTACTTATACGGATCTGGCCGTTGCCCTGGCGGTATACTCCACCTGCACAGGCAGGAAACTGGACAGCAGAACTCTGGTGCTGGGGGAAATCGGGCTGACGGGAGACCTCAGAGCGGTGCAGAACGCCGAGAAAATAATCCGGGAAGCTGAGAGGCTGGGCTTCGAGAGGGTGGTGCTGCCAATAAAAAATGCCCGGCACATTAAGAGTAAGCCGGACATTAATGTCATAGGATTGAAGAATATTGCAGAGGCAAGAAACCTCTTCTGATTCAGCGTTCCTTTTACCTTCTGATTTCAAGCTGAAACCAGAAGGTTGATCCTTTGCCGGGGGTGCTGTCAACACCGAAGTCGGCCTTGTGGAGGGTGAGAATTTCCTTGCATATTGACAGGCCGAGACCTGTTCCCTCTGTTGTGCGGACGGTGTTTGAACTTGCCCTGTAGTATCTGTCCCAGATGTGTTCGATTTCATCGGGGTGAATTCCGGCGCCGTGATCCTGCACAGAGAGTCTCACATACTTGCCATGGCGCTTGATTGTTACGATTACAGCTCCGTCATCGCCGCAGAACTTGATTGCATTTGAGACGAGATTGGCGATAACCTGTTTGATTTTCTCCTCGTCTCCATTGACAGTGTAATTGTTTTTGCAGGAGAGAGTGACATGAAATTGCCGATCCTCCTCATCAATAACACCGTCCCTGTTGGAATCGTATCTGTTTTCCATGCCGCTGTACATGTTTACGATGCTTCGGGTTGCCTCCGTGAGATCGAAATTCGTTCTCTTGAGGGTCATCTTACCTGACTGAAGTCTCGATACAGCCAGGAGATCCTCAACGAGGTTGTTCAATCTGTCGGTTTCATCGATAATAACCTGGAGATGCTCATTTCGTTTTTCGGGATTGTCTCCCGAAAGATCTCGAATCATTTCCGCATAGGATTTGATAACAGTCAAAGGTGTGCGCAGGTCGTGTGAAACATTTGCCACAAGATCCTTTTGCATCACGTCTGACTTCTCCAGCTCAATTGATGCACCTGTAAGTGTGGTTGACAGATTGTTAAGCTCTGTATAATGACCGTCCGGGAATACTATTCCGTATTCACCTGAGGCAAGTCTGGCTGCAGTGCGCTCCATATTCTTAATAGGTCTTGTTATCCTCATGGAAAGATAGAGGGAAATGACACATGCCAGAAGCAGAGATATCAGTGTAACAATAAACAGCTGGTTCGTGAGAATCTTGATTGTTGATGACACAGGCCACAGAGGTGAGAATATGTAGGCAATCATGTCATCCTTGGTTTTGGATGTCAGAACCCTGCCGCAGGCCATAACCTTCTGGCTGCTGTCTTCGCTTTCGAAGGTCATGTTGGCTGAGCCGTTGTTTTTGATCATGCTCTCGTTTAAGGTCTTTATCTGGCTGGCAAATTCCGCCCTGCCGGAATCGTCGCTGAGCCCGGGTGCCAGAGCGAAATCATCTGCAGAAGGGCCGAAGAAGGTCTGCTGACCGTCATATGACACCACGTATATGTACATGTCATAGGAGTCGGAAATGGTGTCCACATCGCTGACAAACTCCGAAATGTCGTTGTGCCTGTAGGAGGATTCTATTTCCTTGGCAACCTCCTGAGTCTGAACGGTTTTCATCAGACCATAGAAATTGTTCAGAAGAAAAATCTGAACAATCCACAGAGCCAGCATGAGAACAGCCGCGAACAGAATGAAGTACAGCCATGTTTTGAATTTTATGCTTCTGTAATCAATTCTTAGCTTCAAACTTGTAACCTACTCCTCTCATTGTCACGATATAATCACGGTAATTGCCTAGATTGTTTCTCAAATTCTTAATGTGGGTATCTATAGTTCTGTCATCGCCGAAGAAGTCGTAACCCCAGATGTCCGACAGAAGCCTGTCTCTGGAAAGGGCGATGTTCTTGTTTTCCACAAGATAGAACAGCAGATCGTATTCCTTCGGAGTCAGCTCGATTCTCTCTCCGTCCACCGTAACGGTTCTTCCGGGAATATCAATTTCCAGGCCGTCAAATTTCAGAACCTGAGGAGTATCGGACTCCCTTGAGGCGTTTCGGGACAGAACTGCGTTGATACGAGCCATAAGCTCCTTGGGACTGAAGGGCTTGACAACGTAGTCATCAATTCCCAGCTCGAAGCCGAAGAGCTTGTCGTATTCCTCGCCCCTTGCCGAAAGCATGATAATAGGGACATTGCTTATCTTGCGGATTTCCTTGCAGGCAGAGTAACCGTCAAGCCTCGGCATCATAATGTCCATTACTATCAGGTCGTACTCGTTAAGCTTGCAAAAGCCCACAGCCGTCATGCCGTCCTCCGCCTCGGTAACCTCATGTCCGTTGAATTCCGAGTACTCTCGAATTACCTCTCTTATTCCCTTTTCATCATCCACCACCAGCAGTTTAGCCATTTTTCCCCTCCTGTTTATTGCCTTTGCGCCCGGCAAAGTCCCCTAAAAAGTGTTTTTTTTGTTTTCTCTTTTGCTTATAGTATAACAGATTTGTGTGGAACATGTGATTATGATAAAATATAAATACGTATAGCCAGGAGGTTTTTATGTATAGAACAGGAGACAGAATCCTGTATCCTATGCATGGAGCAGGAATCATCAGACAGATAAAGTCATGTGAAATTCTGGGGGAAGTCAAGGAATACTATATTATGCGAGTTCCCTGCGGAGACATGGAAGTCATGATTCCCGTCGATAGCTCAGATGACATTGGAGTTAGGCCTGTAGGTACGAAAGAAGAGATTGACGAGGCGATTTCTGTTCTGGGCTTGGATTCCACGGAGATGAACAAAAACTGGAACAAGCGATACAGGGAGAACACAGAAAAAATCAAAACCGGCAACATCAATATGGTTGCCGAAATCGTGAGGAATCTCACGAGGATCGATCGCGAAAACAAACTGTCTGCAGGGGAGAAGAAAATGCTCTCCAACACCAGGAAGATTCTCCAGAGCGAGATCATGCTGGTGCTGGACATATCTGAGGAGGAGGCTCTCGATCTTATCGAAGGGGCAATATGAATTACTGTGCCCCTGATGTTAGAGTGACCTTCGCTTTCCGGCATGCGAATTTTTGAAGAAAGGAGGAAATAACCGTGTTAAAGAAGCTTATTAGAGCCATCATCACCATTATTGGCGCAATCTGCGGATATGGCTGCTATATGCTTGTGAAATACCTGGCGTCGCTGAGGGGTTTCAATATGGACGAAGAGCTTTTACTGACCGAAAACATGTTTCTGGCAGCAGCAATCGCAATTATCTTCGCAATATTCTTCTACCGTCTCTTCCCGCTGTTTTCAAGAGGAAGCAGGAAAGCTGTCACCAATCTTGAATCAGACCTGAGAGATACCTCGGTAAACGACATAATGACAACCACCATGGGCCTTATTATCGGGCTGTTCATTGCGTATCTCATAAGCAGAGGAATCTACACCGGAATTGAGATTCCCGTTCTCAATGTAATAGTAAATATCGTTACATACGTTATTCTTGGCGCTTTGGGAATTGCTGTTGCAACCAGCAAAACAAAGGAGATAACAAGTATCTTTCTCAACAGCCGCAAGGTATCGGGGGGCAAAGGCAGCAAGCAGAAGAATGACAGCACACCGAAAATATTTGACACAAGTGTCATTATCGATGGCAGAATAGCTGACATGATGAAAACCGGATTCATCGAGGGACCGATTATCATTCCGGAGTTTGTGCTTGTTGAACTGAGACACATAGCCGACTCTTCAGACAGTCTCAAAAGGCAGAGAGGCAGGAGAGGACTGGACATTCTCAATTCAATAAGAGAGACCTACGGGGTGGAAATCTACAACACCGATTCCGAGAAAATCCTTGAGGAGATTCCGGAGGTGGATGTTAAGCTGCTGAAGCTTGCTCAGATAATGGGCGGCAAGGTGGTGACAAACGATTTCAACCTGAACAAGGTGGCTGCCATAAAGGAAGTGCCTGTTCTGAACATTAACGAGCTTGCCAATGCACTTAAGCCGGTGGTGCTGCCGGGGGAGGAAATGATCCTTTCCCTTGTGAAGGAAGGCAAGGAAACGGGTCAGGCAGTGGCATATCTTGATGACGGAACAATGATTGTTGTGGAAGAGGGCAAGCCTTTTATCGGACAGACCATAAAGGTAGTTGTCACAAGCGTGCTTCAGACCTCTGCAGGAAGGATGATATTTGCCAAGCCTGCAGGCAACTTGAAAAAGTAATATTCATAAGGTGCGTGAAGACAGATGTATAACAACAAAAAGGTAGCAGTAATTATAGCTGCAGCGGGACAGGGACGCCGGATGGGTGCACCTGTCCCCAAGCAGTACATGAAGATCGGCGGAGAGTATATTCTGGCAAAGACAATAAATGCCTTCGAACAGGCTGAGGAGGTGGATTACACCTTCATTGTCACAAACCGGGACTATATTGATCTGTGCAGTGAAATCGTATCCGAAAGGGGCTTCAGCAAGGTTTTGGGAATTGTCAATGGAGGCCGGGAACGGCAGGACTCTGTGTACAATGCAATTCAGACCCTGAATTCCAAGCGGCCGGGGGTTTCAATCGTTCTGATTCATGACGGTGCGCGCCCCTTTGTTGATGGCAGTGTGATAAGCAGCGTGATTGAAGCTGCAGACAGAGACGGAGCGGCGGCTGCCTGTGTGGCCATGACTGACAGCGTCCGCAAGGCAGGTAAGGAAAAGGGCAAGAGTATGGCCGTAGACCGGTCGGATTACTATTCGGTGCAGACTCCCCAGGGCTTCAGGAAAACAATTCTGATTGAATCATATGAGAAGGCCTATGATGACGGATACATGGGAACGGATGATGCGTCCATAGTTGAGAGGGCAGGCTACGATGTGACAATAGTTGAAGGAAACTACGGAAACATCAAGATAACTACTAAAGAGGATTTGCCAATGGAAAACAGAGTCGGAACAGGATATGATGTCCACCGTCTTGTGGAGGACAGAAAGCTGATTCTTGGCGGAGTGGAGATTCCCCATGACAGGGGTCTTCTGGGACATTCCGATGCGGATGTTCTAACCCACGCCCTGATGGATGCTCTGCTGGGTGCGGCAGGTCTGGGTGACATAGGAAGACATTTTCCGGATACTGATGAGCAGTATCGAGGGGCAGACAGCCTGATGCTTCTGGGCAGGGTTAAGGAGCTTCTCGATGAGAACTTCTACAGAACGGGGAATGTGGACATTACGGTTATCGCCCAGAAGCCGAAGATAAGCCCTTACATAGAACAGATGCGCGGCAACATTGCAGCGGTGCTGGATGTGGAGATAAGCCGGGTAAATATCAAGGGAACAACTACCGAGAAACTTGGTTTCGAAGGTAGAGAAGAGGGCATTGCGGCTCAGGCCGTATGCTCAATATACAGATAGAATAGGAGCAGCAATGAGATTATCAAAGTCATTTTTTAAAACATTAAGAGAAGTACCGAATGAAGCTGAGATTCCAAGCCACATTCTCCTGCTGAGAGCGGGAATGATCAAGAAGACAGCTGCAGGAATCTACAGCTACATGCCTATGGGCAGAAGAACCTTCAGGAAGATTGAGAACATCATCAGAGAGGAAATGGACGCCAAGGGCGCTCAGGAAATCAGCACATCGGTTCTCCAGCCGGGTGAGCTGTGGGAAGAATCGGGAAGATGGAGTGCATACGGTCCTGAAATGTGGAGAGTCAACGACAGAAACGGTCGCGGATTCTGCCTGGGACCTACAGCAGAGGAAGTGTTTACCGACATTATCAGGAACGACATTACTTCCTACAGACAGCTTCCGATGATGCTCTATCAGATTACAGACAAGTTCAGAGATGAGGCCAGACCTCGTTTCGGAATGATGAGATCCAGGGACTTCGTCATGAAGGACAACTATTCATTTGACAGAGATGAGGCGGGGCTTGATGAGAGCTACCGCATGATGTACGACGCTTACACAAACGTGTTCACAAGATGCGGTCTCACCTTCAGACCTGTTGAAGCGGACAACGGAGCAATAGGAGGAACTGGATCCCACGAGTTTACAGCCCTTTGCGAGTACGGAGAAAGCGAAATCTGCTACTGCGAGAAGTGCGATCTGGCAACAACAGTGGAAAAGGCCGCCTGCGTGGATGCAGAGCCGGTGGAAGCTGAAATGCTCCCAATGGAAAAGGTTAACACTCCGGGCACCAAGACCATCGAGGAGGTTGCTGACTATCTTCAGGTTGACAAAAAGCAGACCCTGAAGGCGCTCCTCTTTGAAACATACGATGAAGACGATAAGGTTAACGGATATGTTGCTGCCTTTGTACGCGGTGACAGAGAGCTTAACATGACAAAGCTTGTTAACGCTCTGGGAGTCCACGAGTACGCCATTGTCTTTGCAGATGAAGAGAAGATGTCAGAGAAGTGCGGATGTGTTGGCGGATTTACGGGACCGGTAGGGCTTCACGACTGCACCATCGTGGCTGACAGCGAGCTTCCGGGACTGAAGAACCTTGTAGCCGGAGCCTGCGAAGAGGATTACCACATCAAAAATGTAAACTACGGACGTGACTGGGAAGCGGACATCGTTGTGGATATCAAGAATCTTCTGGAGGGAGATCCGTGCCCTGTTTGCGGTGCGCCAATCAGACATGCCAGAGGAGTTGAGGTGGGACAGATTTTCAAACTTGGCACCAAGTACTCCGAACCTATGGGTGCAACCTTCAAGGATGAGAACCAGAAGGATCATCCGATTGTGATGGGATGCTACGGAATCGGCGTATCAAGAACCTTCCAGGCAATAATCGATATGCCTGAGAATCACGATGAAAACGGAATCATCTGGCCTATGTCAGTGGCACCATACCATGTGATAATAACTCTCATGAAGCCTGATGATGAGGTGCAGGCACAGGTGGCAGAGAAAATATACGATGAACTTGGCAGAGCCGGAGTTGAGGTGATTCTGGATGACAGAAAGGAAAGACCGGGAGTAAAGTTCAAGGATTCGGAGCTTATCGGCATTCCTATCAGAATTACCGTTGGAAGGGGCGCTGCCGATGGAATGATTGAATACAAGATGAGAAGAGAGGCAGACAAGGTTGAACTGTCTGTTGATGAGGGTATTGCAAAGGCAATAGAAACTGTAAATGCGGAAAAGGACGGAAGACACTTCTTTAACAAATAAAACTGAGAAGAGAAATGGGACATCACACATGTCCCTTTTCTGGGAGTTCTTCAAAATCGGCATGCTCACAATAGGCGGAGGGGCAGCGATGATTCCGCAGATGCAGCAGACCGCCGTTAAGGACAAGGGCTGGCTTACAGACGATGAAATGCTTGACTGCATAGCCCTGGGGCAGTCTCTGCCCGGGGTTATTGCAGTTAATATGGCTACCTTCATCGGTTACAGAAAGAGGAGCATAGCAGGAGCATTAACGGCAACATTTGGAGTGGTTCTGCCTGCTTTTCTTTCGATGATTGCAGTGCTGGCATTTCTTGATGTTGTGGGAAACAGCGACTGTGTTGCCGGTGCATTCACGGGAATCAAGGCAGCGGTATGCGGCCTTATCGGAGTTACATCCTTCAGACTTCTGAAGCAGATGTGCGGCTCTGAGAAGCCCATGATTGCCTTTAATATCGTGATGTCTGCAGGGGCTCTTGTTCTGGTTGGTTTTTTCGGAATTACGGCTATTGCTGTTATCCTGGGAGGAATAATAATAGGGATACTGTTTAACTGTACTATAATACGAAGAGGTTTCGAGAATTCCGGTTCAGAAGATAACAGTTCTGATGATAACAGTTTCCGGGAGCTCGGCTCCGGAGACTCCTCCGGGAAGGAGGCGGGCAGATGAATGTGTATCTGGCCCTCATATGGGTGTTCACGAAGATAGGCCTCTTTGCCTTTGGGGGAGGAACTGCAATGCTTCCCCTCATATATCAGAGTATTCAGCCATTCGGGGTTATGGACGGATCAGACTTCTCGGATATGGTTGCCATTTCCCAGGTTACACCGGGTCCGGTGGCTATAAACGCTGCCACCTATGTGGGACTCAAGTTTGCGGGAATAACCGGAGCTGTAGTTGCCACAATTGCGGTGTGCATTCCCTGCTTTGTGGTGATGCTTACGGTGATAAAGCTTCTGGAGAAGTTCAAAGGCAATCCCTATGTTGAGGGGGCTTTCATGGGAATCAGGCCTGTGACAATTGGGCTGATTCTGGTGGCTGCCGTTTTCATCGCTGAGGGAGTGCTTGTGAAGGGCTCTGTCTTTTCGGCGGATATGGCTGAATTTGATTATTACAACCTGATTCCCCTGGGAATCTGCGGCCTGTCCGTTGTGCTGCTGGGCCTGTTCAAGGTCAAGCCAATATATGTGATGCTGGTTATGGCGGCTGCAGGTGCGGTAATATACGGTGTGATACTATAGGGGGACACCGGGAAAAAACGGGAAACATCAGGATGAGATTCGAAAAAAAGTAGAAATGTTCGCGTATGATAACGCGATTACAGGAGGATATTATGTGGACCGGGGGAGTTCGGGTAATAGTAACAGATGATGAAAACAGAATACTGATGGTGAAGCAGAAGCATCAGGAGCGGACTCTTTGGACAGTGCCGGGTGGACAGATCGAAGAGGGCGAGGATTCCCGTATGGCGGGAATCAGGGAAGTTCTTGAGGAAACGGGACTTCAGATAGAAATCAAAGGCCTGATATGGCACGTGGAGGAAGTGGGAGACAGAGGACAGAGATTCGTAAATTTCTTCCTGGCAAAACCGGAGGCATCCTCCAGGGGAGCGGCTCCCAAGCTGGGAACAGATCCTGAATTCGGCCCCGATGAGCAGGTGCTGGATGATGTGAGATTCATGTCAGCAGAAGAACTTGCCGCTCTTGAAAATGTGTATCCTGAACGGCTGAAGGATGAGCTTTGGGAGAAGCTTGCAGACGGCAGTCTTGAATATGATGCATTCAGAAGAAGAGACGGACTGTTTTGATAATCGTATAAGTTATTGTCAGCATGATGACAGATTTTTCATGGACAAAGGAGAAAATATATGAAGTATGTTGTAATTGAAATGGAAGACGGCGGCGTAATGAAGGGTGAGCTTTATCCTGAAATTGCACCGAAAACTGTAGAAAACTTTGAGAAGCTGGTTAATGCCGGTTTTTATGACGGACTTATTTTCCACAGGGTAATTCCGGGATTCATGATTCAGGGCGGATGTCCTGAGGGAACAGGAATGGGCGGCCCGGGCTGGCAGATTGAGGGCGAGTTCTCAATGAACGGCTTCAAGAATGACCTGAAGCACACAAGAGGAGTGCTCTCAATGGCAAGATCCATGATGCCGAACTCTGCAGGTTCACAGTTCTTTATCATGGTTGCGGATTCACCTCACCTTGACGGTCAGTACGCTTCATTCGGCAAGATAATCGAGGGAATGGAAGTTGCCGACGGCATCGTGAAAACCAAGAGAGACATGCGTGACAAGCCGAAGACTCCTCAGAGAATGAAGAAGGTTACAATAGTTGAAGAGTAAGGTTACAGAAGCATGTGTTTACGGTTGTTGAAACGTTACGGTTGTTGAAACGCCGTATACCCATTGGTTTAGAATCGCACTGCGATTGTTGAGAAAAAGAATAACGACTGTTGAGAAGATATGAAGGAATTAGACAGAATAAGGAAGCAGTTTGCCAAGGACAGATACGCCACTGAAACCACAGGCATAGAAATCACTGAAGTTGATGAGAACTTTGCCAGAGTCGAACTGGAGCTGGACGAGCGTCATTACAATGCCCTGGGAAATGTCATGGGCGGGGTTCTG
>JALFKB010000056.1 GCA_022775805.1 Clostridiales bacterium
GAACACCAGCGGAATAAAGATGCAGCCTGAAATGAATGCATATGCCACATCCAGTGCAACCAGCACGCTCTGAATCCAGAGAGCGCATACGATTGCCAGACATCCCACGATAACAGCAATAATTCTTGTGATTCTGATACCCTGCTTTTCGGAGAGATCGGGCTTGGCTGCGCACACCAGATCGTTGTATGCAACGGTTGCTGTTCCCATGATTTCGCTGGAGGCAGTTGACATTACAGCTGCCAGTGCCGCTGCCAGCAAAACTCCTCTTACACCTGTCGGAGTGAATGTTGTAGTCGCTGTTGCAAAGGCAAGATCCGGGTTTTCCATATTCGGCATTGCCACTACCAGGCACAGACCGATGATTATGATTGCAACTGTGTAGAGGAAAATGTATGCAGCCGCCATGGCTGTTCCCTTCCGCGCTGTCTTAGGATCCTTGGCGGTGAAGGCTCTCTGCCATATGTCCTGTCCTCCCAGGAATCCCGGCAGGTACAGAAGTACGTATGCGAATATCTTGGCGAAGCCTATTTCCGTCAGATCCCAGTGGGCTGCCGGTACAGCTTCAACCAGAGCTCCTACGCCGCCTACTCCATGGATTGCCATAGCCGGGCAGAGTATGCAGACTCCCAGAGTCATGATGATAAACTGAACTATATCTGTATAGGTTACAGCCCACATGCCGCCGATAACAACATATGTAAGTACTACCGCTCCTCCTATAAGCATTGATATCTGGGTAGACCATCCGAACATTACGTTTACTATTGTTCCCACAGCAACAACCTGAACGACTCCAACCATGAACATGTATACCATCATTACAACTGCGCTGAGTACTCTGGCCTGAGGTCCGTAGAATACGCCGAAACCTTCACAGGCGCTTAAGATTCTCATGTTTGAGAGCTTCGTTCTTAAGAAGAGGCTCAGCAGAAAAATGCTGAATGCCGCAACTCCTCCAAGCCAGATGGCGCCTACGCCGTAGTTGTATGCCAGTGTGGTTCCTCCCATTGTCAGGGCTCCTCCGAGAACGCAGGCAGCCATGGCAGCTGTAAATCTCCATATTCCTATGTTTCTGCCTGCCACCATGAAGTCCTCTGTGGTTTTGGTTCTTTTGGCTGTCCAAATACCCACTCCCACTAGCATGATCATATATGCGATTACTATTGCAATGTCGATGGTTGTAAACTTTGTCATATTTCCTCCCGTTTTTTCCGGCGGACCTCCACCGGCTGTCTATTATTCCAGCAGAGCCTTTTCGATTCTGTCAAAGGCTTTCTCCAGCTCCTCTATGCCCACCGTACAGGCTATGCGCACATAGCCTTCTCCGCATTCTCCGAAGGCATTTCCCGGCAGAGTGTTAACGTGCGCCTTAGTGAGGAACATTTCTGCGGCCTCTGTGCTTGTAAGCCCCGTTTCCTTAATGTTGATAAAGAGATAAAAACTTCCCTTAGGTGGATTGATTACGCTTATCTTAGGGATTTTGCTGATTCTCTCCGCCGCATAGAACATCCGTCTTCGGTATTCCTCCACCATAGGCGGCTGCACCTGATCCCTGTATCTGAGGGCATAGATTGCTGCTCTCTGGGAAATTGAAGGAGCAGTGAAAACAACGTTTTCGTTTATCTGCTGAATTATCTTGATAATGTAGTCCGGTGCGATGATGTTTCCTATTCTCCAGCCGGTCATGGTGAAATTCTTAGAGAATGAATTCAGTGTGATGGTCCTTTCCTTCATCCCCGGCAGAGACGCTATGGGAACGAAAGGATTCTGATAGCTGAAGGCTGTATAGATGTCATCCGCAATTACGATGAGATCGTGCTTCACAGCAATGTCAGCTATTTTCTGCATGGACTCCATGGTGAGGCAGTTTCCCGTAGGGTTGCTTGGAGTGTTGATAAGCAAAGCCTTGGTGCGCTCGTTTATCATGCTCTCAAGGCGTTCCGTGTTTATCTGGAAATCCTCCTCCTCATAGGTCGGCATCTCAACGGGTATTCCCCTGGCCAGCTCCACCTGCTGAGGATACGGTGTGAAGTAAGGAGCCTGAATCAGAACCTCGTCGCCATCATCCAGGATTGCCTCCATCACCAGGTACATGCCGTGGCAGGCAGATGTGGTGATGTACACCTCCTCGTCAGCAACATCCATGTCATATTCCTCTTTGTAGAACTTAATGATTTCCTGTCTTAGCTCAGGGTCTCCCTGAAAGTCCGTGTACTTGGTGTGGCCTGCCTTTGCATCTTCGAAGGCCTTGTCTATTATTATGGAATCCGTAATGAGATCCGGATCTCCCAGGCTCAGGTCGATTACATCGTCAAAGGCTTTCGCCAGCACGTCCGACTGACCCATGGCCGTGCTCTGATCCTTCCAGTATCTTTTCGCTATGAATCTGTGTTTCATGATAACCTCCCTTTTAACGGACGGAACCAGCAGTCTTCATCTCTGCGATTTCCTCCGGTCCGTAACCCATTTCCTTAAGGATTTCATCTGTGTCTCTTCCAATTTCCCCTGTAGGCTCGTACTCTCTCCTGCCGTATTCGCTGAAGTGAATAGGAGGTGCCGGCATCATTACCTTCGTATGTTCCTCGTTAGGATATTCCACCGGAACCACATAGCCGTTGGCGATTGCCTGCGGGTCGCTGCTTACCTCGTGCTGCTGCTTCAGTATCTCACAGGCGCAGTTGTTTGAGCTGAGATAATCTCTCCACTCCTGGGCGGTCTTCGTAAGGAATATTTCATTGCATCGTTTAATAACGATTTCTATTGTGTCCCTTTCCTGCATCACCGCTATGGACGCATAGTCCGGGTCAGTGGCATATTCCGGTATTCCCAGCAGCCCGTACCACTTTTCTCTGTCCATCTCGTACTCGTTGCAGTAAACTCCGATCCATCTGCCGTCACTGCATTTGTATGTCTGGTTGAAAGGATCCGTAGGTCTAAGGGGATGCGGGTTCATGTGCTTGTGATCAAACTGAGTCTGAACTATGCCTATGGCATTGCACCATATTCCGCTGGCAAAGAGTGATGTATCAACCTTGGTGCCCATGCCTGTCTGCTGTCTGGCGTACAGCGCCATCAGAATTCCCGACAGGAAGGTTGAGCTTGTTACCATATCTCCGAAGGCATATGTCGGCAGGAATGGAAATGATCCCTCAGTCTGCCAGTCCCCCAGGGGACCTGAACGGAGCCAGAAGGCGCTGATGTCGAAGCCCGGGTCGTTTGCCGACGGACCCTTGTCTCCGTAGCCCTTGAAGTGGGCGTAAATCAGCTTCGGATTCACCTCCCGGAGAGCTTCGTAATCAAGACCGCTGCGCTGAAGGGATTTCTCTCTGACATTTGTGATGAACACATCGCTGTCCCTTATGAGATCCAGCAGGACTTTTTTGCCCTCCTCCGTTTTGATGTTTATGGATATGAATTTCTTGTTGCTATTGTGTATTGTGAACAGCGGATTGCAATCATCCTCGTATGGTGTGAACTCGTGAGTGCCCGAAAGACGCATAACGTCTCCCGACACCGTTTCCACCTTGATGACCTCCGCTCCGTAGGCACAGAGCATTCTGGCGGTTGTAGGGGCTGCCACAACTGTGGCCATTTCCACAACTTTTACTCCCTCAAGGGGCAGCCTTACCTGTTGATTCTGTTTATCCATTGTTTCTCGCCGCCTCCGCTCCTTTGGTGAATGCTTCGGCATTCTTCGGGTTGTTTCTTCCCTTCTTTTCGAAGTAGTGGTTCATTCCGGCTTTCACCTCATCCACATCGTAGAGCTCTGATGCTTCAGCCAGCGCTCCCAGCATTATGAGATTCGTTCCTCTCGGGTTGCCTATTTCTCCGGCAATCTCCGTTGCTGGTATTTCGAATACTCTTATGTCATCCCGGTACTTCCTGCCTTTGCTTACCAGGCTGCTGTTTACCAGAAGTATTCCCCCGGGTTTAAGTCTTTCCTCGAAGGTGTCGATTGCGGATTCGCTCATTGTAAGCAGAATGTCGGGTTCCAGGCAGTATGGACTCTGAAGCTCCTCGTCGCTTATCTTGAGTTCGCAGTTTGCGGCTCCCCCTCTCATTTCGAAGCCGTAGGATGGATACCATGAAACGTTTTTTCCTTCTTCCATGGCTATGTCAGCCAGTACAGTTCCTGCCACCAGGACGCCCTGACCGCCGACTCCGGAACAGATTATTTCAATCATTATTCTTCACCTCCCCTGTCAACAAATTCTCCCAAAGGCAGGTATTCGCTCTGGGTTGTCTTGATGAATTCGCAGGCGTCCGCCTCTGACATCTTCCAGTTTGTAGGGCACATGCTGAGGATGTCTATCAGGCAGAAGCCTTCTCCGTTCATCTGCTTGGTGAGGGCTTTCTTTATTGCCTTTTTTGTCTTTGCTATGTTTGCCGGGGTGTTTACGGCACAGCGGGCAAGGTATGCCATATCCGTCTGTCCCAGGATTTTAGCGATGTCCATCATGCTGCCGTTTTTCTTCTCGTCTCTTCCGAATGGAGTTGTGGAAGTCTTCATTCCCGGCAGTGAAGTCGGCGACATCTGTCCTCCGGTCATTCCGAACACGCTGTTGTTTATTACTATCGCCAGAATGTTGTCATTTCTTATGGCGCTGTAAACTGTTGATTCTATGCCGATGCTGTAGGCTGATCCGTCACCCGGACGGGCTATTACCAGAGCATCCGGTCTGGCGTTTTTGATTCCCGCTGCAACAGGGATTGTTCTGCCGTGGGCGCTCATTACCGTATTGTATTTCAGCGCAAACTGTCCGAACTGTCCACAGGCAACGTCGTCAACCGTCAGTATTCTATCGCTTACTCCAAGCTCCTCCACCGCTTCGGCAATCACCCGGCATACTATTCCGTGTCCGCATCCCGGGCACCATGATGCCTGCTGTGTCATGTCTATGTCTTTTGGTAATTTGAATTCCAATTCAGGCACCTCCTTAATACTTCTTCAGCATTTCTTTCGCTGTTTCAACTATCTTGAATTCGCTGGTGTTGTCCCAGTACTCTCCGTAGAATTCCACCGGATGTCTGTTTTCGTCAGCCAGGATTATGTCATCCTTCATCTGTCCCAGTATGTTTCTCTCCACATCCAGGATGCCCTTCACCTGGGTTCCCAGTCCGTCAAAGGCTTTCTTAGGGAACGGCCACAGTGTTATCGGCCTTATCATTCCCAGCTTGATGCCTTCTTTTCTCGCTCTGGCAATGGCGGATTTCGCAACTCTGGCGCTTGTTCCGTAGGCAACTATTACTATTTCGGCATCCTCGGTCTCAACCTCTTCCCAGCGCTGCTCTTCTGCTTCCATCCTGCCGTATTTGTCCAGGATGTATGCAGGATATTTACGTCCTCCGTCTTCCCAGTCCCAGTACCTGTTCCATATTGCTCTCTGAGGTTCACCCTCCTGACGAGGTCTGATGTACCAGTCGTATTTTTCCATGTCGTGCTCTATCATCTCAGGAAGCTCTACAGGTTCCATCATCTGACCCAGTGTGGCATCAGTTGCGATGATAACCGGGTGACGGTATTTCTCTGCCAGGTCGAAGGCGCCGTATGCCAGATCTACGCTTTCCTGAACGCTGCATGGAGCCAGAACTATGGTTCTGTAATCTCCGTGGCCGCCTCCTCTTGTGAGCTGCCAGTAGTCGCCCTGTCCCATGAAGATGTCCCCCAGTGCACATCCGATACGCTGCACGTCTACGATTACAGCAGGAAGGTCGCTTCCGCAAAGGTAGGATATTCCCTCCTGTTTAAGGGAGAATCCGGGACCGGAGGTTGTTGTAAGGGCTCTTGCTCCTGCAGCCGCCGCTCCAAAAAGCATGTTTACGCCGCAGAGCTCCGACTCTGTCTGAACGCATTTTCCTCCCACCTCGTCCATTCTCCAGCTCAGGTATTCCAGGATATCCGTCTGAGGTGTGATAGGATATCCGCTAAAAAATCTGCATCCGGCACGGAGACATGATTCTGCCAGTGCCTGATTTCCTTTCATCAGTACTTTTCCCATGCTTCCCTCCTTAGCTCTCCAGTATCTCTATGCAGTAGTCAGGGCACATTTTGAAACAAGCACCACAGCCTATGCACTCCTTGTCTTTAACAATCTGCACTATCGGAAATCCCTTGGTTCCTATTTCATCCGAGGGAATAAGCACGCCCTTCGGGCAGACGCTAACGCAGAGATAACAGCCCTTGCATCTGCTGAAATCCAGTTTTACGTTTTGCATATTATCCTCACTTTCTGCATTTTGTGTATTA
>JALFKB010000139.1 GCA_022775805.1 Clostridiales bacterium
CTATCTCTTTGAGAACTGTGATGCTCTTCTTGCTTTCTTGAGACCGTACTTCTTTCTTTCCTTCATACGTGAGTCTCTTGTGAGGAAGCCTGCATCCTTCAGGGCTGCTCTGTAAGCGTCTCTGTCTGCTTCGCAGAGAGCTCTTGAGATACCGTGTCTCAGTGCGCCTGCCTGACCTGTGTATCCGCCGCCTTCCAGCTTAGCTACAACGTCAAACTTACCAACGCAGCCAGCAACCTCGAAAGGTCTGAATGCTTCTCTTCTTACGATCTCCAGAGGGAAATACTCTTCGATCGGCTTGCCGTTAATGGTGAATGTTCCGTTACCAGGGATTAATCTAACTCTAGCAACTGAGGATTTTCTTCTACCTGTTCCGTAGTACTGTGTCTTTGCCATTGTTCAATTCCTCCCTTCCTATTTTAATACCAGAACTTCAGGCTTCTGAGCTGCATGTTCATGCTCAGGACCTGCATAAACCTTTAACTTCTTGTACATCTGTCTTCCCAGCTTGCCGTTAGGCATCATGCCCTTAACAGCATGTCTCACAACTTCTGTAGGATGCTTTACCATCATTTCTTCAAAAGTCGTCTCTCTCAGACCGCCCGGATAACCGGTGTGTCTCTTGTAAATTTTCTCTTTTCTCTTTTTGCCTGTTACAGCTACCTTTTCTGCATTAATTACGATTACATAATCTCCGCAGTCAACATGAGGTGTGTAAGTCGGCTTGTTCTTTCCTCTAAGAATCATGGCAATCTGTGAAGCCATTCTTCCCAGGTTCTGGCCCTCAGCGTCGATAACGTACCATTTACGTTCAACCTCTGCAGGCTTTGCTATGAATGATTTTGTGCTCATCCTTCTTCCTTTCTTCCTACTTGGTTCGGCTCTTCATCGGCACCGGCATAACCGGTTGCAATAAAAAAGCACAAACGCTTTCGGTTTCATCTACTGGGATCTTCCGATCTGTTTCGATGTCTTAAAATAACTTCAAGTGTGCTCGCTTCCGGACTCTGAGTTCCTGCTTGCACTTTTACAAACCGCGCATCTGCGCGACCGAAGTTAGTATATCCCACAACCCGCATAATGTCAACGTTTTTCTGCAATATGTGGATTGCTGCCACTTACAATCTCGGAATAATCTGCGTTCGGATTACGCTTTCAATATAGCCCATATCAATATCATTTCCCCTGGCAAAAGAATATATTATGTTTTTCCATGGCACTATTCCTGCCTTTTCATATCTGCCACGCTTCGCGTAATAGCGTTTCACATATTCTTCGTTGTCCATCATACCGCAAAACTCCCAGTAGAACTCTTCCAGATTGCCGTCTTCAAATGCGAAGTCCGGAGCAAACATTAAAGGCACCCCATCCGGATCGATAAACGAAATCAGCGGATCAAATCGAAACGGAATCGAATACTTCTTCAGACTCTCATAAATCATCGCTTCCGCCTTAGACCTTGCACGTGTCCCGTCGGAAGTATAAATCTCCTCATCTCCAAACGGATGAGGATTTCTCTCATACTGCTCCTCTGCCCAGCTTTTGTGCAGCAAAATCTTCGACTCCGGAATCGACCCAAAGTCCTCAAGCAAGAACCCACCCAAATGCCCGATTACTTCTTTCGTGAGAGTATCCTCCATCAGATTGCCGTCTTCAAAGAAAAACCAGGACGTATCCAGCATCCTGTAGGCTCGTTTCATACTTCGCACCGCAGCTGTCGCATCCAGCGAAGCATATCCCCTGAGTGCATCCTCCAGCAGCCCGATATTCTTCTCCAACCCCATAAGTTCCACCCTCAAATATTCCTTCCGGGCCAGCTGTTTCAGCATATCCCTGCCCGAATCGGACAAGGGCGATATGTATTTCCTCAGGTACCGCCCCTCCTCCTTCCGGGCATGATAAAACCTGTTTCTGTTATGGTTATAATTGCATATCAGACTGCCCTTCGGTGCAATCTCATACTCCTCCGTGTATTTGTCCCTTAATAGTCTCAGTGTTTGCACCACCGATTCAAGCATCTCATGGCAATAATCCACTGTATCCATCCCCCTTATGCCTTTTTTATGCAAAACCAATAGAGCTTTGCCTCAAAATCTCCCCTGTATTGACGACTGCTGCCACTACTATAGTGCAAAAAACTTATGAATGCCAAATTATTACACCCCGGCCAGCATCAAGACCCAATCTACCGCCCTTTGCGTCTATATATTACCTTAATTGGATAATATTGTCAATCGCTTGCTATGTGGGCAACATTCTTGCCCCTCGTTCTGTTCTCTACAGCATAGAACGGCATAGAACACAAAAAGCCGGGCGTTGTGCCCGGCATTATATGTGTCAGTTAAAGCCGCCTCTTGCCGCCCTCGGCAACTCCGGCGCGAGTTTCTGCCTTTGCGAGAATAAGCTTGGCTGTCTGAACCTCTTCGGAGTTCTCGTCGGCATCGGGGTTCTTCACCAGCCAGTCCTCGGCCTTGGCCTTTTCGCTGAGAACTCGCTCCATATCGATGTCCTCTGACCATTCAACAGCGTCAGTGTATATAACCATGCTGTCCTTCATGTCAACGAAACCGCCGGCAACGGCAGCAACGCGCCATTCATCCTTGC
>JALFKB010000001.1 GCA_022775805.1 Clostridiales bacterium
GGAATCAGAGCCTACAAGAGAATGATTCAGCCTTTCATATTCATGCTTCCGCTGATGCTGATAGACGAGCTTGCCAAGCCGATATCACTGACCTTCCGACTTTACGGAAACACCTTCGGTGACGAGCAGGTTGTGGAGGTACTGGCTGAGCTCTGTCCGCTGATCGTTCCGATGGTAATGCAGATTCTCATAGTGCTTCTGGCACTGATTCAGGCGCTGGTATTCTCACTGCTGACGGGAATCTACATAGTGGAGGCCTGTGAAGGAGCCCATGAGGAAAAGCTTCCGGATCATTTCGAGGAGCAGCTGATTCCAATGAGATCAGAGGAAGAGCAGATGGCAGCCATGGCTGAATCCGCCACGGTTTCGGCGCTCAATTAAATTAGTTTCAAATGGCAGCAATGCTGCCTCGTAATAATAAAACATAAAATAAAAAACACGTTTCTAATCGAAAGGAGAAAACAAAATGACAACAGGATTAATCGCACTGGCAGTAGCTGTGGCAATCAGCGTTTCAACAATCGGTCCGGCACTTGGCATGGGTAAAGTAGGTGCAAACGCAATGGAAAGTATGTCACGTCAGCCTGAGGTTATGGGCGAAATTCGTACAAGCATGATTCTGGCTTTCGCATTCATGGAAGCTCTGACTATTTACGGCCTGGTACTGGCATTCATGCTTCTGGCAAAGATGTAAGCACTGCAGAAAAAGGAGACAAGTAAAATGCTTGATGCTTTAGGACTTAACCTTAAAGAGATAATATTCGCAATGGTAAACTTTCTCATTTTGGTGTTTGTGCTGGGCAAATTCATCTACAAGCCGTTTCTGGGAATGCTTGAAAACAGAAAGCAGATGATCCAGGAAAAGTTTGACCGTGCCGATGCTGTCAACAAGAGAGCTGACGCGAGAATGGCGAAGTACAACCGCCAGATTGCAGGCGCCGAAGAGGAAAGCCGTGAAATCATTCGCGATGCCAAGCAGAAGGCTGAAGCCCAGGCTCAGGCCATCATTGACGAAGCAAAGGCAGAAGCTGCGGAAATTATCGCAAAGGCTGAAAGAACAATTGAGATGGAGCAGGCAAAGGCAATCGAGGGACTGCACAATGAAATCGCAGAACTGGCACTGCTGGCTGCTGAACAGATTGTTGGTGACAAGATTGAAGATGCCGGTCAGGAAGCAATTGTTGACAGGGTAATCAGAAATGCGAGGGAAGCAGAGTGGCAGAACTAACAGTAGATATAACCTACGGCACAGCGCTTCTTGAGGCGGCCAGAGAAACAGGCAAGGAAGAGCAGATTAAGGAAGAAGGCTTCCAGGTTGTGGACATTCTGGAGAAGGAAGACGAGCTTCAGAAGTTTATAGCCTATCCTGCAATTTCTGCTGCAGAGAAGAAGAAGGTCATCGGGGAAATCTTCGAAGGAAGAGTCTGCAATGAACTTCTGAATTTCATGTACATTCTGGTGGACAAGAGAAGAGCCGGCAGATTTGAGAGCATAATGAAGGTTTACAGAGAACTCCTGGAAAGAGAGGAGGGCGTTTCATATGGAACCGCTTACTCTGTTGTCAAGCTCAGTGATGAAAGACTCAGACAGCTTGAGGAACAGACCTCAAGGCTTATGCGCAGGAATGTTAAGTTAACAAATGAGATAGATGCGAAGCTCATGGCCGGAGTCAAGGTTCTTGTTGAGGGCAAAATCATCGACGCCTCATACAGAAAGAAGTTTGACGAGATGGCTGTGCAGCTTAAAGCAAACTAGGAAGGATAAACCAAATGAATTTAAGACCAGAAGAAATCAGTTCGGTCATAAAGGAACAGATAAAGAACTACAAAGACAAACTTGATGTTTCTGATTTCGGGACAGTAATTCAGGTAGGTGACGGAATTGCCAGAGTATACGGTCTGGAGAACTGCATGGCAGGAGAGCTGCTCCAGTTCGGAGAGGACACATACGGAATGGCCCAGAACCTGGAAGAGGACAACGTAGGTGTTGTAATCCTCGGCTCGGACAGAGAAATCAAGGAGGGAGACATCGTTAAGCCAACAGGAGCGGTAGTAGAGGTTCCTGTAGGAGAGGCG
>JALFKB010000028.1 GCA_022775805.1 Clostridiales bacterium
TGATATTTTTGATTTGAAATTATGCGGCGTTCTTTTCCTCTTCCTTCAGCTCATAAAGATGAAGGTCCAGCTTATCATTCTGGATTCTGCTGTGGAGCCAGCCAAGGTTATGTGCCATGGCATAAAGGACATATTCTGCAAAAACATTGTCTGTTCCGCGGCAGAGGAATCTGGTAAATCCGCTGTCTCCCTTGATGTCAGCAAATCCGCCTTCGGCCTGGATGCTCCGGTTCATACGAAGCATCTTTCCTTCTTCGGAATTGATCAGACGGTATTCTTCTTCCCGCAGTTCCTCAAAAAGTCTGGATACAGTCAGTTTCTTATGACGTGTTTCCAGCGGTCTCTTCCAGTTCTTTCCCGCCAGACATTTCCCACTGTATGGGCATCCGCTGCACGATTTGCATTCATAATGGGTTTCCTCACGAAGATATCCGGACGATGTCTTTCTTGTTTTTACACCGGTCTTTACAATCTTCTTTCCGTTATGGCAGATGTAATAGTCTCCGTCTTTATCGTACTGCATGTTTTCCTTGCGGCCGATTTCCCTGGCGAATTTCTTTGTACCAAGCTGTTCGTAGTTGGAAGGCTTGATGTAGGCTTCTATCTCTTTGTCCCTCAGATAAACCAGATTTTCCTCGCTCTCATATCCTGCATCGGCAACGATACTGTCAAATTTAAATCTCAGAGAGCTTTCCATCTGTTCCATAAACGGCTTCAGGGTCATTACATCCGTAGGATTCGGAAACACGCCTGCGGCCACGATAAATCCGGAGTTTACTGCATGCTGGATATTGTAGGCTGGTTTCAGCTGTCCGTTGAGCATATGGTCATCCTTCATGTGCATGAATGTGGCATCAGGATCTGTTTTGGAATAACTGTTGCGTTTTCCGCATTTGTGCAGCTTTCCTTCATATTCTTTGATTTTTGCAAGGGCGGCTTCCAAATCTTCGATATCCTTCTGAAGCTGCTCTTTTCTGCATCCGCGTCCGGAAACAAATTCGAGATCCGTTTCTTTTGCTTTCAATTTTAGTTTTTTCAGAACATTGCTTACATGATGTTTCTTCACTTTCTTCTGCCACAGCGGTTTCAATTCATACCGGTGTATGATTTCGCCTACAAGCAGGGCTGTTTTCTGCAGAAGTCTTGCCTGGTGCTTTGTTACGGACTTTTTCCAGACGAAGGTGTATTTTTTGGCAGACGCTTCAATTTTTGTTCCGTCAATGAATACTTCTGTCGTTGTAATCTGCTCAAGTTCCAGCAGTATCTGCGCCATCTGTGAAAGAAACAGATCTGCACATTTTGCAAAATGCTCACTGCGGAAGCGGGCAATGGCAGAGTGATCTGGTACCTGTCTGCCTTCCAGAAGATACATGTAGTTGATATCACGTCTGCAGTTCTTCTCGATGGTTCTGGATGAAATGTCCCTTCTTTCATGGTAAGCGTAGAGCATGATCTTCAGCATGATTTCCGGAGACGCATATTTCTCAGAGGGCATTCTGTCATAAGTACCATAGAGAGCAGTCAGGTCCATTTCCTCCACAAACTGACTGATAAGTCTCACCGGATCATCTGCCGGTATGCAAACTTCGACTTCCATTGGAATTTTTAATTGCTGTTCTTTTGAATTTACTTTATAATCTTTACGTAAGATATTTTGTTTTAGTATACTAATATTTTACCATAACCTTGTATTTCTTTGGGATACAGGGTTATTTTTTACCAAAAAACAACGAATGACGGAGAGCCATCGACTGGTCTAACCGTCATTTTTCGTTACATGAAGAAAGGGCGCCGCCCTAGCGATTATCTTTCGCTAACACGACAGCCCCCCGCTATATTCAATATTTACTTAGTCTAAACAGTTTTCTTAGCACCCCACGGGCCGTAGTATGTCTTAGTAC
Source organism: Clostridiales bacterium (assembly GCA_022775805.1). Taxonomy (GTDB): domain Bacteria; phylum Bacillota; class Clostridia; order Peptostreptococcales; family Anaerovoracaceae; genus Lentihominibacter. The sequence continues at coordinate 1,902 of JALFKB010000028.1, forward strand.
CGATCTTCTTGAAGGCTCTTACCTGAACGTAGTAAGTCTTCTTGGCCTTAAGCTTCTTGACTGTCTTCTTGGTAGTAGCTGGCTTGCTGCCTATAGTAAATGTCTTAGGGCTTGTCATTGATGAGCTCAGGCTGCAGCGAACCTGATAGCCTGTTACGTATGTGCTGCTCAGTGCGCCTACCTTGACTGTGAATGACTTCTTGCCGCGTGAGAGCTTGCTAATGCCAGGTGTTTTCACATTGATTGTCATATCAGCCTTGGCTGCTTCGTAGTTTTCATCGCCGTCAAAGGCTGCAGTTTAGGTTCCTGGAAGCTTGCCGCTGAGGCTTACTGACTTGAGGACTGATCCGTCAGCTCCTATGAAGTCAATGTTTGAAGACTTGGCCTTACCGTCGTAAATGTAGCTGGCTGCACCAGTTCTTGTTACCTGCGGAGTGGCCTTGGTGATTTCCATAGTCAGTGTCTTAGAGAAGTCGTATCTACCGATTCCGTCTACCTGGAATGTTACTGTTCCTGCATTCACTGTGCTGCCGGTTACTGTCACCTGGTAGTCTTCTACTTATTTATAGATCTTGCCGTCTGCATCTTTAACGACAACTTCCCATTCCACAGGTGAGCCTGTATATTCGAACTCATCCTTTGTCATCTCTACTGAAGCTACCTTAGGGATAGCTGTTTCGCTAGGAGCGTTGCAGACTTTGCAGTGATCTGTCATCATGCCGTCTTCTTCCATTGTAGCCTGCTTTGTAACACTGGCAGTGCCTCCTGGAACGTGGCTGGCGCATGCCGGCAGTTCTTCTACTGGACATCCTGCTTCGGCTGCCGCGGCTGCCGCTGGTGATCCTGCATGAGCGATTACATTCTTACAGGTTTTGATGCTGTTGTATCCTACCTGAAGGTTGTAGCTGTTGATAACCAGCTTATCTAAACCAGTATGAAATAAAGCATATTCGCCCAGAGTTTCAACATCTGGTCCAAGTGTCAGCTTCTTGAGATTATAGTTCTGGAATGCTGCTGGACCAAATGATGTGATTCCTTCAGGAACAAGGTATGACACAGCAGTTCTCTCCTCAGGATAGAGAACAAGCTGACCATCCTTAGTGCAGAGCACTCCGCTTATATCTTTGTAAACAGGGTTATCTTCGTCCACAATTATATCCTTAGCCCCTTGCAGGAAATTCTGGTTTCCGATACCTGTCAGTGACTTCGGGATATTCAAAGGCTGGTGAATCGCCGAAGGTTCCGTAGTTGCCTATGGATGTAACCCCTGCTCTTATTGTCAGGTGCCTGATATTAGCTCCTCTGATAGCATAATCGCTCAGTGACAGATGACACATGTCAGCGTGTCATCATATACGTTATCCGACAGTGCTGGTCCTACGAAAATCAGCATTGCCAATCCGAGCAAAAGCCCCAGAATCTTCTTATTCATAGCCGTTTTATTTCTTCTTTTCATATTCTATGAAACTTCACAAATATATTTTATCATACTAAATCAAGCCCATAGGGTCATTGCCAGTGTTCCCCCCTATCATCAGAAGCAGACCTGCCAGAACCTTCCTGCTCAGTTTTTCCTTGATTCCGCACTTAGCCAGTATTGAAGTCAGTCCAGCGAAAAAAGCAGAAAGAACTGCCATCACTATCCATAACATATCCAGCACACTTTCTTCTATATTGTTACATCAGTTTCGTCTTCTCCAGAGATTCAACGAACATATCATTAGCCTTCTTCAAAGGCTTGTGAAGGGCTATGCCCACAACAAGCGAAATTACCAGGAAGATTGCCAGGTATCCCAGAGCCGTCCAGTAGGTTGCTCCATAGGTTCCCGCGATTGCCTCTCGCATTGCCGTCATGCTGTGCTTAAACGGCATGAGCGGATAAGTGATGCGGAAGAAGTGAGTCATCATCTCTATAGGGAAGGTTCCTCCAGAACCTGCTACCTGAACTACCATTATGATTACGGCAGCTGCCTTACCTATGTCCCCGAAGGTTGATGCCAGGGTGTAGACAATGTTGCCGAATACTATACTTGTGAATATACCTGCCAGCATGAAGAGTATAGGATGTTCACACTGGATACCCAAGAAGAAAAGGTCTCCCAGGCAGATGAGTCCTGACTGAGCGATGGCTATTACTGCGAAGAGCATGTATCTTCCCAGATAGACCTGATACTCCTTCAGTCTTTCAAGCTTGCGTCTTCTTGATTCCTCCAGGGCTACGCTCATGAGGGCAACCAGGATGGTTGCACCTACCCATATAGCCAGCGAAGTGTAGAACGGCGCCATGCTGCTTCCGTAGTTATCCATAGGATAAAGAGCTGTTCGCTTCAGCTCAACAGGCGCTGCTATGAATGTTGACAGAGCTTCAACATCCTGTGAAAGCACATCCTTTAACACTCCTGTGTCCCCTGCCTCCTGCCCCGCTTCAATAGCATCTGCCATAGCCGCCAGGTCCTTAGATGACTTGTCCAGAAGCGGCGAAGTGGAATCAAGAGCCTTCTTCAGTTTCCTCAGACTTCCCAGTGTGCTGCCTGACAGGGAATCAATATCTGCAGATATCTTCTTCGTGCCGCTGATGGCTGCATCTGAGTTCTTCTTCAGAGACTTCAGGTCAGACCTGAGCTGATTAAGCTCGGACTTAAGAGCCTTGACCTCGGCTGCAAGCTGCTGAAGCTCAGGAATTTCAGTACCCTTGATTTCTTCAAGGAAGCTGTCCAGCGCGCTTACCTGTGCATCAATTGAATTAATCAGAACCTTTATGTTCTTGTCAGCATCGCTTGACAAGCCTTTGCTCGTGTCAGCGATCTGGTCGATACTTGCGGCCAGACTTCCGGCGGATTTCACCAGATTCTCCATGGAGCTTATTGATGAAGACAGAGATTTCACCGACAAGTTGGCGGCATCTACTATATCCTTAACGTGGTTGACTGTCACAGCAATATTACCCATAAGCTGCGAAGCCGATGCCATATCGCCGTTATCTGTCAGGGACTTGGCCGTATCTACAGCAATTGCCGTAATTTCAGCCATAAAGTTCTTCTCTACTTCCTTCTTGATGCCCTGTGCACCCTTCTCTGTAATCTTAGGCGCAATGGCATTTTCCTTCTCATTTACATAATATACAAGCTCAGATGGATGAACATTAGGTGAGAACATGCTCATAATATCTGAAGAAAAGCTCTCTGGAACAACAACTGCAGCATAGTATTCGCCGCTCTTGGTGCCTTCAATCGCCTCTTCTTCGTCAGTTATTACCCAGTTGAACTTATCGTTCTCACGGACTTTGGCAATGAGGTTATCGCCCAGATTCACGTTCATCGGCAACATCTGACCCCTGTAACCAGTGTCATTGTTAGCCAGTGCAATCTTCAGTTCTCTGGTGTTACCGTATGGATCCCAGCAGGCTGAAATGTTGAACCAGGCATAAAGCGGAGGTACAACAATCAGACCCAGGATTATTGCCCAGGCAATTATGTTTCTTCTAAGCTTGCGGAGGTCACCTTTAAATATTGCTATCGCGTTCTTCATCGGCTAACACCTCCTTCACGTATTTTCTTTCTTTAATTGCAATATGAGTATGCTCCACCATGATAAGGAAGATTACCACAGCAAGTATGCATACAACCCATATTGTAATCATTAGCGGCTTCATCGGCACTATAAATACCAGCACCAGCAGGATAATCGGAATAATGAAAACGAATCTTATTCCCACATCTTCTATCTTCTTGTGGAATCGTTCAAAAGCTTCCACTCTGCTTTCGAAATTCTCCTGATAGCTCTCAATGCTGTATACCATTCTGATAGCCATCTTAACTGCCTTGTTTTCTCTATATCTGATAACGCTGTCGCTGTTCAGTATTCCTGTATCGCTGAGCCTGCTGTCCAGAGTGTAGTTGACAGGTGCCATAATCGGTCTCATAACAAGGCCTATGAAAAATGCCACCAGCAGGAAAAGCAGGAGCATGGCTATTCCGTTGAGATAGTTGGAGCCATAGAATCCGGCAATGGCATCACGCAGTGACTTGACCCCATAGGAGAATGGCAGGAAAGGATAAATCTTCTGAAAGAAATCTCCTGTCAGCTCTACAGGGTATGTTCCTGATGATCCCGGAATCTGCAGTATTACGAGGAGCACGGCCAGGGCCTTGCCTATATGCCTGAAGGTTATAGTCAGTGCGAAAATCAGGTTGACAAAAACTATGGATGCCACTAGTCCTACCAGCAGGAAGGCCAGTGGATGCAGGCACTGGATGCCCAGAAGCCAGATGTCTCCGATGCACACAATAGCCGCCTGTATCAGACCGATTATTGTGAAGAGAATGCTCCTGGCGAAGTAAGCTTCTGTCATTGAAATGTATCGCTTATCCTCTTCATCCACTTCAACCTCAAGCTTGAAAATAGCTATGAGAATAAGTCCGCCAACCCAGATGGCAAGCATTGTAAAGAAAGGTGCCACGCCGCTTCCGTAATTCTCAACAGGATAGAGCTTCTCTGTTTCAAGATTTATCGGTGATGCCAGAAATTCCGCCATGGCTTCGTAATCCATACCTGACAGTTCCTGCAGATCTTTGATTGCTTCAGCACTTTCAAGTGAGTTGATGCTGTTACGTGCATCAAGCAGCAGGCGGTCAGTTGCCTCAAGGGCTGCTGACATACTTGAGATGGCCCTGTCTGTGTCCTTAAGTCCATAAGTCAGGTTGTCCATCATTGTGCTTATCTGCGAAAGGGCCGGCTTGATTGTAGCAATCAGGCCACTGGTCTTGGTTAGCGCCTGATCTGCAGAATTAAGCTCCCAATCAATAGCAGTCAGCTTGCTTAGAATTTCATCTGTCAGAGGATGTGCGATGTCAGGATACTCCTCCTGGAACTGCTTTATAGCTGTGATTGTAGCATCAGCATCGGTTTTAACGCCTTCTATAATCTGCTGATTTGTCTTTATGAGGCTTGCAAGATTTGATATTGATTTAGAAACAGATCCATGCAGCCCCTTGGCATCTTTAGCCAGGGACGTACTCTTCTTGTAGGTTGAATTGAAGCTCTTTATGGATTTCTGATATTTACCTATAGCTTCTCTTGTCTTGTCTATTGAGTTAACAAGTCTGGAATTATCCTCAGGAATTGCTGCTGTAATTTCACCAGCAGTCTCGCCCAAAGTCTCCATAATTGCTATGGAAACAGTTTCCTTGAACTTGGTGTCTATTGTCTCCTGAAGCACCTGCAAGCCTGTATCTGTCACCTTAGGTGCTATGGCATTCAGCTTCTCATTGACATAATAGTCTATTTCAGGCTTATTCACCTTGCCATGGAGGAAACCTGTAAGCTTCTTTGAAAAATCATCTGGAATAATGATGGCAGCATAATAATCGCCGGCTTTCACACCGTCGATGGCTTCATCTTCACTCATTACTACCCAGTCAAGGCTGTCGTTATTCCCCAGTTCCTCTACGATTTTATCGCCAACATTTATCTGGCCTGTAAGTTCCTCCGTAGTGCCCTTATCCTGACAGGCCACCGCAATCCTGATGCTTGAGGTGTTGGCATAAGGATCCATATTTGCTGCAATGTTGAACCATGCATAGAGTGACGGTAGAACGCAGATTCCCAAAATCACGATAACCGCAACCCAGCTGGACAGAATTCTCTTAAAATCTCTTTTTAATATATACCCGATATTTCTCATGCTATTTAATAAACTGCTCTACTACATCCTGTCCAAAGAGTGGGAGAATTCTCTCCTCGAACTGCTCCTTTGACATATAGTTATCTATAATATCCACTTCGAAATCCAGTTTCTTCAGCATTTCCCTGATTTCGTTGAAGTAGTACTTGGATGCCTTGGTAAATGTCCAGCTTGTGCCCTCTGGCACCATTGACAGCAGCTGCATACCAATGTAAACACCGCAAGCAGTCTGATAGCATGTAGCATTGTGCTTATATCTTTCACAGCACTTACCGTGATCGCTGCAGTTAACTACATACTTAACATTGTCTGTACCATCATAATAGAGAATACCTACGCTCTTAGTGTCCAGAGGAATATTGTATCTGACATCTCTCGGAACATATCTGCATACTTCATTCTCAGTTGACAGGAAGGCTTCCAGCACTACTGACTCATCATAATATGTTGTCGGACACCATGTAGCATAGAGCTTGTCCTTATCTTCCTCTGTTGGTACCGGCAGGTCTGTCTCAAACACACATGAAATGTGCGGTCTATCAGACTCAATCATAAAAGGCATGAATTCAACAATTCCAGGATTCATACCGAAGCCGAAGAGATGTGTATTACCGTCATCTCTTGTTGATACCTCCAGGAATCTCTTAACAAAAATCGAATTTTCATCCTCAAATCCTGCATCCAGATATTTGAGCTTGTATTTATCGCAAAGCTCCATAATTGGCGTGCTGTATTCGTCTGTCAGATTTATTACCACATCAAACTTATCATGGTCACGCTCAATTATTTCCTGCCCAGTAACTCCTCCATCTTTAACATCACAAATAGTGATATCATACTCCTCGCCAAGGTCACTGATAATTGACATCAAAGTCTTAGCAATACTCCCATAACCCATCAAAAAAATCTCATTAATTAATCCTCCTAGTTTAAGCCTTTCATTCTTATAACCTATTCTACCATCTTTGCCTTTACAATATCCACAAAATTCGACCGCGCGGGCTGCTTCTGAAATCCTGCGCGCAGGTACTCTTCACTCCTAAATCGCTGTAAGCATTGAAAATTAAAATTTTTTAGTGAAAAATCTAGGGCTGACCATGGTTAAGACTGGTCAGATTCAGCATGCCATTTTCGCCTATGTAATCAAAAGGGATTTTAATGTAATAAACAGAGACATGCTTTTGGCAGGCTGCGCTTAATGGGCTGCCGGCCTCGGATTTTTCACTAAATGGCTTTCAAATTTCAACATTTGTGGGTTTTGGGAGTGAAACATCCTTGCGCACGCCCTCGCCCCCAAGGGTGCCGGGCGGGATATGCGTGCACACCGCCGGCGAGCTCGTTAAGTTGCCCACTGGCCGGGCGGACATACGCGGTCGCCGCGAGGTCTCCCACCGCCCGCCGGCCCACTAAAAAGGGGCTGTTGCGTTAGCGAAAAATAATCGCTAGGGCGGCGCCCTTTCTTCATGCATTGAAACAATGACGGATGAACCAGGCAACGGCTCTCCGTCATTTGTTCTTTTTGCACAACACAAACAGGGGCAGCCAGGCTGTCCCATAATTTTTGTATGATATTTTTGATTTGAAATTATGCGGCGTTCTTTTCCTCTTCCTTCAGCTCATAAAGATGAAGGTCCAGCTTATCATTCTGGATTCTGCTGTGGAGCCAGCCAAGGTTATGTGCCATGGCATAAAGGACATATTCTGCAA
>JALFKB010000035.1 GCA_022775805.1 Clostridiales bacterium
TTGCAGAATATGTCCTTTATGCCATGGCACATAACCTTGGCTGGCTCCACAGCAGAATCCAGAATGATAAGCTGGACCTTCATCTTTATGAGCTGAAGGAAGAGGAAAAGAACGCCGCATAATTTCAAATCAAAAATATCACACAAAAATTATGGGACAGCCACGCTGCCTCTTATTTGTGTTGTGCAAAAAGAACAAATGACGGAGAGCCATCGACTGGTCTAACCGTCATTTTTCGTTACATGAAGAAAGGACGCCGCCCTAGCGATTATTTTTCGCTAACGCGACAGCCCCTTGCTATAGTCGTATTTTAGCACTAAAACCCTAAATGGTATAAAAAACGGCTATAGCATTTGACAGATGTTTAAGGGATAATGACCATAAGAACAAGCAATTATCGCGTTTTTATTATCATTATGAAAGGAAAAGAACATGAGTCAAGCACAACCACAACTTCATGGTGTTGCCGGATTGAAGAAGCATGACATCAAGGTATCAGGAATTGTGTTCATGCTTTACTGTCTGGTGGCGGCGGGGGCCTTCGGAATCGAGGAAATGATTCCTGAAGCAGGTCCCGGCATGACAATTCTGCTGCTATGCGTATTTCCGATTATTTGGGCGCACCCAATAAGCAGCCTTGTAGCGGAATGTTCATCAGTTATGCCTTCAGAAGGCGGTGTATACGTATGGGTTAAGGAGGCCTTCGGCGAGTTCTGGGGATTCCAGGCCGGCTGGTGGGCAACTGTATCAACATACATTACAAACGGTGTTTACGTAGCTCTCGTATCAGGCTATGTAAGTCAGATGATGCCTATGTCCCCGGTGGCGGACCAGGCATTAAAAATCGGCATGATAGCTATATTTACAATTGTAAACCTTCTGGGACTTAAGGAGGTAGGAAATGTCAGCACAGTTCTTTCGATTCTCATTGTTCTGGCGTTTCTCCTTGTTGCTGTCGTGGGTTTCTGCAACTGGGAAACAAACCCTGTTGAGCCGCTTATGCCTGAGGACTACACCTTCATAGACGGTATCGGCGGAGGAATCTGCATTGCAATCTGGATGTACTGCGGATATGAGTGCATCTCAAATATGGCAGGTGAGGTTAAGAATCCTCAGGTTATTCCTAAGGGACTTAAACTGGCGATGCCGCTGATAGCACTCACATATGTTCTTCCTACGCTGGGAGGACTGTGCTCAATGCCGGCAGGCACATGGGAGAACTGGTCAACTGAAGGAGGCTTTAACGCTGAATCCGTAGGATATGCCACTATTCTGTCAGACAATCTGGGGGGAACAATAGGAAGTGTTGCAGGCTACATTTTCCTTGTTATAGCTATCATTTCCCAGTGTGCGATCTTCAACACATATCTGGCATCGGGATCAAGAGGCTTCTTCGTTCTGGCTGACGATCACCTCTGTCCTCAGTTCCTGGTAAAGGTAAGCAAAAACAGGGGAGTGCCTTATGTTGGAATACTGTCACTTTCAGTTGTAACATTCATTCTCTGCCAGTCAGACTTCACAACACTGGTATCCATGGAAGTTGTATTCATGCTGGCACTGTACATAATACTTCCGATTTCGGTTGTAAAGCTCAGGAAGAAGCTTCCTGTCAGCGAGAGAAAGAAGAGAAACCTCTATGTGATTTCAGGAGGAAACAAGGCGCTGATTTACTACTGCGGATTCCCGATTGTAATTTCAATATTTGCACTGCTTGTCAACGGTACTGACTACCTGGCAACGGGACTGATAGCAATCTGTACGGGACCTATAGCCTACATCATCTTCAAGAAGACCTGCGGAGGTCTCTCGGTGAGCAATCCTGCAGGAAATCCGAAGAACGGCTTCGGCCTTGCCAAGGGTGACACGGTGCGCATCGGGGCCTTTGCGGTATTTGCCGGTGTAATGGCCTTCCTGGGACAGTTCTGGCTGAGATGGTACGAAATCAGCTGGGGAGAATGGGGTCCTGACGACTACGACATTTTCTGCAACAGCATTCCACAGGTTCAGATGTGGCTGGGAATAGCCGGAGCATTCTGCATAGTTGCCGGAGCGGTGCTTTTCTTCATTGGAAAAAAGACCGACCCGCCTGTTCCGGATCATCAGCTTGATGTTGAGGAAACCCTTAACAAGTACCTGATGGAAGAAAAGACAGAGACATTCTTTGACTGATATAATACTTTAGACAGAGCTGCTGCACTAAGTAATTAGTGCAGCGGTTCCTTTTTTTGGTGTATAATAATCTACAGCAATAACGGCATCAGGAGGTAATAGATGATTCCACTTAGCACCAAAATGCGCCCGGACCGCCTGGAGGGATTCGTGGGCCAGAGGCACTTCATGAGGGAGGGATCCCTGTTTTACAATTCCATAAAGAACGGGACATTTGAGTCGGCAATCTTCTTCGGACCAAGCGGAACGGGCAAAACCACCCTGGCGAGAATAATTGCAGGGGAGCTTGACGGAAGCTTTGTTGAGATTAACGCGTCAACCACGGGAACGAAGGAACTGAAGGAGATTCTGAAGAATGCCTCCGACAGGTTCAACGGCCTTCTAAGGGAGACTACAGTGCTGTATGTGGACGAGGTTCACCGCTGGAACAAGCTCCAGCAGGATTCGCTTCTCAAGGCAATTGAAGAGGGAATCGTGAAGTTTATCGGCAGCACCACGGAGAATCCATACTTCTCCATCAACAATGCCATCCTGAGCCGGGTCAGAAACATATATGAATTCAAACGCCTTGAGGCGGAGGATATTCTCACGATACTCATAAGAACTCTGAAGGACAATGAGAAGGGCTTCGGCGGGCTCAATATCAGATATGACCAGGAGGCTCTGACCATTCTGGCAAGAATGTCAGGAGGGGACTGCAGGGTGGCCCTTGATGCCCTTGGTTTCATCGTGGACAATCTGGCGGAGGGCAGCATCATTGACAGGGAAATAGTCTCCGAGGCCATGCAAAAGCAGACGACATTTTATGATAAATCCGAGGACAAGTACAACCTTCTTTCGGCGTTGCAGAAATCTGTTCGGGGCTCGGATCCGGATGCGGCAATCCACTACCTTGCCCGGCTCATTCACGGAGGCGCCGATGAGATGATGATTGGGCGCAGGCTCATGGTTATGGCAGCCGAGGACATAGGAATGGCCTATCCGAGTGCAATTTCCATTGTCACATCCTGCGTGCAGGCTGCCCAGATGATAGGCTTTCCGGAGGCTCAGATTCCGCTGGCTCAGGCCACGGTTCTGCTGGCATCCTGTCCGAAATCAAACAGGGCAAACGAGGCCCTGAAGGCTGCCTTTGCAGATATAAAATCAAAGAAGATAGATGATGTGCCTCCGCACCTGATGGATGCTCATTACGGCGGCGCTGCGAAGCTGGGGCGGGGTCTTGAGTACAAGTATCCCCACGCCTACGGCGGGTATGTGACCCAGCAGTATCTTCCGGACAATCTCTACGCTGAGGGTGTCAGGTACTATGAACCCAGCGAAAACGGAAGCGAGGGAGCATTCAAAAAATATCTTGAGGAATTGAGGAGAATCGACAGTGAAAACTCATAAGGACAAAATCGTAATTGCCGAGAATGCCGGCTTTTGCTTCGGTGTCAGAAGGGCCATCGATACGGCAGAGACTGAAGCTGAAAAGGCAGCAGAAAGGGGCGGAAGCAGAGTCTTTTCCCTGGGTCACCTTATACATAATGACACGGTTGTGAGAAACCTTGAGAAAAGGGGAGTTCAGGTTATCGGAAGTCTGTCTGAGGCAGAGGCAGGGGATACGGTGATTATCAGATCTCACGGAGAGCCAAGAAGGGTATACCTGGAAGCCGAGGAAAGGGGGATACGTCTTGTTGACGCTACCTGTCCATTTGTGGATAAGATTCACAGGCTGGTAAACGAAACAGAACTTCCGGTGCTGATTGCCGGGGATGAGAAGCATCCGGAGGTAAAGGGAATCGCCGGATGGTGCAGGGAAGAAAGCCCGGTTCTCATTGCAGACAGCAGGGATAAGACTGCCCGGGAGATTAGGGAGAAGGCTCCCGGGGCTAAGAATTTCTTTGTTGTGGCTCAGACAACCATAAAGCAGGAGATGCTTGATGAGATAACGGAGGAGCTCACTGAGGAGGGAGTGAAGTACGAGCTTCACAATACCATATGCAGCGCCACATCAATGCGCCAGCAGGAATGCGAGAAGCTGGCAAGGGAATGCGACGCAATGATCGTTATTGGAGACAGGAAGAGCTCCAATACGGGAAAGCTTTTTGAGATTTCAAAAAAGCACTGTCCTGAGACCTATTTTGTTGAAAATAAAGAAGATTTACCATTGCACCTTATAGAGAAATGTAATAAAATAGGAGCGGTGGCTGGCGCTTCGACGCCTGACTACACAATCAAGGAGGTTATTACCAGTATGTGTGAAAACAAAGAATTAACCATGGCGGATCTGCTGTCAGAAGTGGATATCGACAAATCACTGAAGCTGCCAAGAAACGGAGAAATCGTAGACGGCAAAGTACATCAGGTTAATGAAGGAGAAGTTATTGTCAATTTAGGAGTAAAGAAAGATGGAATCCTGCCTAAGTCAGAGGCAAGTCTGGAAGAGGGACAGAGCCTGGCTGATGTTTACAAGGTAGATGATGAAATCAAGGCTAAGGTAATCAAGACTGATGACGGAGATGGCGGCATCTTACTGTCAACCAAGAAATTAGAATACATTGCCAACTGGGAAGAAATAGTTAAGGCATATGAAGATAAATCGGTTCTTGAAGTTAAGGTTACAAGAACCGTTAAGGGCGGTGTTATCGCTGAGTACAAGGAGTTTTCAGGATTCATTCCTCTTTCACAGCTTTCAGATCATTTCGTAGTGGATGCAGAAGAATTCGTTGGACAGACAATGGAAGTCAAGGTATTCAGAATTGATCCTGCCAAGACTAAGGCTGTATTCTCACACAAGATGTATCTTGCAGAGGAAAGACAGAAGCTCGTTAAGGAAATCTGGGAAAAGCTGAGCGTAGGCGACGTTGTTGAAGGTACTGTAATGAGATTTACTGATTACGGCGCATTCGTAGACATCGGCGGAATCGACGGTCTGCTCCACATTTCAGAGATTTCATGGGGTAAGCTGAAGCACCCACAGGAAGTACTGAGCATCGGTGACAAGATCAACGTGAAGATTCTCTCAATGAACGAAGAGAAAGAAAAGATTTCACTCGGTCTGAAGCAGAACACTCCTGAACCATGGAGCGTTATCGACGAGAAGTACGAGGTTGGACAGGTTATCGAAGGTAAGGTTGTTCAGATTAAGGAATACGGCGCATTCGTTGAACTGGAACCTGGTCTTGACGGACTGGTACACATTTCAGAGGTTGCTCACAAGAGAGTTGAGAACATCGGAAACGAGCTGGAAGCAGGACAGGTTGTTAAGGTTAAGATTCTTGAGATCGATAAGGACAGAAAGAGAATCAGCCTGAGCATCAGAGAGACAATGGAAGCTCCTGCAGCTGACGAAGCAGAGGCAGCACCTGCAGAGGAAGCTCCTGTAGAAGAGGCTCCTGCAGCTGAGGAAGCAGCTCCTGCTGAAGAAGCATAAGCTGAACAAAAAACATGGGAAATATTAAAGGACTGTTGCATTGTGAATGCAGCAGTCCTTTTTTAGCTCTGTTATTATTTTAGCTCTGTTATCCGGATGCCTCAATGAGCTCCTTCGCTGAGGCGAGGGTGGTATCCGTAATATTGTTGCCCCCAAGGAGACGGGCAATCTCCTGTATTTTTTCGTCTTCTGTGAGTGGCTCTACGGTTGTATATGTCATCTCCCTGTCGGAATGCTTGGCAATGCGGAAATTTGAAGTGCCGCAGGCTGCAATCTGTGGAAGATGGGTTATGCATATTATCTGGTGGTTTCGGGAAATCTCACGGAGCTTCCGGCCAACAACCGAGGCAGCGATGCCGCTGATGCCGCTGTCTATTTCGTCAAAGATCATTGTCGGTATTTCATCGTAGTCACCGATAATTTTCTTGAATGCCAGCATGATTCTGGACATTTCTCCTCCGGAGGCAATTTTGCTGAGGGGTTTGAGCGGTTCACCGCGATTTGTCGAAATGAGAAATTCAACTGAATCAAAACCCTCCTCCGTGTAGGAGTCAAGCCTGTTAAAGCT
>JALFKB010000050.1 GCA_022775805.1 Clostridiales bacterium
TACCTCCACAACCTGCTCGTCACCGAAGGTGTTTCCGTAAAGTCGGAAGGTCAGTGATATCGGCTTGGCAAGCTCGTCTATCAGCATCAGCGGAAGCATGAATATGAAAGGCTGAATCATTCTCTTGTAGGCTCTGATTCCCCTGTGTTCCCGTATTCCGATTATCTGAACCAGTATGAGCACCAGTAAGGCCATTCCGCAAGGGAAGTTTATGCTGCTGGTAGGTGCCTGGAACCCGTCGGCGTGACCTGCGAATGGAAGCAGTCCGGAATAGTTGCATATGAGGATGTAGATGAACAGCGTACCAACGATAGGGAAGTACTTCTTGTTGAGATGTTCTCCCATTACACCGTTAAAGAATCCGTTTAGTTTCTCGATGCCCATCTCTATCATGTTCTGCACTCCCGTAGGATGCAGCTGCAGATTTCGGCTGACTATTATTGATATGATTATTATTGCTATTGTGATAACGCTGCTGGTTATCATCGGGTCGGTCATGCCTATAGCATGAAGTTTGCTTATCATGAATCCTTCTCCTTTACGTGACTCACAATTTCTCCCATGGGTGCCATCTTTCCTGACAGGCTCAGACCAACAGCCGCCGCCAGCAGTACTGCTGCGAAGCTGAAGGGAAGCAGATTTCTCAGAAGGAACACCAGCAGAAGTGCTGCGAAGTTGGCAATCCAGCTGATGCCCATTCTGGCATACAGATTTCCCGAGGTTATTTTCTTATCAGACTTGATTGTGGATTTCCAAAGGCAGACATACTTGATGAATCCCACCAGGAAGCCATACACAAGTCCTGCCAAAGCCCCTGCGGCATATGTAGTGATCATGCTCATTCTCTTACCTGTCCAATCACCTTTCGTGATTATCTTGTTGTTTCCTCGGATATTGTACACAAATTGTATTTTTCGTCCTAATTTGCTTAAATAACCCTACATATTGTACCTTTTTGTTATTTTTTTGCCAATACCCCTTTTGTATATAGGCAAACTTATATATACAAGTCAGCAAATTGATAACAAAAATGCACCTCATCCCTTGGGGATTCGGTGCATTACCGCAAACTAGTACATTTTTGGCTACAGGCCCTGAATTACATTCTTCAGCCATTTGCCGCTTTTGTATCGCGCTGTAAGGATGACTCCCTTCACCGCGGACTCGAACTTTACCGCCAGAACAGCCAGGTAAATCGGCCATCCCAGAATCAGTGATGTTACGAACGCAATAGGGACGCCCAGGCCCCATACGGTGCAGGTTTCCGCCAGGGCTGCAAACCTTGTATCGCCTCCGCACCTGAGAACTCCGGAAACCATTATTCCGTTGTAAACATCCAGCCACAGAGTCAGAGCGTACACCACCAGAATCAGCCATGCCGCCGCATGTCCCGCCGGTGTGAAATCGAACAGATGAAGTATCGGTTTCCCCAGCAGCAGCATGAGTCCGCCCAGTATCAGCCCCACAACAAGAGCCAGCTTCACCATGTAACTCGTCATGCTTCTGGCCTGATCCATTTTACCTTCTCCGAGCTTCTGCCCCACAAGGATCAGAACAGCATCGCCAATGCTGAACGCGGCCATAATGAACATGTTGTTTATGGTATTGCAGGCCTGAACCGCAGCTCCCGCAGTTATGCCGATTCTCGCAAAGGCTGCCACGTAAAGTGACGTTCCCAGCCCCCAGGCAGTTTCGTTTATTGTGGTTGCCAGAGAGTTCTTCGTTATCCTTCCTGCCAAGGTTCTGCTGTACCCAAAAAACTCTCTTATTGGCCCCTTAACTCTGTTGTCCCGAACAAACACAAACATAAGCAAGATTGTTACTTCGCACACTCTGGACAGTACTGTAGCCAGGGCAGCGCCCTGAACTCCCATCTCAGGCATGCCGAAATGACCGTAAATCAGGCTGTAATTCAAAAATGTGTTCAGGCAGAGGGCAAATACACTGGCATAGAGAGGATACTGAGTCTGCTGGGTTGAACGCAGCAGTATTGACAGGGGCTGAAGAGCCGCCACCATAAGGAAACACGGCGCTCCCGTTCTAATGTACGGAACTCCCGCCTCAATTACCTCCGGATACTTTGTGAACACCCTCAGGATATATTCCGGGAAAAATAAGGCTGCCAGGAAGAATACTCCCCCCACTGCAATGGACACTGTGAAGGCAAAACCCGCAGTTCTTCTGATATTCCTGTAATCCCCAACACCGTAAAACTGAGCCATGAAGGTGGCCGCTCCGCTGGAGAATCCGAATATCATCATCCAGTATATGAAAAATATCTGAACCGATACTCCCACCGCATTCAGAGCCAGTTCGCCAAGACCTCCCACCATCAGATTGTCCACCAGATTGAGGCTGGAGGCGATAAGGCTCTGCAGCGCAATAGGGCCGGCAACTATGCCAACCGTCTTAAGCATTCCCGAATTGTTATTTGTGTTCAACTTCTCCATTTCTGTTTATTCTTTATCTTTACTTCCTCCCGACGGTTTGTCAGGCTTTTCGCGTTTTATTCTTGTTCCTCTGATGCTCACCTTGTTGCTTCCCGTGTCGGTAAGAATCACGCCGATTATGATGCAGGCAATCAGAGCCAGGGCAACACTTTCAACATACAGCTCTCTGCTGTACAGAATTGCCAACACCCCCATAATTCCGCTTACACTGTACATGAGGAGCACGGCTCGTCTCTGCCCGAAGCCCGCTTTCATGATACGATGATGCAGGTGCTCCTTGTCGGCAGTTCCAATGGACTGTCCTCTCAGGGTTCTTCTAATTATAGCCATGACCGTGTCAAAAATAGGAAGGCCCAGAACCAGGGCTGGTATTACCAGTACAACCAGCGTGGCGCTCTTGGCTCTTCCCAGAAGCGACAGAGCCGCCAGTGCAAAGCCCAGAAGCTGTGAACCTCCATCCCCCATAAAGGTCTTGGCCGGAT
>JALFKB010000089.1 GCA_022775805.1 Clostridiales bacterium
AAGCATTTCAGGAAGATGGGCCAAGCTCACAAACGGATATTACATGAGCCTTTCCAATTGCAAGTACACAGCGAAGACAACAACGGATGTGAACTACAGGAAGGGTCCGGGAACGAAATACAAGAGAGTGGGAACCTACGGCAAGGGCAAGATACTCACCGTTACATCAGTAAAGACAAACGGCTGGGCGAAGCTTTCAAACGGCAGATATGTCTATGCCAAGTATCTTAAGATTCAGTAACAGCAGAACATCAGTAGAAGCATGATATATGAAACAAAGAGAAGTATATGGATTACAGAGAAACATATAACAAATGGCTTAACAGTCCCAATATTAACGAAGAAGAAAGAGATGTTCTGCAGAGCATGACGCCGGATGAGGCTCATGAGGCCTTTTACAGGTCGGCGGAGTTCGGAACAGGAGGAATGCGGGGAATAATGGGTCCGGGAACAAACCGGCTGAACCGGCACACTGTCCGGATGGCTGCCAAGGCCCTGGCGGATATGCTCCTTGCAGGGAAGGAAACTCCCCGGGTTGTTGTAGCCTTTGATACGAGAAACAACTCCCAGGCTTTTGCACGGGAAACTGCAGAGGTTCTGGCGGGAGCAGGGGTGAAGACATATCTGTTTGACAGACCGTCACCTGTACCCCTTCTCTCCTTTGCGGTAAGACATCTTCAGGCTGACGGAGGAGTTGTTATCACCGCCAGTCACAACACCAGGGAGTACAACGGCTTCAAGGTATACGATGAAACGGGATGTCAGATGCTTCCGGAGGAGACAGAAAGGATTGCCTCCGCGATGGAGGCAATAGATGATCCCCTGGCAATTGAGGGAATGAACCTTGACGATGCTGTTATTGATGCCGGAATGGTGGTACCTGTGGGGGACAGCGTTATAGAGAACTTCCTGGAGGCAATAGAGGACTGCGGCAGGGGGCCTGTGGAATATGGGGATCTAAAGGTTGTGTATACACCTCTCCATGGAAGCGGCAGAGATTACGTGACCGAAGCTCTTGCAAAGGCAGGCTTCAAGGATGTTAGGCTTGTTCCGGAGCAGTCCGACTTTAACGGCGACTTTCCAACAGTGAAAAAGCCGAATCCAGAGGATCCGGCAGCCCTTGAGATGGCAGCAGCCATGGCTGGGGATGCGGACATAATACTGGGAACCGATCCCGACTGTGACAGAGTTGGAGCGGGAGTGGTTAACGGATGGCGGGTAGACTACATAACCGGAAACCAGATGGGAATACTGCTGATAGACTATCTCTGCAGAATAGCTGCCGAGAGGGTTGAAGGCTGTGGCGGATGCAGTGACGGCGCAGACTGCCGGGGCAGGAAGATAATAACCACAATCGTATCCAGTCAGATGGGACCTCTCATTGCGGAGGAAAAGGGCATCGATGTGGAATACGTCCTGACGGGCTTCAAGTATATCGGCAAGGTCATGAATGACATGGAGGCAGAGGGAAGACTGACGGATTTCCTAATGGGCTACGAAGAAAGCTACGGCTATCTCACGGGAACTCATGCCCGGGACAAGGACGGTGTCAGCACGGCTCTGGCAATATGCCGAATGGCTGCATATCACAAGGCTCATGGCAAAACCCTTACCGATGTGCTGGCGGAGCTTTATGCCAGACTGGGATACTGGCACGACAGTCAGGAGTCCTTTGTCTTCGAGGGTGCAGACGGCGCGGAGACAATGAGGAAGATAATGGAGGAATTCAGAGAGAGGAAGGAGGACATCTTCGGTGATTCAGACTGCGATATGACCGGAGGAAGCATCAGATATGTGGATTACTCCTGTGATGAAACGGGACTTCCCAAGGCTGATGTTCTGAAGTACTTCTTTGAAGATGGATCCTGGGTGGCAATCAGACCATCGGGAACTGAACCGAAAATAAAGGTATATTACTGCATGAGAGGCGATGATGAAGGGGAGGCCATTGCGGTCAGAGATAAAGCGTCAGCATGCATCCATAAATTGACAGGAGCATACGCGTAATGGATGAAAGAGAACGTCAGTACCGGGAATATCTGGCTCTGAGAGAGCATAACCGACAGAGTGAAACTGAAGAAAGTGACGGATTTAGTCGCAACGATGCAAAATACGGAAGGTATTTTGCAAACAACTCCAAAGAGCGGCGGAAACTGTCAATAACCGATACTCCCTATGGCAGTTCCGAACTGAGGCGGAAGCAGCAGGAGAAGCAGCGCAGAGATCGGGAAATGCAGGAGTACCTGGCAGCCCGGGAGGGAGGCGGTTCAGCAGGAGGAAGATCAGGCAGATCAGGAAGATCCGGCAGGAGCATAGCGAGAAACAAGGCCTACGAGAAAACCAGCAGGAAAACTGGCGGGAAGATACCCGGAAAGATGAAGGGCAGAAACCGCAGACTTAAGGGAATCGTTGCTGTTTTGACACTGCTGGTGGGCGGTACCGTTGTGGCGGGAATTGCAGCACTGGTTATGGCTCTGGGAGCCCTGGGAAGCATGGAGCATCTTGACATTGACAAGGATGCCATAGGAATCAACCCTTCAGTGGCAAGCCAGCTTGAGGGATACACAAACATTGCGGTTCTGGGTATTGACGCCAGGGCGGATGAGGATGATTCCAATGCCCGAAGTGATGCCATCGTGGTGGCAAGCATAAATAACGAAACTGATGAGGTGAAAATGTTTTCCGTGTTCCGTGACACTATGCTTGATGTGGGGGATCAGGGCCTGGACAAGATAACCCACGCCTACTTCTACGGAGGAGCTCAGCAGTCACTTTATGCCTTGAACAGCAATATGGATCTGAATATAGACAAGGCTGTGGTGATAAACTGGAAGACCGTGGCGGACATCATCGATTCCGTGGGAGGAATTGAGATTGACCTCCAGGAATCGGAAATAGACGAAATGAACAAGTACATTCCGGAAACTGCCAGAAATGTTGACGGTCCGGATACTCCTGTGGAATCGGCAGGCAAGCAGACCCTTAACGGAGTTCAGGCCGTTACCTATTCCCGTATAAGAAAGGATGCGGTAACGGGAGATTACAGGCGAAATGAGAGAATGAAAATAGTCTTCAAGGAAACCTTCAAGGAACTGAAAAGCTCCGGATTCCTGACAATGTTCAAGGTAATGCGGAAGGCAATGCCTGAGGTGAAGACAAATATATCCAGCGCCGACATCCTGGGAATGATGATAAAATTCAAGTCCTATGATATGACGGACAGCACAACAGGATGGCCTTATGATGTGGGCAGCTGGACAGGAAATGCCGGAGCGGGCTACGCCTGGTACGGGCCGCCTGTGAATCTGGCAAACAACGTCAGCAAGCTCCATGAGCAGTTCTTTGACCAGCCGGCATATCAGCCTACGGACACCGTTCAGCAGATAAGCAACGAAATATCCTACAGGACGGGAATATACTGACAAAGCAAAGGCAGATAGAGTATTAAACAGATTAGTACAGATAAGACAGTTACAGATAATACAGTATGGAAGAAACAAGAAAGAAGACAGCCCTGATGGTGCTGTTCGGGGGTGTAAGCTCTGAACATGAAATATCCAGAATTTCAGCGGCATCGGTGCTTGAACACATAAACAGAGATAAATACGATATAATAAAAGTCGGAATAACCAAAACCGGAAGGTGGTTCCGGACAGAGGCTGCGCCGGAGCAGATACAGACGGGAGACTGGGAAAGCCTCGATACAAACAGAGAGGTGTGCCTCATGCCCGGGGCAGGCTTCGCAGGACTTGATGTAGATGTGGTATTTCCTCTTCTCCATGGAAGAAACGGCGAAGACGGCAGAATGCAGGGCTTTCTGCGGATTGCGGGAATCCCGTTTGTGGGCTCGGATTCAACAGCCTCGGCTGCCGCAATGGACAAGGCAATTACCAAGGCAATGGTGGATCAGGCTGAAATCTGCAGACAGGCTAAGTGCTGCGTGGCTCACCGGGGCTGCGACGAGTCTGAGGCTGCCCGGGTAACGGATGAGTTTTTCGGAGGAGAGTATCCTCTCTTTGTTAAGCCTGCCAATGCCGGTTCCTCTGTGGGAATAAGCAAGGTCAAAACCAGGAAAGGACTTGAGGAAGCCCTCAGGGTTGCCTTTGCAGAAGATAATAAGGCCCTTGTGGAGGAGGCAATATACGGCAGGGAGATAGAGGTGGCCGTTCTGGGAAACACCAATTCCCCTGAGGCTCCCGTGGCAAGCTGCATCGGGGAGATATTCGCGGCTAACGAATTCTACGATTACAGAGCCAAGTATGATGACATAGGCTCCAGAACCGGCATAGTAACGGATCTGTCTCCGGAACGGGAAAAAGAGATTCGCGATACGGCGGTGGGAATCTTCGAGATAATGGGCTGCGACGGCCTGGCCAGGGTGGACTTTTTCCTGACTCGGGGCGAGAGCGGCGGATACGAGGACGGCGAGCTGGTGTTTAACGAGATCAACACCATGCCGGGCTTCACCAAGATAAGCATGTACCCTCAGCTGATGGAGGCGGTGGGTGTTAAGTATGATGTGCTGATTGACAGGCTTGTGGAACTTGCCCTGGAGAAGAATCAGTTGTAATATGTATCAGGTGCACAAAGAAATTCACATATACAAGGAGAACAAAATGGCAAAGGAAAAAATCAATTTTGAAGATGAGCAGGTGAGAGAGAATTACAGACACACCACTTCCCATATCATGGCTCAGGCTGTTAAGAAGCTGTGGCCCGATGCGAAGCTGGCGATAGGACCTGCTATTGAAAACGGGTTCTACTACGACTTCGATATGGAGCATGTTCTGGAACCAAACGATCTGCTTAAGATACAGAAGGAAATGAAAAAGATAATCCAGGCCAATTATCCCCTGGAAAGATTCGAGCTTCCTCGCGAGGAGGCCATTAAGTTCATGGCTGATAAGGATGAGGACTACAAGGTTGAACTGATTCAGGATCTTCCTGAGGATGCTGTAATTTCATTCTACAAACAGGGAGATTTCACGGATCTGTGTGCTGGACCTCACATGGAGTCCACAGGACAGATTAAGGCCGTAAAGCTCCAGAGCATTGCGGGAGCCTACTGGAGAGGGGACTCAAACCGCAAGATGCTCCAAAGAATTTACGGAACCTGCTTCCCGTCACAGGCAGAGCTTGATGAATATCTGACCAAGCTGGAGGAGGCAAAGAAGAGAGATCACCGTAAGCTGGGCAAGGAAATGGATCTTTTCATGATCGCTGAGGAGGGTCCGGGATTCCCGTTCTTCCTGCCTAAGGGAATGGTTATCAGAAACGAGCTTGAAAACTTCTGGAAGAAGGAGCACTACAACAGAGGCTACGAGGAAATCAGAACCCCTCTTATTCTCAACGAGCAGCTCTGGAGAACCTCAGGTCACTGGGATCACTACAAGGACAACATGTACTTCACTCAGATCGATGAGGAGGATTATGCCATAAAGCCAATGAACTGCCCGGGTTCAATTCTGGCATTTAAGAGAAAGCTCTGGTCATACAGAGAACTGCCTGTCAGATACGCAGAGCTTGGTCAGTGCCACAGGCACGAGCTGTCGGGAGCACTCCACGGACTCATGAGAGTTCGTACCTTCGTTCAGGATGATGCTCACATCTTCATGCTGCCGGAGCAGACAAAGGAAGAAGTAGTTAAGGTTATACAGCTTTATGACGATCTGTACAAGCTGTTCAATCTTTCATATCACATTGAGCTTTCCACAAGACCTGAGGATTCCATGGGAACCAAGGAGGAATGGGATGCTGCAGAAACTGCACTGAAGGAAGCCATAGAGATGATCGATGCTCCTTATGTTATCAACGAGGGAGACGGAGCCTTCTACGGACCTAAGCTTGACTTCCACCTGGAAGACTCCCTTGGCAGAACATGGCAGTGCGGAACAATCCAGCTCGACATGCAGATGCCTCAGAGATTCGATGTTACTTACATCGGACCGGACGGAGAGAAGCACAGACCGCTCATGATTCACAGAGCAGCCTTCGGTTCAGTTGAGAGATTCATCGGAATCCTTATAGAGCATTTCGCAGGAAAGTTCCCTCTTTGGCTGGCGCCTGTTCAGGTTAAGCTGATGACAGTAACCGAGAAGTTCGCTCCATACGCTCTGGAGGTTGCCGAGAAGTTCAAGGCTGCAGGTCTCAGAGCCGAGTGCGATATCAGAAACGAGAAAATCGGCTACAAGATTCGTGAAGCCCGTAACGAGAGAAATCCTTATCTCTGCGTAATCGGAGAGAAGGAGGTTGAGGCAGGCACCCTTACGGTGAGAAACACCAAGACAGGGGATGAGGTTGTAATGACTCCAGATGAACTTATGGCCAAGCTCCTTGAAGAAATAGAATCAAAGGCACTGTAGGTACAGTGAAAAAAATGTTTAAAACACCCTTCTCAGTGGAGGGTGTTTTCTTAATGCAGGGCGTTTTTTTATGGCCGGAGGAGACTAAACAGGCGAATTGTGATAGAATATACAATATATTGAAAGGAAATAGGGAAACATATGTATCCGGTTCTAATTCTCAGAGAAGAGCTTGTATGCTTTCTGGTTTTAATATTTCTTTTTTTCATGTCCAGGGCATATCTGAAGGGCAGAGACAGCGGTCCTTTCACGAGACTGGTTATCTTTGCTTTGCTTCATGTAATTTTTGATTTTGTTACAATCATTACGGTAAACAACACGGACAGTGTCCCGGAAATTGTTAACGACATATGTCATGTCATTTTCTATGTTACGGCGATTCTCTATACCAACGAGCTGCTGTTTTATATAGTCAGAACCTGCTACCCGGACTCAACAGGGAAACTGTACATGGCAGGGTATGCTGTAGTGGCAATCTTCGTGGCCTGCGTTCCTGTGCTGGGAATAGAATATGTGGAAATGAAGGGGACATATCTCAGTCTGGGCCCTGCTGCTTACGGCGGCTTCACCCTGGCCTTCCTGTTTCTGGTGGCCGCAACTGTAGTGCTGTTTGTTAACTTCAGAAGACTGAAGAAGATGGTGAAATATGCGCTTCTTCCTATGATATTTATACTCTTTGCCAGTATACTGGTGCAGGTTGCCGTTCCGGAAATGCTGTTTACAGGGGGCGGAATTACAGTAGTAACAGTTGCCTTCTTCTTCTCAATTGAGAATCCGGTGCATTTCTTCCGGGAGAAGGCGATGACGGATGCCCTGACTGGGGTGCTGTCAAGACACAGCTACGAAACCGATATCGAGGCAATAGAAGAAAGATTTCGCAAAAAGCGGGATTACAGCTATATTCTGGCATTTTGCGACATAAACAACCTCAAGGCGGTAAACGGAATGTTCGGTCATTCCGAGGGGGACCACTACATTGCCCTGGTGGCGTCGGTGCTTACCGAGGGTCTGAAACACGCTGACGGAATATACAGAATGGGTGGAGATGAGTTCTTCGTGGTATTCCACAATGTGGAGGAGGAGACGGTAAGAGAGGAGTGTCGCTCAGTTCAGAATACACTTGCCGGCATCAATACCGAGGGAAGATACACTCCATCAGTGGCAATAGGATATGCCCAGGCAGGACCGGACTACAGTTCCATCAGAGATGTTGTGCGAACTGCCGATTATGTAATGTACAGAAACAAGACGGAGATGAAGGGTGCTACAGCCCTCGCTGCCGCAGACATGGGGACACGGCTTAATCTCACGGGGCTTACGGATTACATGTTCGATGCAATGTGCTCTGCAGACAATCACATATATCCATTTGTATGCAACCTTGAAACAAACATAACGAGAATTGCTCCTGCATGGAATGAGTATTTCGACATGGGCTTTGAGTTTGTAGAGGATTTCAGCTTAAAATGGGCGGAAAAAATTCATCCGGACGATTTGAAAGAAAACAGATTTGCCTTCACAGAGGTAATGACCGGCAAGAAGAAATACTTTAACAGTGAGTACAGAGCTCTTAACAGGTATGGGGAATATGTAAGGTGCACAACCCGGGGTTCAGTATTCAAGGGCGTAAACGGCAAACCGGATGTATTTGCAGGATACCTTATCAACTATGGGGTGCTGGAGAAGATTGACGCCATTACAGGCTTCAGAAACGGATTCGCGATTAATGAACGGTATACCGAAATCGTTAACCAGGGAAGACATGCTGTCATAATCCAGATGAGAATAAATGACACCGAGAGAATAGACATGATGTACGGTTACCTTGGGGGAAGAGATATTCTGAAGGAGGCTGCAGGTATTGTCAGCAGAGAAGTTGGTGATGGAGGCGAAGTTTTTACGGACAAGGGAAGCAACATTGCCATTGTTCTTTATGATGTGTCAAGGGATGATGCCGCAGCTAAGTACAGCTGTATTTGCGATGCCCTGTCAGAGGGGGTTAAGTCCGGAGAAAGGCTTGTTCCTCTCAATGTATTTGCCGGTGCTGCGGAGATACGTCCCGGAATGGTTAACGACAGAGATACAATTCGAAGTGAACTGATTTTCGCCGCTGAGAAATCCAGGTATACCAGAAACGACAAGCTAGTGTTCATTGACGAGATGGATGAGAGAAGCCCTCAGGCGGATCTGGAACTGCTTACAGAAATTTACAGAGATGCTGCAGGAGGAATGGAATACTTCTACCTCAAATACCAGCCGATTGTAAAAACACAAACAGGAGCTGTTGTGGGTGCTGAGGCCCTCTTAAGATGGCAGAACCTTCCAAACGGAGAAGTTATGCCGGGAAGATTCATCGATTTTCTTGAGACTGATCCATGCTTCTACAATATGGGACTGTGGATAATAAGACAGGCTGTCAGGGCGGCATCAATCGTGAGAATAAACAACAGGAGTTTCAAAATATCGGTGAATGTCACGTCTCTTCAGATGAGAAACGATTGCTTCACGAAGGATGTCATGGCTATCCTCAGGGAGATGAATTATCCGCCGGAGGGCCTGATTCTTGAACTCACCGAGCGAAGCAAGGAACTGGATGTGGATTATCTCAAGAGGGTTATTTCGGAACTGCGTGAGGAGGGTGTCCAGGTTGCCTTTGATGATATGGGCACGGGATATTCAACAATAAACCTTCTTCTTAACATATCAGTTGACGAGGTTAAGCTTGACGGTAAATTCGTCAAAAAGCTTAAGGATGATGAAAGCTACCAGATATACACCGAGGCCCTTGCGAAGTCCTACGGAATTACGGGAACAACAATTTGCTTCGAGGGTGTCGAAACGAAGGAAATGCATGAATTCCTTAAACGTTACGGCAATTCCTACTGTCAGGGCTACCTCTTCGGAAAACCTATGGAATTGAAGGAACTTTTGGATTTTACTAATGGGGCGGTGAATGGTACAATATAACCGAAACGGAGGACGACAATGGCTATAGAAAAGGTAAAGGAATACTTCCGTCAATTCGGAATTGAGGACAAAATCATGGAGTTTGATGTTTCCAGCGCCACCGTTGATCTCGCTGCCGAGGCAGTGGGAGTCGAAGGGGCTCGAATCTGCAAAACCATGTCATTTCTCAAACCTGACGGAGCCGGCGCCATACTTGTTCAGATGGCTGGTGACGGCAGAATCAATAACAGGAAATTCAAGGATCAGTTCGGATTCAAGGCTAAAATGCTGAAACCCGACGAGGTGATTGAATATACGGGACACGCCATCGGAGGAGTGTGTGCCTTTGCAATTGAAAGGGACGATGTTGATGTGTACTGCGACGAGTCCATGAAGAGATTTGAGACGGTATTTCCGGCATGCGGGTCGGACAACAGCGCCATAGAACTTACAAATGATGAACTATATGAATACAGCAGGGCAGCAGGCTGGGTTGATATCTGCAAGCTGCCGGGGGAGGAGTAGAGAACATGTGTGTAGCAATACCTGGAAGAGTAACTGAAATCGAGGGAACAACTGCCAAGGTTGACTTTAACGGAAACATGGTGAATGTGAACGTGGGTCTTGTTGAACCCGAGGTGGGTCAGTATGTTCTGGTGCACGCAGGGTGCGCCATTGAAGTAATGGATAAGGAACAGGCTCAGGAGATAATCGACCTGTTCGCGGATCTGGAGGCTCTGTCATAGTGGATATTAGAGATGTAATAGACTATCTGAAGTCATACGACGGAAGAGAACTAAAACTCATGGAGGTTTGCGGCACTCATACTGCCGCAATTTTCAAGAACGGAATAAGAGACCTGATTTCCCCGAAGATTAAACTGATCTCGGGACCGGGATGTCCTGTGTGCGTAACACCTACAGCATACATTGACAGATGTGTCGAATACGCATGTACGCCGGGATGCGAACTGCTGACCTTCGGAGACATGATGAAGGTTCCGGGAAGCCGAGGAAGCCTCTCGGAAAACAAGGCCGAGGCAGAGGAAGGCGGCGGAAGAATAACCATAATGTATTCACCCTTTGAGGCCATAGAGAAGGCAAGGGCAAATCCCGATACCACATATGTTGTGGCTGCAGTGGGCTTCGAAACGACTGCGCCAACCTATGCCCTTATGATTCAGCAGGCAAAGGCCCTGGGTATCGAGAACATAAAGCTAGTAACGGCACTTAAGACTGCTGTACCTGCCCTGGAGTGGATATGCCGTAATCAGGAGGATATTGACGGGTTCATATGTCCGGGACATGTGAGCGTAATTACAGGTGTTCATGTGTATGACGAACTGGCTTCGGAGTACGGCAAACCATTTGTTATCTCCGGGTTTGAAGCGGAGCACATACTGGCTGCAATCTATCGCATAGTGAAGCAGATAGAGGCAGGAATGGGCAGAGTTGAGAACATGTATACCAACGCAGTCAGGGAAAACGGCAACAGGAAAGCCCTGGATGCAATTGAGACGGCTTTCTGTGCAGGTCCTGCAATGTGGCGGGGTCTGGGAGTGATTCCCGAAAGCGGGCTGTATCTTGCAGGGGACTATGCAGGGTATGACGGAGGCAGCAGGGATCTTGTGGAGGATATGGAACTTCCTGAGGGCTGCAGGTGCGGAGATGTAATTACCGGAAAGATAAATCCCGATCAGTGCCCGATGTTTGCAGGTGGAACCTGTACGCCGATGAAGCCCTTCGGCCCATGTATGGTGTCATCTGAGGGGAGCTGCGGAATCTGGTACAGAAATAAACACTAAGGAGAAAAAGAATGAAAATAACAATGGCCCACGGCAGCGGCGGCAAAAGCAGCGCACAGCTAATGGGAGAAATATTCGGAAAGCATTTTTCCAACGGAGTGCTTGATAAGATGGAGGATGCAGCGGTGCTGGAAGTAGGCGGCAGAATAGCCTGCAGCACGGACTCCTTCGTTGTAACACCCCTTGTTTTCAAGGGCGGCGACATAGGCAAGCTCTGCGTTTGCGGAACTGTTAACGACCTTCTTATGATGGGTGCCGTTCCTAAATATCTTACCTGCGGCTTCATTCTCGAGGAGGGGCTTGACATTGAGCTTCTTGACAGAATTGTCGAGTCGATGGCGAAACAGGCTAAAGAGGCGGGAGTCATCATCGTGGCAGGAGATACGAAGGTTGTTGAAGGTAACGGAGGTCTGTATATAAACACCACCGGAATCGGAGAGATACCTGAGGGAAGAGATGTTTCCAGCGGAAACTGCCGTCCCGGCGATGTAATAATATGCTCAGGAAATCTGGGTGACCACCACGCATGCATTCTCAGCCACAGAATGGAGATAGACAACAATATCACCAGCGACTGCGCAGCCCTGGGGGACATTGTGGATGCTCTCTTCAAAGGAGGAATCAGCGTCAGGACAATGAGAGATGTGACAAGGGGCGGCCTTGGCACGGTAATAAACGAGATTGCCGAAAGTTCGGCAGTAAAGATTGAGCTTCAGGAAGAGTCGATTCCCGTTAATCCCGAGGTAAAGGGCTTTGCAGACATTCTGGGTCTTGATCCTCTGTACATGGGAAACGAAGGCAAGATGATTGCAGTTGTTCCTTCCG
Organism: Clostridiales bacterium; assembly: GCA_022775805.1. GTDB lineage: Bacteria > Bacillota > Clostridia > Peptostreptococcales > Anaerovoracaceae > Lentihominibacter. Next base: position 11,938 of record JALFKB010000089.1, read on the forward strand.
GTGAAGCCGATAAGGCGCTGGAGATAATGAAAAACACGGAGCACGGTGCAGATGCCGCCGTGATAGGATGTGTGGAAGAGGGACAGGGTGCATACATCAAAACACACCTGGGTGCCACCAGGCGCTTCGATGTGCTGTACGGAGAGGGTCTGCCGAGAATCTGCTAGCGGGAGTCAGGATTTTATCTTGCCGGATTTCTTCTCGATGCTGCTGATTATGAGAATCTCGGCGGAAAGTGCGGAAATGCCAAGACACCAGCCCGCCAGAACATCGGAAGGATAGTGAACTCCGCAGTAAATTCTGGAGAGTCCTATTCCGAACATAAGAAATATCATGACTGCGGAGAGAAAAATCCGCAGTTTTTTATTGGTTACAGTTCTGTTTATGAGCCACAGAAGAAGTCCGAAGCAGAACATGCTTATTATTGAATGACCGCTTGGAAAGGAGTAGCCCCCCTGGACAATAATGTGGTAAACCTGATCCGGGCGCGGTCTCAGAACCAGGTGCTTAACGGCCTTGTTAAGGAGGCTCACAAGAATGGCACCAATGGACAGGGGAACCCCGTATTTTATTCTTGTTGGCTTTATTGCCAGCAGGACGATGCATGTCAGCGTGATGAACTGCCAGTTGCCCATAAGAGTGAATTTTGTTACAAAGGCAGAAAGCGCCGGGTTTCTTAGGCTGTAGAAGCCGTATCTGATGTAATCGTCAAAGGCTGAAATGCTATCTGACAGCACAAAATAGAGGATTGCAAAGAATCCCGAAAGCCCG
>JALFKB010000108.1 GCA_022775805.1 Clostridiales bacterium
GCTACTGTCCAAACAGGAGGACTTGGCAGCTGGAATGTAGTAATCCCTTCAATCTCAACAATTCTGTTAATACCGGTCAGCAAATTGCACAGAAAATCAATTAGACGGGCTGAGAAATCAAACATAGGTGTATTATGGAGCACCAGCCCCACAAGCCCCGCCGGCACAATTATCCCTGCCAGGAAAACAACCGGTACATTTATGAATACCGCCAGAAGTGACAGATAATTAAAGTTATACCATATGAAAGGTCCAAGACCCAGCTGCACTGCAAGACTTGTGGTGAACATTCCCGAATAGAATGACTTTATGTACGGTATGGCTAAAGTCAGTGTTAGAACCGCCAGAAATGACATCTGAAAGCCTGCATTAAAAAGCATAAAGGGTCTAACCGCCAGCACACCTGACGCCACTGCGAAGGCTGCGCTGTCAAGATCGTATCGCCTGCCTGTAAGTGATGCCAGGGAATGGAGAATCACCATCACAACCGCCCTCACAACAGAAGGAGAAAACCCTGCCATAACTGCATAGCAAAAGAAGAAACAACAGGTGAACACCAGAAAAGCCCATCCCCTTCTACCCCTCCATATTTTCAGGAGAAATCCGTATATGATTCCAATGTGGAGTCCGCTGACAGCCAGAATGTGAGCGGTGCCGTTTCTCTGAAACACCTCCAGCGTATCCCCGTCAAGCTCCCCCTTATCACCGAACATGATAGCCTTAATCATGGCCGCCGTATCCCCGCCGCAGATTTTCTCAACTCTTCCGGCGAAATTCTCCTTTAAAAGAAACAGCCGTCCTGCCGGCGACTCTGACTCCCGGAGTATTACCAGGTTGTCCGCCGTCATAACAGCTGTTATCCCGATTGACCTCAGATACAGCCGGTAATCAAAGCATCCGGGATTGCGCCGGCCATCAGGCGGCCTTATGCTTCCTTCAGCCCTCACAAGGCAGCCCGGTACAGGTGTACGGGTCAAGCTTTCTCCATAACAGCTTATCAGTATTTTTCCGGAATCAGTCTTCACCGTAACCCGGGTATACTCTTCTCCCTTTTGACTGACTTTTTTCTCCGTATCCGTTACCCTACCCATAGCCGTGTTTCCTCCCGCAAGGCTGTCCTCCTGTTTTTGAAGAACACAGTCCCATCCCCAGAGGCAAAAACTTCCCAGCACAAAGGCGGCAGCCCCCAGAGAAACAATTTTTCTGACTCTGGCCGGCTGCCTTTGCACATAAAAAAGAAGACCTGCTGCGCACAGAACACAAACCGCCCATACCCATCTGCTAAAGCAGTATCCGATTAAAACTCCTGCAGCCTGTCCCATGGCAGCAAATAATAATGGTCGTCTTATCATCCCAGTACCCCTTAACATATCTTTGAATCCCATAAAATTATATTACCGGCAAATGTAAATTTCAAGAATTGTTTCCATATATTTCCACTAAAAAAATGTTTATGTTATAGTCTTGCGGGGGATGTTATGGTACAATTACAGTAATTGTTTGTTTGGATATCAATTACTGTAATAAATATATCGGAGGATAGAGTTTTGTCAGATAAGTTTAACGATTACAATGATGATTTTTTTGCCAAATTTGACGAGATGGCAAACACTCATGAGAGCAAAATTGCCGACACGGACACCTACAGTGCCGAAGCCGGTGATGAAGAATTCTTCTATGGCGGAGGCAGGAACTACCGCGGCCGCAATAAAAAGAACGAAGAAATAAAACCTTCCAGAGCCAGCCGCGCCTCAAGGAAGGCATCACACAGCAGTGAAAACGCTGATACTGCTTCAAAGAGCAAAGCAAAGAGAGAAAGAAGCCGTTCAGGTGCGAAGGATCTGGCCGCTGATGCCAAGTCAAAGGCCAAGCGAGCAAAGGCAAAGGCTGTGGCTGCATCATCCAAGTTCGGAGGAAGTGCCTCGGGAGAATCAGGCTACAAGGCCCTCAAGCCGGAATCCAGACCTAAGTCACTTTTCAAAATAATTCTCACAATAGCCCTTGCTGGGGTTTTTGCTGTGGGAATTTTCGTAGGCATTGTATTTCTGAAGGCTCCGATTATCGACACTGACGATATCTATTCACACATCAGCCAGCGTTCGGTAATGTATGACAGCGAGGGAAATGAAATCGAGAACCTGTATTTCTCCGACGGAAACAGAACTGTAATTCAGTATGATGAGATACCTGAAAACATGGTTAACGCCGTTATAGCAATAGAAGACCAGAAGTTCTGGTCCCACAACGGCTTCAACTTCATCAGAGTTATCGGTGCCATCCGCGACAGCATCTTCGGAGGCGGTGAAATCAGCGGTACCTCCACTGTTACACAGCAGCTTGCACGAAACGTGTATCTGGCTGAAATCAAGAGTCAGCGCTCAATTTCCCGTAAGCTGACGGAAATGTACTGCACAATCATCCTTGAAAAGAACATGTCCAAGGAACAGATTATGGAGGCATACCTGAATACCATCTATCTGGGCTTTAACTCCTACGGTGTTGAGGCAGCAGCTGAAAGCTACTTTGATGTCTCCGCCAAGGATCTTACTCTGGAGCAGTGTGCGGCACTGGCTGCCCTGCCTCAGTCACCTGATACTTACGCTCTTGTTTATTCGGATTACTACGGACAGAACACTGCCCTTCCTAAAATAAAGAAAACCGACACTGTAACCTATCTCTACAACGGAGACATGACGAAGGACAGACGTGAGCTTGTGCTCTCCAATATGCTGAACAAGGGCTTTATTACTGAAGCTCAGTACAACAAGGCTGTCGGCAAGGATCTTCAGGATGAAATCAAAATCGGTGCAGCAGTAGATGCTAGCAAGACATCATACTTCACAGACTACTGTCTCCAGCAGCTTGTTAAGGATATGATGAAAGAGTACAACATCAGCGAGAGCGATGCCGAGAACATGATCTACACCAAGGGTCTTAAGATATATACTTCCATGGATTCCAACATTCAGAAAATTATGGAGGAGGAGTTCAGTGAAGACAGCAACTTTACCACAATCGCCTATACCAGAACAAATGCTGACGGCAATATAATCAGCGATCAGGGAGTGGTTCTTGCTTACAAGTACTCCAACTACATTGATGACGGAGGAAATTTCCTTCTCCGCAAAAATGAATACAAGAAGAACAACGACGGCAGCTTAACCATTCTCAAGGGCAAGAGACTTAACCTCTTCAGTACCGAAACCTCTGAAGGTACCGATATCAGCGTTGAGTTTAAGGGAATGTACAAAGTGGACAATGACGGCAAGTTCTACTTTATCGAAAGCGGTGCCCTGTCAATACCAAGGGAATACAAGTCATTCGATAACAACGATAACTGTGTAATATCTGCTCAGTTCTTCAGCGACTATCCTGACTTCTTCAAGAAAACAGACGAAGGCTACAAGGTAGGCAGCGACTTCTACACTCTGAAGCAGAAGGTTCGTCAGCCTCAGGCAGCCGCAGTAATAATGGAACTGAAGACCGGAGAAATCAAGGGCATGATGGGCGGCCGCGGCGCTACAGGCAAGCAGCTCTACAACAGAGCAGTTAATCCTCGTCAGCCGGGATCATCCATTAAGCCGATTGCCGTATACGGCCCAGCGCTCCAGATGAGTTACGAATACCACGAGGCAAACAAGGATATGAGCCTCGATACAAGTGAAGGCTCCGACTGGGGTGATTATGTAACAGCCGGCAGCGTTATAAACGATGCCAGAACTACTGATGGAAACGGCAGAACCTGGCCTCTCAATGATGACCACGGTTACCACGGACCTCAGACAGTCAGAGAAGCCCTTCAGCAGTCACTTAACGTCTGCTCCTACAAGATCTTCCAGCAGATAGACAGAAATGAAGGTGCTGAATACTGCATCGAAATGCTGAAGAAGTGCGGAATCACAACCCTTGATGAGGAAACGGACTGCAACCCTGCTGCAATGGCTCTGGGCGGAACAACCCGCGGCCTCACCCCTCTCGAGGAAACTGCCGCCTATGCGGTATTTCCTAACGGCGGAGTGTACAAGACACCTATCTTCTACACTAAGGTTCTTGACTCAAAGGACGAGGTTCTCTTTGAAAAGAAAACTGAAGAAACTCAGGTTTACGATAAGGGTGTTGCCTGGATTATGACAGACGTGCTCAGATCCGTTGTTTCAAACGGTATAGGACGCAGCGCATCCATCAGCTCCCAGCCTGCCGCCGGTAAGACAGGTACAACAAGTAACATGTACGATATCTGGTTCTCCGGATTCACACCTCAGTACTCTATGGCCCTGTGGATGGGTAATGACATAAACATGTCTGTATCCAACTACTCCTACAAGGCAGCTCAGTTCTGGGCAGCCATTATGGGCAGAGTTTGTGAGGATATCCCAAGGGAATCCTACTTCCCTATGCCGGACAATGTTGTAAATGTCGGCGGAGAATACTATATCAAGGGAACATATGCCAAGGTTGTAAAGAAAAAGACAAAGACAAAGAACTCCAAGACTCAAACGGAGACAACTGTTCCAACAGAGCCTGTAACAACAACTCCTCCGGTAACAGATCCGCCTGAGACAACGGCGCCTACGGATACCGCGGCGCCTCCTGCTGAACCTGTTACACCTTAAGGCAGGCACACTGCAATATTCAGGATACATATTTCACATGACAGACAATAACTACACTTTAATACTTGCCTCAGCTTCCCCAAGGCGCATTGAACTCCTTGGGGCCGCAGGCTTCAATCCCGTTGTGAAACCTGCTTCCATAAGCGAGGAGCTGCCCTTCCCCATGAAGCCGGAAACAGCTGTAATGTATCTGGCTCTATCCAAGGGAATGGCAGTTGCCGAGGAAATAACCGGGAAACCCTACGATTCCGTCAGGGACTGGCCTCCCCCAGGAAAGGGTCTCAAGATAATCGCCGCTGACACGGTGGTTGTACATGAAGGAAGGATAATCGGCAAGCCCGAGGATAAAAAGCAGGCATTCGAGATTCTGGCGGCTCTCAGAGGTACATCGCATAACGTTATTACCGGCTGCTGTGTTATTACAGTTGAGGCTGGCTCCCCTATTGAAACAGCATCCAAGGAATGCTTCTATGAGGATACCCGGGTGTTCTTCACGGATTACAGCGATGAAGAGCTTATGGCATATGTCAATACGGATGAACCCTACGATAAGGCCGGCGGATACGCCATACAGGAAACCTTCGGGAAGTATGTGGATCACTACGAGGGAGACTACGACAATGTAATAGGCCTGCCCCTTACGCGGCTTAAGAAGTATCTGTAATATAAGCCGTAATAATTGTACTGCAAATCAATGCAATTCAAAAGGTGTCTGAAGACTAAGTCTTCAGACACCTTTATTAATTAAGTGAACTTTCAACTGATTCAATGAAGAATTGTGATCGTTGACAGTTTGAACTTATTTTGTTGAAGCGTCGTAGAGAGCTTCAGCGTTGTCCCACTCTGCAATAATTTCAGGAATTACCTTGTAGAGGTCGCCAACGATACCGAAGTCAGCAACTTCGAAGATAGGAGCATCTGCATCCTTGTTGATTGCTACGATGCAATCTGATGTCTGCATACCTGCCAGGTGCTGGATAGCGCCGGAGATACCGCATGCGAAGTAAATTTTAGGCTTTACAGTTGTTCCTGTCTGACCAACCTGGTGTGAGTGATCAATCCAGCCAGCATCTACAGCTGCTCTTGATGAACCAACAACTCCGCCAACCTTGTCAGCGAACTGCTTGATCAGTTCAAATCCTGATGCATCACCAAGTCCTCTTCCGCCTGAGCAGATGATTTCAGCGTCAGTCAGTGATACCATTTCCTTAGCTGACTTAACGATGTCCTTGATTGTGATGTGGATATCGTCAGCTGAAACAGTAGTCTTAACGTCAACGATTTCACCGGTAGCTCCAGCTACAGGCTCTCTCTTCTGCATTACGCCAGGACGAACTGTTGACATCTGAGGTCTAGTTCTTGGGCAGATGATAGTAGCCATCAGGTTACCACCGAATGCAGGACGAGTCTGCTTGATACCGGTTGATGGATCGTTAGGGTCCAGAGTTGAAGTATCAAGAGTAGTGTTCTTTGAAGTGTACTCAATGTAGCTTGAAACTCTTACGTCCAGTCTTGTACAGTCAGCTGTCAGACCAGTGTTGCATCTTGCGGCGATTCTTGGAGCGAAGTCTCTACCAATGTGAGTTGCACCGTACAGAACGATTTCAGGCTTGTATTCGTCGATAGCTTCCTTCAGAGCGAATGTGTATCCGTCTGTAGTGTAGTTCTTCAGGTGTGGGCTTGCAATCTTGTAAACCTTCTCAGCACCGTAAGCGAAGCATTCTTCAGCCAGTGGAGCGATGTCAGCTTCATCACCGATGAGAACTGCGCAAACCTGAGTGTCTTCGCTGATTTCCTTAGCCAGTCTGTAGCCTTCGCCGATGAGTTCCAGAGCAACGTTCATGAGCTTGCCGTTTCTCTGTTCTGCGAATACCCATACGTGCTTGTAGTCGCCCAGGTCAGCCTGTACTTCTACCTTCTTTTCTTCGATAGCACCAAACTTACATGAAGTCAGGCACTGGTTACAGAAGTCACAGCTAGGTCCGATGGCAGCAACTTTACCAAGCTTATTGCCATCATATGGTTCGAAATAAAATGCATCCTTAGGGCAGCTCTTGAAGCACTGTCCGCATCCTATACATTTTTCTTTAATAATGTTAATAGCCATTTAAATTTCCTCCTCCTTCTTAGATTACATGCTTGCCCTTAAGCTTAATCAGTAAGTTCTTAGCCTGAGCATTTTCAGTATCGCCTTCGATCTTAACGCCTGGCTGCTTTGGAGCTGGTGTGAATGATCTGAATACGTTTGTAGGTGATGCTTCCAGACCAACCTTAGTCAGGTCAACTTCGATGTCCTTAGCATTCCAAACCTTCATTTCCTTGTCACCGTAGATTCCGGCAACTGTCATGTATCTAGGAGTGTTCAGTTCTTTGATTGTAGTCAGCAGGCAAGGGAGCTGAACTTCGATGAGTTCATATCCGTCTTCCAGCTGTCTCTTAACTGTTACTGATTTTCTGTCGTCAGCAATTTCAAACTCTTCTACGTATGATACCTGTGGCAGATCCAGCTTTTCAGCAAGCTGTGGTCCAACCTGTGCAGTATCTCCGTCGATAGCCTGTCTTCCAGTGAAGATAAGGTCGTAGTCGCCGTTTTCCTTGACCCATTTTCTTACTGCAGCTTCCAGAGTGTTTGAAGTTGCCCATGTATCTGATCCGCCTACTGCTCTGTCGGATACCAGGATACCTTCGTCAGCGCCCTTAGCGATGCACTCGAAGAGCAGATCGTTAGCCTGTGGAGGTCCCATTGTGATTACTGTGATGTGAACATCATCAAACTTATCTTTAATCTGAAGAGCCTGTTCGAGAGCGTTAGCATCGTCGTTGTTCAGAATGCTAGGTACGCCGTCTCTGATCAGTGTTCCTGTTTTAGGATTGATTTTGATAACATTAGTATCAGGAACCTGCTTTGCGCATACTATAATATTAAATGCCATTATATTTTCCTCCCTCTCTAATTATTTACCAAGAACTGATGCAGCGATAACCATCTTCTGAACTTCTGTTGTACCTTCGTAGATTTCAGTGATCTTAGCGTCTCTCATCATTCTTTCTACAGGATAATCCTTAGTGTAGCCGTATCCGCCGTGGAGCTGTACGCACTTAGTAGTAACGTGCATAGCAGTTTCAGCAGCAAAGTACTTAGCCATTGCAGCAGCAGGACCGTAAGCAAGGTGCTTGTCCTTCATGTCTGCAGCTCTGTATACCAAAAGTCTTGCAGCTTCGATTTCTGTTGCCAGTTCAGCAACCATGAACTGAAGTGCCTGGAACTTTGAAAGGCTCTTTCCGAACTGCTTTCTAGCCTTCATGTATTCAATTGTTACATCGAGAGCTCCCTGAGCGATACCCAGAGCCTGTGAAGCGATACCGATACGTCCGCCGTCCAGTGTGCTCATTGCAACCTTGAAGCCCTGTCCTTCTTCTCCGAGAAGTCTGTCAGCAGGGATTCTGCAGTTCTGGAAGATAAGTTCTGTAGTTGATGATGCACAGATACCCATCTTGTCTTCAGTCTTTCCGATTGAGAATCCTTCGTCTCCCTTTTCTACGATGAATGCGCTGATTCCGTGGTTGCCCTTTGACTTGTCAGTCATAGCCATTACTACGAAAGTCTCAGCATATCCGCCGTTAGTGATGAATACCTTTGCTCCGTTCAGAACGTAGTAATCTCCGTCCTTTTCAGCTCTTGTCTGCTGTCCTGATGCATCTGTACCTGCGTTAGGCTCAGTAAGTCCGAATGCACCAAGCTTTCTTCCTGAAAGCAGGTCAGGGAGATACTTCTGTCTCTGTTCTTCTGTACCCCAGTTGAAAATAGGCCAGCAGCAGAGTGAAGTGTGTGCTGAGCAGATAACACCTGTTGATGCGCACTTCTTTGAAAGTTCTTCAACAGTGATAGCGTAGGAGATGTGATCTCCGCCTGCTCCGCCGTACTCAGTTGGGAACGGAACGCCAAGTAATCCGTACTTTGCCATCTTAGCTACAGTTTCTTCAGGGAATCTATGCTCCGCATCAATATCTGCAGCCAGAGGTTCAACCTCTGTTTCGGCAAAATCTCTTACCATTTTTCTTACGAATTCTTGTTCCTTCGTCAGTGAAAAGTTCATTATATTGCCTCCTTAATTAATAATTACATTTGTTACATTTATAACAAATCATACCATCCCAATTAAACCATAAATCCCCTTGTTTGACAAGGGGATTATGGTACTTTATTATTGTCAGAATATTATTACTTTGCTGTCTTATTTTTCCTTCAGAGTGCCCTTTCTGTAAGCTTCAACAAGAGCTCTCAGTTCCTCTCTCTCTCTGATGAGATCGATACCCAGATCAGTGTCTGCAACCAGCATTCTGTTTTTCATCCTTCTTACTATGGATATAACAGGATGATGGAATACCTGAGTTCCGTCAGGCTGCAAAGGGCTGTACGGCTTGTGTTCAGCCAGCGCCATGTATCGGGAGTTTATGAAGAAGGTATAACCGGCAATTCCTGTGGTCTTCTGGTATGCCTTGGACATTCCCCCGTCTATGATGAAGAGCTTGCCGCCTCCCTTTATTGGACTCTCTCCGTCCTTAATCTTAACCGGAACGTGTCCGTTGAGAATAATCGAGGTTTCCGTGTCAAGACCGAACTCGGTAAGAATCTTGTCTACTATATCTTCCCTTTCGATGAGCTTGTAGTACGGAACAGTATGCTCCTTGTGGGTCTTCTTGTCATCAATGAGGCATCTTTCCAAAGTGGTCATCTGATCCTTTCCGAAAAGCGGACTGTTTGGTCCCAGCCAGAGATACCACATCAGATCTCCGTTGTAGCCCACTTCCTCGTAATCCTTAGGATTGAAGTATGCCAGTCTCACCTGCTCGTCCAGATAATCCATAAAAGCCTTGCCGCTGAGCTTCAGTCCATCCAGTTCGATTTCCTTGAAGGTCCCGTCGGCATTCATCGGAATGCAGCCGTGGAACAGGAGATTTCCGTTTACTATATTGTACAGTGAGCCGTGGGTGAACATGAATTTGATATGAGCCTGAAGCTTGTCGTTCTTGGTGAAGCTGGGCTCAATTGCTTCAAGCATTGTCCGTTCTTCATCAGTGAGACTGTATGGATCGGCAGGATCTATGGTAGGGAAATTCTTATCGTTAAGCTCATGCTCTCCATCCCGAAGCATTATTGTTCCCTTCTCATAATCGATCTTGTCAAGAAGAAGCCTGTTCTCCAGTTCGTATTCAGGGTGAGCCATTATTCTCTGTCCTTCAACCTTGAACTGGCATATAGAAATCGCCTTGTTCATTTTGGCCACAAGCTGCTCGTCCACCGGATCGTATTTGTTTGCTTCTATTGTCTTCGGCCAGAAAGCTGTACAAGGGTCATCGGCATAAACCTTTTCTGCCATGGTGGCAAGAGGTCTCAGGTTAATTCCGTATCCCACCTCCATCATGT
>JALFKB010000109.1 GCA_022775805.1 Clostridiales bacterium
TGTTGTTTTTGTGACAGAGCTCTGCCACCTCATCTGTTGTAACGGCATCGATTCCGCAGCCGAAGGAGTTCAGCTGAATCAGCTCAACATCATCCCTTGTTCCTGCAAATTTCGCAGCCTTGTACATCCTGCTGTGATACATCCACTGATCCAGCACTCTAATCGGTCTTCTGAATACACCCCTGTGGGCAACTGAATCCTCTGTAAGGACTATCATGCCGAAGGAATTTATCATCTTGTCCATTCCGTGGTTGATTTCCGGGTCAACATGATAAGGTCTTCCCGCCAGAACTATTGACTTGATTCCATTTTCCTCTGCGAATTTCAGAGCTCGGTCACCGGCCTGTCTCATGTCCCTGTGGAATTTCTCATCCTCCTGTCTGGCCAGCTTTACCGCATTTGCAATATCCTTCCCAGAAATCCCCTTATCTCTCAGGATTGCTGTAAGCTCCTTAATGAGGCGCTTATCGCTGTCGTAAGGCAGGAAAGGATGCATGAACTCAACATTGTTGCGGGCAATATCTTCATCCATGTTGTTTGCAATAACCTCCGGATATGTGGCAACAATAGGACAGTTGTAGTGGTTTGGCTGATCCTCATCCTCATTCCTCTCATAGTTGATGCTTGGATAGAAGATGAATTTCTGTCCGTTGTCAATAAGCCATCTCACGTGTCCGTGAACCAGCTTGGCAGGATAACATGCCGTATCCGATGGAATAGTATCCATTCCCAGCTCGTAAACCGATTTTCTGGACTGAGGGGACAGTACGACCCTGTATCCAAGATTTGTCCAGAAGGTAAACCAGAATGGGTAGTTTTCATATATGTTAAGAACTCTCGGAATACCTACGGTGCCTCTTGGCGCATCTTTTTCATCAAGGGGCTCATATTCGAAGAGTCTCCTGTACTTGTACTCGTAGAGGTTAGGAATGTTGTTTGTCTTTTCTGTCTTTCCTTCCCCCTTCTCGCATCTGTTTCCAGTAATGAGCTTCGTTCCGTCTGCAAATTTGTTTATGGTGAGAAGACAGCTGTTTTCGCAGCCTTTGCACCTTGTTGTGGAGGTTTCCACATCGAAGCTGTCAAGTTCTTCCCTCTTGAGAAGTGAGGACATCTCACCCTCAGCGTAGTTTTCCCTGGCAATAAGTGCCGCACCAAAGGCGCCCATGAGACCTGCTATGTCAGGGCGCACAACCTCCTTGCCCAGTATAAGCTCGATGGATCTGAGAACTGCTTCATTCAGGAAGGTTCCTCCCTGAACTACAATTTTGTCACCGGCATCCTCAGGATTTCTCAGCTTAATTACCTTGTAAAGGGCGTTTTTGATAACGGAATATGACAGACCTGCGGAGATGTCACCTATTGTGGCACCCTCCTTCTGAGCCTGCTTTACCTTGGAGTTCATGAATACGGTGCATCTTGTGCCGAGATCAACAGGACCCTCTGCGAAGAGCGCTTCATTTGCAAAATCCGGAACATTCATCTGCACGGACTTGGCATAGGTTTCGATAAATGAACCGCAGCCTGAGGAACATGCCTCGTTGAGCATGATGTTATAGATGGCGTTGTTCTTTATCTCCATGCACTTCATGTCCTGACCGCCGATGTCAAGAATGAACTCAACTCCAGGAAGGAATTCCTCTGCAGCCTTGTAGTGAGCCATGGTTTCTATTTCACCCATATCACACTTGAAGGCGGTTTTTATAAGGTTCTCCCCGTATCCGGTAACTGCAGTTCTTCCGATATAGCAGCCCTCGGGCATTTTGTCGTATACATCCTTAATCATCTCGATGATCGGAGCAATAGGCTTACCCCTGTTGCTTCTGTAGAATGTGTAAAGGACATTTTTATCGTCATCCATCACCACGGATTTGGTGGTTGTGGAACCTGCGTCTATGCCCAGGAAAAGTCTTCCTTTAGCCTCCTCGAAGGGTTTTCTTCTAACCCTTGCCCTGTCATGTCTGGCCTTGAACTCATCGTAGTCCTCTCGGCACTTAAACAGAGGCTCGATTCTGGCCGTATCGGAGAGCTGGCTCTGATCGGCATTTTCCAGCTTTGTCATTATTTCCTTGAGATTTGTGTGCTTCTTTTCTCCCGCCAGGAATGCAGCTCCCAGTGCTACGAAAAGCTTGCCGTTTTCAGGGAATATAACATCCTCAGGCTCGAGTTTCAGGGTTTCTGTAAATCTCTCTCTTAACTCCGACAGGAATGAGAGAGGACCTCCCAGGTAAGCCACCTTTCCTCTTATGGGATGACCGCAGGCAAGACCTGAAATGGTCTGATCCACCACTGCCTGGAATATTGAAGCGGCCAGATCCTCGATTTTCGCGCCGTCATTTATCAGCGGCTGTATGTCCGTTTTGGCGAAAACGCCGCATCTTGCTGCAATTGGATAAATCAGAGTATGCTTTTTTGATGCTTCGTTCAGTCCGTCCGCATCTGTGTTAAGAAGAACAGCCATCTGATCTATGAACGCTCCGGTGCCTCCTGCACATGTGCCGTTCATCCTCTGCTCGATGGTCTGTCCGTAGAATGTTATCTTGGCATCCTCGCCCCCAAGTTCAATGGCTGTATCCGTCTCCGGAATCAGTGTTTCTACGGCCTTGCTGCAGGATATTACCTCCTGCTCGAAGGGAACATCTATTAACTTGGCAATGCTGAGTCCCCCGGAGCCGGTGATTACTGCCTGAATATCCCAGGAGCCGAATTCCTCATAGGCCTCCCGTATAAGCTCCTGAACCTTCAGAAAGGCATTTGACATATGCCTTTCGTATCTTTCGTATATTATGTTATTGTCATCATCAATAAAAACGAGTTTTACCGTTGTTGATCCAACATCAATACCTAATCTCACGCCTTACAATTTCCTTTCTTGATTCTTATGTGAAATAAGTTATGTGAAATAAGTTTTTTTGTGCGTATTATTGTCTGAAGTGCAAGTTGAACAGTGTAACACGACGGTATATTTTAATATAATGAACCTCAAATATCAATAAACCTAAAGTACTATTTATAAAAAGAGACCCTCTCTGAGGGTCTTCTCGCATCTATTTCACCACCTTAATGGGAAGCCCCTCTTCTATTCTGAATTCCGAATCCATCTCAACAAGATCGAAGATGAGAGGATCTCGTATCAGGTGCTTCCATGCTGTATATGTGGCTCTGACGAACCTGTCATCAAGCTCCTCCACACCCTCTGTCAGAGGGCATGAATAAGGCAGATCGTCGCAGTTCATTATCATGTGAAACATTCCGTTTTCGTCTATATGGGGCGCCAGAGGAAAAGTCCTGCACTGAATCGGTCTCGACTTTCTGGGACAATAGGGCGCGGTTTTGCACTGTATGAAATACACTCTGCCCTGCCAGGAATCCGGATATTCGTAATCCTCAGCCAAAACAGAACCCCATTCTATCCAGCTGTCATCGGAATCCAGATGAACCTGCTCCTCTCCGGGAAGAAGGAAGAGTCCCAGATAGCTATCCGCATTCTCGTCCCCGGGAGCCGTATATTCGAAATCCTCCGGCTCATAGCTGCAGGTGCAGCAGATTGCACCGCAAAGTTCCCCGCAATCCCCGTCTATAGGAGAAACCCGGTCAAGGAGTCTGTATATCGCCTTATATGTTCTTTTACTTATTGTGCTGTTCATTGTCTCCAAGATGTTTAAGTTCTTTTTTGTACAGGTTCAAAAATGCAATAATCAGATAAGCAGTTCCAATTATTTCAGCAAGCGGGAAAGCGTACCATACCATGCCGAGGCCAAATATCCTGCCAAGGATAAACGCTATAGGCAGGATTCCCACAAGCTGTCTGATAAGGGCACTCCATAGACTGAGGAATCCGTGACCTGTTGCCTGGAATACCGATGATGTCATTATTCCGTAGGAAGCCGGCAGGAAGCACCAGCTTATTGCCCTCAGAGCAGGCACTCCCAGAGCATACATTTCCTCATTGCCCTGGGCATTGAAAATGCTCAGAAGTTCATATGGGAACAGCTGGAATACTATCAGCCCCAGAGACATTATTCCAAAGGCAATGGCGAAGCCTTTCCTGTAAGCATCCATCAGCCTTTTCCTGTCTCTGGCTCCATAGTTAAACCCGAGAATCGGAAGCACACCCTGATTCAGACCGAAAACAGGCATGAAAATAAATGACTGGAGTCTTCCGTAAACACCCATTACCGCCACAGCCGTCTCAGTGAAGGAACTGAGAATCATGTTCATTCCGAACTGCATTACTGAGCCTATTGACTGCATCAGTATCGACGGGAACCCAACGGCATAAATATCAGAGCATATGCTCCACTGCCATTTCCATCCCTTTAGGCTTACCTTAATAGGATGCTTCCTGCCGAAGAGGAAGAACTGACTGAGACACATGGACAGAAACTGTCCCGTAACAGTTGCCACAGCCGCTCCCATTACTCCCAGCTCAGGGAATGGTCCTATTCCGAATATGATAAAAGGATCAAGCACGATATTGGTAACAGCGCCTATAAGACTGCATACCATCGGCAGAATCATATTTCCTGTAGCCTGAAGAATCTTCTCCGTTATTATCTGAACAAAAATAAACAGTGAACCTATCAGTATTATGGACAGATACTTTGTACCCTCCTCAACAACATATGGTGTGCTGCTCATCACCCTCATAAGAGGGCCGGAGGCAAAGATGCCTGCCAGGCAGAACACTGCCCAGTTGACAAAGGCAAGCCTGTATCCGTGACTTGCCGCCATATCCGCTTCTCTGTAATTCTTCGCTCCGAGTCTTCTGGAAATTAAAGAATTGATACCGATTCCCGTTCCCACAGCAACGGAAATGATAATCATCTGAACAGGAAATATATAGGTTATGGCAGCCAGTGCAGACTCCCCGATTCTTGACACAAAAAAACTGTCAACAACATTATACATGGCCTGAATCAGCATTGATAATACCGCAGGCCATGACATTGTAATTATTAATCTTCCGACGGGCATTGTGCCCATCTTGTTTTCTCCCATGTAATCACCTCGCATGATTACATATTACTCGCTTATCTTTATTTTGTAAATGAATTTCACGCTTCCATTATCAGAATAAGATGGATCGCTAAATGAACTGTATCCCTTGCCGGCATCAAGCAGACCTGAAAGACTGCTTGCCATCCCCTTTAAATCGTTGTTATATAAATCTACTATTTTTTTAATTCCCTGGGAGTAGAGTTTTTCCATTCCCCTGTTAACCTCCAAAGCACCCTTGTCCAGCTGTGATATTCCTGTGCTGAGTGTTTCAGTGCTTTCGCTTAGGGCATCCATTCCATCAGCCAGCCCCTTTGCACCGGTGAGAACAGTAGGTGTGCTTCCATCGCTGAAGAATGATCCGTACAGCGTGTCGCTTATGTATTTCCAGCTTGGCTTGCCTGGACCAAGACTGCCGGGGACGTTTATGACGCTTTTTGCAATCTGAACCTTTGATGCATCATCATATATCCTCTCTGCACCTGCAAGTGCAGCCTGTATGTTATCACTCTGATTGTTCACAGCTGCAGCGTTCTCCTGAATACCTGCATTTGCCCTGTCAATTTCTCCATTGATGCGGCTTATCATGCTGCTCTCATTGTCCGCTGCTTTCTCCATATCGGCGATTATTGCATCGTAGGAAGCCTTATCCTCCTCAGGAGCCTTATCTCTCAGCTCCCTTAGCTTTTGGGCGTCCTCCTTCAGAGTGGATGTATCGGTAATATCCTGAACCTTCTCCACAGATTTGATATCCGCTGTTTCTGCAGAGCCGTTTATTTCCTCAATCTGACTGCGAAGGTCAGAAGACTCCTGCTTCAGCGCCGGCAGGCTGTCGCTAAGCACTCCGTTTACGTAATTCAGGCAGCTTGCGTTGGCGGAAACAAGATCTTTGATTTTATCAAGATTTGAGTATAACGCTGATGCTCCCTGGTCCAGCTGCTGAACGCCGTCTGTGAGGCTTTCCCTGTTGCTGTCCATGGTGTCAATGCCGTTATATAGCAGCCTTGTTCCCGTTATAAGCTTCTTTGATCCATTGTCCAGTTCTTTTATCTTGTCATCAAAATCAAGACCTTCCAGCTCATCTGTATCAATATCCTCAAAGACGGAGTTTGTAACAATTGTCATCATGTCCTCCACGGCGAAATTCTCCGCTTTGGCTTTGATGGTAACGGAATCCCCAAGTCCCGGATTCGCCTCACCTAAACCTGCAGTGCCGGCTAACCCGGGGGCTGCCATTCCGATTACAATCTGTTTCTCCCCATCGTCAATAACCTTGCCGTTATCCACTCTGATGTCCTTAAGACAGGAATC
>JALFKB010000025.1 GCA_022775805.1 Clostridiales bacterium
TCTCCTTGCCAAACACGTTTTTTATTCCGACGCGTTATTTATTATTATAACAGGTGAGGACCGGAATCTCTCCCGGTCCTCACCATTTGTAAAGTTTTTATTGAGGTTATAGAAATTTTTGGCACTGTTTCTCTCTGCCATATCTACAGTTCTGTCAATGAATTCTGCGATTTCCTCGCCTCTTTCCTCTCGTCCGAGAAGTTTGCCCAGAGTTCTGTAGGTATCTGCCATATGCTCCAGCGTCCCGTCATAAAAAAGCGCCGGAATTCCCGTCTGCTTCCCTATTGAATCCATATCCGCTTTGACAGTGACCTTCTTGTCCCCCAGATCGAATATCACCTGAGGCTCCGCTTCAATCAGCGATTCCATGTTCAGCGTTGACTTGCTTCCGTAAAACTGTCCGAAGGTGGGCAGATAAAGCAGTTCTTCAGGAAGGTATTTTTCCTGGTCCACGCTTGGACTTGCTGCTATCCCCACCATAAGGTCCGAGGCTATCGGGGTGAGCATCATTGTCGCTGTGGCCCCTGATGGTGCAATCCTGGTTATTTCCGCCGGGATTTCAACCTCATCCCTTCCGGAATCATCCAGCACCATCTGTGTTTCTACTCCTTCCAGGGGATCGTAATCCGATTCATTTCCCCCGCAGCCTGTGAGGGTAAGGGACAGCATCATGATGAGCGCCGTAACCGCCGATACAGTTATTCTTGTTTTTCTCTTCCTCATTTTTTCACCTTTTCTGTTTATGCCGATATCCTACAAATTATATATGGTCTTCTTTTATTTAATAGTTGTTGCAGCAACTCATTTTTTCGCATTTGTTGTTTCAGCTTCAATGATATGAATTCCGCAAATTAGTCGCAAAAAAACAAATAGTGCTTTGTGATTCACCATATGGTGTTTCACAAAGCACTTATGTTGTTTTACAGATCCCACCTGATAAATGCCATGGTGCTGATGTCGCTGTGATCCATCTGCCAGAATTCTCTTTCCCCCTGGGCGTCTCCGCGGGAGCCCTTCTCTCCCCCATCTTCTACTATATGATATTTCAGATGTTCCCGGCAGTATTCCTCCAGCAGTCTTTCCTGATCCCGGGTCAATCCATGCAGGAATGTGCTCTTCAGTTTCTCCACCCCCTCTTCATAGGTTCTGAACTTGGTGTTTCTGAAGGGACTTCTGATGAAAATCTGTTCAGGAAACATGTCTCTGTCCATCAGCTCGTTCATCACAAACCGGTTTACCCCGGGGCCGGGTCTCTCGTATCCTATTGCCTTCGCGAGATGCCTGTCGTAATCCATAACCGGGGTGTCCCATGCTCCCACACAGCATCGCCTTACTGCCACGGACTCAAGGTTTTTTAATGCCCGGGTCAGATCCTCAAATATCAGGGATCTTGATGCAAAGGCAATATCACACTTTGGCAGATTTCGGGCGCTCCAGTCCTCATTCCAGTCAAGCCTTACGGGGTGAATCCTGTCTGCCAGACCCTCCGCCTCGGCATCCTTCATCAGGCACTCCAGCATGGCCGGGCTGAAATCCGCCGCCCATACATGGTGCCCTTTCTGTGCAAAGGGCAGCGCCAGGGTTCCTGATCCGCAACCCATGTCAAAAAAAGTATCCCCGGGTTCCGGTTCCATCAGCCTGTAGAATTCTTCCACGTATATATCCGGGCCGTCTTTTTTCTTCCTGAATCTCGGCGCCCTGCTGTCCCAGTATTCTGTGGAGCTGTTTCTCCTGTCGATTTTACCGTATTCCTTCCATTGGGCATTCCAATCAATTTCCATCATTGTTTCTCCTATCCTTTCCCGTATTCCTTGCGGGCTCCCGCTTCCTTCCGGGTCTCTCCGGCGCTGTCATCACCGCAGGATCGTCATTGCTGTCGTCGGCATATGGTTGGTGGCGCAATCATCTCGACTCTGCGCCGGCGCCGCTTCAGGTGACAGTATAAAACAAACGCGAGGATTGTTGCAAGACCCATCCTCTCAATCGCAATCCTCTAAATCGCAATCCTCGAAGGCTTGTCCCTGAAACCTGATCTGGTGCAGGTGGGCTTCAAGTGGCGGGATGTGATCACAAAGGTATAATCACGAAAAAAAAGTTCGTGATTGACCGGCCCGGGCGCTGGTGATTGATAGGGCCGGGGCGTTGGGAAATGCACGGGCGGGTTGAATTTTTTCGCTGTAATTATATAATTGACCTATGAATAATTTCTTTATTGAAGGCCCTATTCAGAGAGGCAAGTCAACATTAATCAGGGAAGTTCTCAAGAAGTTCTACGGTCCGGAGCTTGACGGCAGCACAGGTATTGCCTGCGGCAGAGGTGTGGGCGGTTTCACCGTGCAGCGAATGAGGTTTCCCACCCAGGGCGCTGACAAGCGTTTCGGTTTCAGACTTATGGAAGCATCTGCTCCGATTTCAGCCCACACCTGTGTGGTGACAACGGTGGAGTCCCTGCTGGACAGCGATGGTGTGTTCAAGGTCGTTGGCTCCTTTGGAGGCAGAACCAACATGAATGTGTTCGATACAAAAGCCGTGGCTCTGATGCAGCAGGCATACGATGATGCAAAGGCAGGCCGCATCAGCATTGTACTGCTTGATGAAATCGGAGGTCATGAGCTTTCATGCCAGGTCTTTTGCAGGAAGCTGTATGAACTCCTTGACTCGGAAATTCCATGTATCGGTGTTATCAAATACCCGGACAGTGCCCGCCGCATGGATCCCTCCATTGCCGAAGCCAACAAAGCGCTCCATAAAAAAATCACCGGTCCATCAGGAGAACACGGTGAAATACTTTATTTTGATAATCCGGAGACTTCCGGCGAAGCTGTCAGGCTCGCCATGGAGAACTTCATCGCTCGATTTATCTGATCCGGAGTTTTACAATTCCAGCCCGGAGTTTTACGACTCCCGGAGCTATTTTATTATAACGCAGCTGCCGTGAAGATCCCCCAGAGGAACAAGCTTAAGGGGCTGTCTGCCTGCAGCCGCAAGTTCCTCCTCGAACTTTGCGACGGCTTTTTTTATACCGGCGAATTGTGTGCTGTTGTAATCATGCAGCACAATGGCCCCGCCGGGGTTCAGCCTGTCATAAAAAAATCTCAGTCCCGCCAGTGCCGGCTCATACAGATCCGGATCAATGCTTACCAGTGCAAACTCCCTGTCGGACAGCCCCTCTGCCGTCTCAGGAAAGCAGCCTTTGCGCACAATGCACTGCTCCGGGTAAGGCATGCGATCCATTACTTCCTCCACAGAGGTGTCGGCAAAATCCCCTGCCTTTGCATATGAAAGCCTGGCGCCGGAAGAAGCATCCCCTCCCTGAAGCTCACCGGCAATGTCCCTCTCATGGAAGCCTTCAAAGGTATCAAACAGGTAGAGCTCCCGGTGTGGAAAAAGCCCGTTGAGAAGCACTGCCGTGTCGCCTTTGTATACTCCCAGCTCAGCCACGGCCCCTTTCACAGCTTCAACCCGTTCTGCCAGCTCTGCTATGCAGCGGCTTCTGATATCAAATAGCTTTCTTATATCCTTAAGGAACAGAACCTCTCCGTTATACCCGCAGAGCTTCACCTGCTCATTCAGAGCCCGGGCTCTGTCCTCTCCCATAACGCTGATTATTATCATGTCCGGCTTCAGACTTACGGCAGAAAGAACAGAAACCACCTCACCGTCAGTCCACTTTGATGCATCATTATCCCCGAAACACAGAAACTCCGTTTCGCTCGGATTCAGCATTTTGTGAAGGGCGCGTCCCATCTGACCTGCCCCGATAATTACAATTCTCTTCATTTGCCCTCCCTGAGGCAGCAATTCCGAATCCGGCATCACCACTGCAGCCTCCTAATCCGTAAAAATGCAAAGGCTTTCCTGCCTGGCGTAGCCTATAAGGGTGAGGCTGTTTGCCTTTGCGAGCTGAACCGCTCTGCCTGAGATTGTTCCCTTGCCTGCCATAACCGGAATGCCTGCCCGTATAACCTTTTTAACCATTTCGCGGCTCACTCTGCCGCTGGTGAACAGGATGCAGTCCTTCGTGTCCACACCATTTCTCATTGCCCAGCCGATGACCTTGTCAATGGCGCTGTGGCGGCCTATGTCCTCGCACTTAAACAGAATCTCCACATCATCGCCGCGACCCCTTGCCAGACGGCAGTTGTGGGCGGCCATAGTCTCCCTGCGCAAAGGCATTATCGCCTCGAAATCTCTTGCCAGAAGGAAAATCCATTCTTTCTTCCATGGGATGGGATTTACCGGAACCGGCTGGTATCTTCCGCCGGCTTTGCCCGGAAGCTGCACCAGGGTCACATCTGCCCGGGTCCCCTCCGCCGAAATTTCAACAGAATTAACCTCCTGCAGGCTGTTTATGAAGCCTTCGGCTCTAAGCCATCCCAGAACCAGCTCTGCCAAATACTGCGGCGTGCAGGGAACCGTCCCTGCGTAGAGACCGTTGACATAAATCTCCAGGGAGTTCTCAAGAAGCATGTAATCCCTTCCCGACTCCCGGCTGCCGTCGGCCTTTACCCTGGTAAATTCGTTTGTCTCCACAAGGGGCAAATCCTGTTCACCATCTGATACCTCAGGCCCGCCGGCCTTCTCGCAGGCGGCCTCAATCAGATCCACCAGCCTCTCAATATCAGTTAGGGAGTTTACCACCGGAATCCCCCGAAACTCGTCAAGCTCATTGGCCACAACACCGCTGCAGGCAACAGTAAGATCATTCACCTGCTCCGCAAGACTCTTGTCCCTGCCCTCTCCCGGATACTCCCCGGTAAGCCCCGTAACAACATTGGGGCAGTTC
>JALFKB010000119.1 GCA_022775805.1 Clostridiales bacterium
TATTTACTTTACGCACACCATACGTCACAGTTCCGATTGCCACGGATAGAAAGGAGACTATTTATCAATGGCAAAAGGATCTGTAAGAAAAAAGGGCAAGAAATGGTACTACCGCTTCTATGTAGAAGATGAAAGCGGAAAGATGGTACAGCGTGAGTTTGCAGGCACAGAAAGCAAATCCGAAACGGAAGCATTGCTCCGCAAGGCAATGGAGGACTACGAAGCGAAGAAGTTCGTGGCAAAGCCTGAAAACACTACTGTGGGTATGCTGCTTGATATGTGGGTGGAGGAAGAACTGAAACCCGGCAATCTGAGCAACGGTACAGTGATGGCTTATATGGGAACAGTGAACAGGATAAAACAATATCCTATCGGAGACAGAAAGCTGAAAACGGTCACTGCGGAACATTTACAGGCATTTATGGACTTCCTCACTTTCGGAGGACAAAACCCCGATGGAACGACAGCAAAGGCACTCAGTAAAGGGTATCTGAGGTTGTTCTCAGCAGTATTGCAGGGGGCGTTCCGATTTGCGGTATTCCCGAAGAAGCTGATTTCCTTTAACCCTATGCAGTATGTGGTATGGAGAGGAAAGAAAGAGGAATACGAACTGTTTGCAGACGAGGGCGGAGAAGTTGACAGCACGCCTACCATTGACCACCAGCAGTTTGTAATGTTGGAGGACTTTCTGAAAAAGAAAGACAATCCTGCATTGCTCCCGATGCAGATAGCCTATTACACAGGGCTTCGTATCGGAGAAGCGTGTGCATTGACTTGGCAGGACATCAACCTTGACGGACAGTACCTCACAGTACGACGCAGTATGCGATACAACGGGCAAAGGCACAAGACAGAGATAGGTGCAACCAAACGCAAGAAAGTCCGTACCGTGGATTTCTGCGACACTCTGGCGGACATTCTCAGAAAGGCAAAGACGGAACAGCATAAGAACCGCTTCAAGTATGGAGAACTCTATCACCTCAACTACTACAAAGAGGTCAAAGAAAAAGACCGTACTTACTATGAAGTCTACAGCCTGCCGAGAACGGATGAAGTGCCGGACGGATACAAGGAAATATCCTTTGTCTGCCTGAGACCTGACGGAGCATACGAGTCACCGAGTACAGTTGGTGTTATGACAAGGTCGGCAAAAAAGAAACTGGAAGGATTTGAAGATTTCCATTTTCATATGCTGAGACACACATTCACAAGCAATCTGCTCTCCAACGGTGCAGCACCAAAGGATGTGCAGGAACTGCTCGGACACTCTGATGTAAGTACCACAATGAACATCTACGCTCACTCTAAGAGAGAAGCGAAACGAACTTCCGCAAGACTGCTTGATAAGGTGGTCGGGGAAGCCTAAACAAAAAGTTTCCCTTGTTTCGGCTCATAAGGGCAAAAACAAGGGAAAATACATAAGGAACGAGTATTAAAATGCCGATTTTCCTTGAAAATACAAGGGTTTCGGAGGATTGATTAGATAAATCAGAATTTGTGGAGCAAAGAATTTTTCTGCGCAATTACGGACAGCATCCAGTGCCGGTGAGAATGGAAGATAGCGAAGCGGCTTTTTTGCACCTTGACATATATGACTGCGTTTGGTACACTATTTGTGTGATTTCATAATTTAACGAGATAAAGCGTTAACGCGACACCGTGAAAAAATATTCATGGGGATGCATAAAGCGCAGGCAACACAAACAATACATAAATAACCGGAGGAATAAAATGATAAGGATTTTAAGAAAAGGCGAATATGAACTGGAAGATGTTCTCATAAGAGACAGATCAGGCAGAGATGTCAGCAAGGTAGTTGAAGAGATTCTCTTCAGCGTGAAGATGGGAGGAGATCCGACGCTGCTGAACTACTGCGAGACTCTGGACGGAGCCAGACCTGAAAGACTGGAGCTGACAGCAGAGGAAATCGACGAGGCCATCAAGGAGGTATCCGACGAGGTAAAGGAAACTCTTCAGGAGGCAGCAGACAGAATCGCCGCATACCACAGAGAACAGCTGAAGGAAGGATATACAATAGAAGCAAACGGAGTAACACTGAAGCAGAGGGTACTGCCTATCGAAAAAGTCGGAATATACATTCCGGGAGGTACGGCAGCATATCCGTCAACAGTGCTCATGAACGCCGTTCCCGCTAAAATAGCAGGAGTAAAGGAAATAGTAATGGTTTCACCTCCAACGGCCGGTGGAACAATTTCACCTGTAATACTGGCAGCAGCCAGGATTGCGGGAGTAGACAGAGTATTTCGCATCGGCGGAGCCCAGGCGGTGGCAGCCCTGGCATACGGAACAAAGTCAGTGCCTAAGGTAGACAAGATTGTAGGTCCCGGCAACGCCTATGTGGCAGAGGCCAAGAAGCAGGTGTTCGGTCAGGTGGGAATAGACCTTATCGCGGGACCGAGTGAAATCCTGGTTGTAGCTGACGAAGGCAGTGACGCCCGCATTGTGGCGGCAGACATGCTGTCCCAGGCAGAGCACGACAAGATGGCAACGGCAGTCCTCATAACAGACAGCGAAGCAGTTGCCAAGGCAGTAGCCCGGGAAATAGACAAGCAGCTTGAAGTTCTTCCGAGAAGGGAAATAGCAGAGGAATCAGTAAACGTAAACGGCAAGATAATAATAACGGATACCCCGGACGAGGCAATTGAACTGGCAAACAAGCTGGCGCCTGAGCACCTGGAGCTGTATCTTGATGATGCAGAAAAATATGCCGACAAGGTTGTGAATGCCGGCTCGGTATTCGTAGGAAAGAACTGCCCTGAGGCACTGGGTGACTACTTCGCAGGACCGAACCACACCCTGCCGACAGCAGGAACTGCCAGATTCGCAAGCCCTCTCTCGGTGGACGATTTCACCAAGAAAATGTCCTTCACATATTACACCGAAGAGGCACTGAGTTATGCCAAGGATAAGGTGGCGCTGCTGGCAAGACAGGAGGGTCTCGAAGGACACGCCAGATCCATACTGAGCAGATTCGAATAACTCAACATACAGAAATAACAAGCTAAAGGAACGTAAACACCAAATGGAAATAAAGTTAACAGAATTAAGCAATAAAGAGAAAGCCATGTTTGCATTACGAGCCCTGTACGCAAGTCATGGCTTTTCCATGTTCAGAATGAGCAAGTTTGAGGCCTTTGATCTGTACGCAGACAACAGGGACTTCATGGATTACGCATCGATAATTACATTTACGGACACAGACGGGATGCTAATGGCCCTGAAGCCGGATGTAACGCTTTCGATTGTCAAGAACAACAGAAACATCGGAGACGACATAAGAAAGATATATTACAACGAAAATGTGTACAGAGTATCTCCGAGAACAAGATACTTCAAGGAAATTATGCAGGTGGGCGTGGAATGCCTGGGCAAGGTGGACGATGACTGCATCTGCGAGGTTCTGCTGCTGGCGGCAGAAAGCCTGAGCATACTCTCAAAGGATGCTGTGCTGGACATTTCAAATCTGGACATCCTGTCACAGCTCATAGCAAGCTGCAGAGTGCCAAGAGAGGCAGAGGAGAAAATCGCAGAGGAAATCGGCAAGAAGAACATCCACGGACTGGCCCAGGTGTGCAGGGACTACGACATCGGCCCTGCCAGATGCGAGCTTCTCAAAATGCTGATAACAACCTACGGCAAACCGGAGGAAGTAATACCGAAGCTGGAGACTGCCTTTGCGAAGGCAGAGGGAGCTGAGGAGTACATGGCCAGTCTGGGAAGGCTGAAGAAGATAGTGAAAGCCTTCAGAGGCTCCGGGTTCGAAGACATGCTGAATCTGGACTTCTCCGTAGTCAGCGATCTTAAGTACTATAACGGAATATTCTTCAAGGGCTTCGTCAAGGGCGCTCCCGACGGAGTGCTGTCAGGGGGTCAGTACGACAAGCTCATGAAAAACATGAACAGAAACTCCAAGGCCATAGGCTTCGCAGTATACATGGACAATCTGGGAAGGCTCTCCAGATTCGAAGGAGAGGAGGTGGTCATTCGTGGCTGATATGATAAATGTTGCACTGCCGAAGGGAAGACTGGGAGACAGAGTCTATGACATGTTTGAAGCAGCAGGCTTCGAATGCCCTTCAATTCGTGAGAAAAACAGGAAGCTGATCTTCGAAAACCCCGAAAAGGGCGTGAGATACTTCTGGGTAAAACCATCGGATGTTGCCATATATGTAGAGCGGGGAGCGGCGGATATCGGCGTTGTGGGAAAGGACATTCTCATGGAGGCCGGCTCTGACATATACGAGCTTCTGGATCTGAACACCGGCTGCTGCCGCATGGCGGTGGCTGCGCCGAAGGGCTATGTGAACGACCCCGACAGCGATCTCAGAGTAGCCACAAAGTTCACAAACGTGGCCAGAGAATACTACGCCTCAATGGGCAGAGACATTGACATTATCCACCTGAACGGCTCAATTGAGCTGGCGCCTATACTGGGACTGTCAGACGTAATAGTTGACCTGGTGGAAACGGGAACAACACTGAGAGAAAACAACCTGGAGGTAATTGAGGAGATAGCCCAGATCAGCGCGCGCCTCATTTCAAACAAATCCAGCTTCAAATTCAAGAATAAACAGATAGAGGAAATAGCCGGCAAAATGGCCGAGCAGATAAAGTAATGAGCAGATTTCTAACCGAAAGATTTACAGAACTGGAGCCCTATGTTCCGGGAGAACAGCCCCAGAACCGGCAGTACATCAAACTGAATACAAACGAATCACCATTTCCGGTATCCGATAAGGCCCGGGCTGAAGCGACAAGGGCTCTGGACAGACTTGAGCTGTATCCGGATCCGGACTGCAAGACTCTGACCCGGAGCCTGGCGGGATTTCTGGCAGACAAATACTCCATGGATCTGACAGCAGAAAACGTGATACTGACCAACGGCTCCGACGAGGTTCTCAACTTCGCCTTCATGGCATTTTGCGACGGGAACACTCCGGCTGTATTTCCTGACATCACCTACGGCTTCTATCCGGTGTTCGCGGACATGAACGGGGTGCCTTACAGGGAGATTCCCCTCGACCCGGAATTCCGCATAAATCCCGAAGAATATGCAAAGGCAGGGGGCACACTGTTTATTGCAAACCCCAACGCCCATACGGGAATAGCCCTGAGCAGAGAGGAAATTGAAGGAATAATAAGAAGCAACCCGGATAATCTCGTGGTTGTGGACGAGGCATATGTGGATTTCGGAGGAGAAAGCTGCATACCTCTCATAGACAAATATGACAACATTCTTGTAATCCAGACCTTCTCCAAGTCCAGATCCATGGCAGGGGCAAGGCTGGGCTTCGGAGCAGCATCCCGGGAGCTGATAGTTGACCTGAACACCATCAGAAACTCCACAAACCCGTACAACATCAACGCCCTAACCATGGCTGCGGGGGTCGGAGTTCTTGAGGACGAGGAATACACCCGGGAAAACTGCCGCAAAATAATCGAAAACAGAAAGTATACTGAGGAGGAGCTCCGCAGGCTGGGCTTTGAGTTTACGGATTCCACAGCAAACTTCATATTCATGAAGCATCCGGAATACGACGGAGGCCGGCTCTACGAGGATCTGAAAAGAGAGGGAATTCTCGTTCGGCACTTTACTAAGGAGCGCATTGCCCAGTACAATAGAGTTACAATCGGCAGCCGCCGGCAGATGGAAGTCTTCATAGATACACTGGAGAAGCTTCTGGAGGAAGCCGGGTGCAAAGGCGAAAAGGAGCGGACAAATGAGAACAGCTGAAATAGCAAGAAAAACTGCAGAAACGGATATCACACTTAAGCTGAATCTGGACGGCACCGGCAAAAGCGAGATCAGAACCGGGGTGGGTTTCATGGATCACATGCTGACCCTCTTCGCCAGACACGGCAGATTCGACATTGAGCTGAAGTGCGACGGAGACACCTATGTGGATGATCACCACACCGTTGAGGATGTGGGCATCGTTCTGGGAGAAGCCTTCCGTCAGGCCCTGGGGAAAAAGAAGGGAATCATCAGATACGGTGATGCCCTTGTACCTATGGATGAAGCTCTGATGCTTGCGGCGGTGGACTTCAGCGGAAGAGACTATCTGGCATTTGATGTGGAGATTCCAACACAGAAGGTGGGAACCTTCGACACTGAGCTTGTAAGCGAATTCTGGTACGGCTTCGTTAGAAACGCCGGCTGCACACTGCACCAGAGAATGCTGGCGGGAAGAAACTCCCACCACATTATCGAAGGCATGTTCAAGGCCTCTGCCAGAGCAATGAGGACAGCCGTAAGAATTGAGGCCGCCTTTGCAGATGAAATACCGTCCACGAAAGGAGTACTATAGTGTTAGCAATAATTGACTACGGAGTGGGAAATCTCTTTTCCCTCCAGAGCTCTCTGAAATATATTGGTCAGGAGGCGGTTGTTACCTCCGATCCGGAAACAATCCGCCGTGCGGACAGAATAATTCTGCCCGGCGTGGGCGCCTATGAGGATGCTGCCCGGAAGCTCAGGGAAACAGGCATGGCAGAACTTGTAACAGAAGCTGCAAAGGCAGGAAAGCCCCTTATGGGAATATGCCTGGGCATGCAGCTTTTGCTTGAAAGAAGCTTCGAGTATGGGGAGCATAAGGGCCTTGGTCTGATAAAGGGCACCGTTGTGCCTATTAAGGGGGCGGTTCCGTCGGAGCTGAAGATTCCTCACATAGGCTGGAACGGACTGAAGTTTATGGGTGCAAAAAGCCCGCTGTTTAAATACATCAAGGAAGGGGATTGCGTTTATTTCGTTCACTCCTTCTATGGGGCCGACTGCAGGGCGAACACCATTGCTGTAACGGAATACGGCTGTGAGCTGACTGCAGCTGTAGCTGAGGGAAATGTCTTCGGCTGCCAGTTCCACCCGGAAAAAAGCGGAGAGGTGGGGATGAATATTCTCAGAGCCTTCTGCGAATTATAGACGGGCTAAAGCATACTTGAAATGGAGGAACGGAAATAATGATAATACTTCCGGCAATAGATTTAATAGGCGGCAAGGCAGTGAGACTTCTCAAGGGAAGATATGAGGACATGACCGTATACAGCGATAACCCTGCCGAGATAGCAGAGGATTTCGCTGCCTGCGGAGCCCAGCTTATCCATATTGTGGATCTGGAGGGAGCCAGAGACGGAGACACTCCTAACTTCGATACTGTCATCGACATCAAGAGAGCAGGAGGATGCCCTTGCGAAATCGGCGGCGGAATAAGAAGCATGGAGGTTGTAGACCGGTACATGGAGGCAGGCATCGACGCGGTGGTTCTGGGAACAGCGGCGGTGAACGACAGAGACTTCCTGGAGGCGGCGGTGGCGAAATACGGCGGCAGAATTGTAGTGGGAGTTGATGTTAAAGACGGATATGTGGCCATAAAGGGCTGGAAGGAAAAGTCCGATATGGAGCTTATCCCATTCTGCCGGTATCTTCAGGAAATCGGTGTGGAGAGAATTAACGTCACGGACATTTCCAGAGACGGAGCCATGGAGGGAACCAACCACGAGATGTACAAGACTCTGTCAGAGGAGTTCGGAATGAAGATTGTGGCCTCAGGCGGTGTATCGACAATAGACGATGTAAAGCGCCTGGCAGACAGGGGAATGTACGGAGCCATAATAGGCAAGGCCTATTACACAGGAGCAATCGATCTTAAGGAAGCAATAGAGGTAGCCAGATGATAACAAAGAGAATAATTCCCTGCCTTGATGTGAAGGACGGCAGGGTAGTTAAGGGAATAAACTTCAAGGGCCTGGGAGATGTGGCATCTCCTGTGGAACTTGCTGAATACTACACCAAAGCCGGTGCGGACGAGCTGGTGTTTTATGACATCACCGCATCCAGCGAGGGACGGAAGCTGTTTACTGACATTCTCACGGAAACAGCAAGCAGAGTTTTCATCCCACTGACAGTGGGAGGCGGAATCGGATCCATTGAGGACTTCGACAGGGTTCTCAAGTGCGGAGCCGACAAGGTCAGCGTGAACTCCGGAGCAATCCGCAACCCGAAGATAATAGGTGAGGCTGCGAAGCTTTACGGAGATCAGTGCGTAGTAATCTCTGCGGACATCGCCCTTATAGACGGAGTGTACAGAGTGTTCTCCAAGGGAGGCAGAGAGAATACGGGAATGGAGGCAATCGACTGGATTAAGCGCTGCGTGGCAGACGGTGCAGGAGAGGTGGTTGTAAACTCCATTGACACCGACGGAGTGAAGAAGGGCTTTGACCTGCCTTTGCTTAAGGAGGTGTGCAGGGCTGTCAGCGTGCCGGTAATCGCTTCAGGGGGAGCCGGCTGCATACAGGACTTCATCGATCTCTTTGAGGAGATTCCTCAGGTGGATGCGGGACTGGCGGCGTCCATATTCCACTTCGGAGAAGTTGCCATTTCAGATTTGAAGAAGGCCATGGCCGATGCGGGAATTCCTGCAAGACTCCTGTAGAGGATGTACGGTAAAAGAATATATAGAGTGAAGAGGTTATGAAGATGATAGATATCAGCGAAATCAAATTTGACGAAAAGGGCCTGGTGCCTGCCATAGTTGTGGATACAAACACGGGGCAGGTTCTGACTCTGGCATACATGAATGAGGAGAGCCTCAGAATCTCCATGGAAAAAAAGCTCACCTGCTTTTGGAGCAGATCCCGTCAGGAGCTGTGGCTTAAGGGGGAAACAAGCGGCAATTACCAGCACATTGTTTCCATCACAGCCGACTGTGACAGGGATGCCCTGGTGATTGAGGTGGAGCCTGAGGGACCTGCCTGTCACCTGGGAACATGGTCCTGCTTCGACTACCCTCTTATGGAGGCGGAGTCGGAGAAATTCTCCTATGAGGGCCTTATGGAACTCATCAGAGGCAGGAAGACGGACAAGAAGGAGGGCTCCTACACCACCTATCTGTTTGAGAAGGGTCTGGACAAGATTCTCAAGAAGGTGGGAGAGGAATCCACAGAGGTTATTATCGCCGCAAAGGCAGAGGATAAGGCTGAGACTGTTTACGAGATTGCAGATCTGGCCTATCATGTAATGGTGCTGATGGTTGAAGCGGGAATATCCCTTGAGGACATAACCGCCGAGCTGGCATCACGCCATGTAATCGATCACAAGGTAAAGCAGGAGAAAATGACAGGTGAAGGTTGATATTGCCAGAATGATAATTGAAGGGGAGGACCTTAGAGACTTCCACATGCATACCTGTTATTGCGACGGCAAAAACACTCCCGAGGAGATGGTCTTTGCCGCTCTTGATGCGGGGATGAAGAAGGTGGGATTCTCGGGACACAGCCATACGGATTTCGATCCGGACATGTGCATGACCCTGGAGGATACAGACAGGTACGAAGAGGAAATCCGCACTTTGGATATGGAGTTCGGGGATCAGATTGAGATACTGTGCGGCATTGAGCAGGATTACTGCTCGGAGGAACCCACTGACAGGTGGGATTACGTCATAGGCTCAGTTCACTACCTGCCTTCACGACTTTCCGTTGACGATACAACCCAGATGCTGGAGCAGGCCATCGACGAGGATTACGGAGGAGATGTTTACAGCCTTTGCGAGGATTACTACAGACTCCTTGGAGATGTTGTCCGCAAAACCGGAGCGGATATCGTGGGCCACTTCGACCTGGTGAGCAAATTCAACAGAGGGGGAGAAGAGGGAGGAAAGGGAATTTACTTTGACGAAGGTCATCCCAGATATGTTGCAGCCTGGCAGGCTGCGGCAGACAAGCTTCTGGACACAGAAAAACCGCCCCTCTTTGAGATAAATTTCGGGGCGGTGATTAGAGGCTACAGGACAGAACCGTATCCGTCAAAGCCGATTCTGGAATATCTTAAGGCCCGGGGAGCCAAGTTTATTCTCTCCGGAGACAGCCACACCGTAGACAATGTAATGAAAGCCGCTGAGATAATGAAAGCCTACAGTTCCTCGTAGGCTTCTTCTATTGCGTTTTCTGCACTCTGATAGATGTTTTCTTCTCCAATCATGTCAATAACACCGCCGCGACGGAGCTTGCTTATTACTGCAGGCTGGGCGCTGGTGATGTAGATAATCGTTCCGTGGGACTGCATGAACTCCACAAGCTCTGCCATTGCCTGGACGCCGGAAAGGTCGATGGACGGCACGCCCCTCATGGAAAGAATAAGAACCTTTGTGGCCTTTTCCTGGGCGCGAAGCTCCTTCTGAAGCTGGTCAACCACCGCGAAGAAGATTATGCCCGTAAGGTAAGCCACCTTGATTTCATCTGAAGACTCGTGACCGTGGATGCCCACCTGCTCGAGTCTGTTTTTGTCTGCATTCTTAACGTTGATCTCGATGTTCGAAATATTGTAGAGCACCAGAAGTGCCGAGATTATTACGCCGATTATTATCGCCTCTGTCAGGTCGAGACACACCGTTGCAATCAGGGTTACTGAGAATTTGATAATTCCCGATTTGAACCTGTGACTGAATATGTATTTGATATTGTGGAAGTCGTTCATTCTCCAGGCGGTAACCAGAAGAACACCTGCCAGAGCCGAGAGCGGAATCTCGCTCATTACAGGTCCCAGAACGAACATGGAAAGCAGGAGAATGACAGCGTGAATAATTCCCGTGAGTCTTGTAACGCAGCCGGATTTAATGGCAACGCTTGTACGGGCGATGGCTGCCGTGGCGGGAACGCCGCCGAATATCGGGATAACAATGTTTCCAAGACCCTGGGCTATAAGCTCTCTGTCTGCATCAAGCTCCTCATCCTTCATTTTTCCTCCCGCTGCTCCGCAGAGAAGACTCTCCACCATGCAAAGGGCTGCAATGGTGAAGGCAGGTCCCAGCATTCCTCTGATGAGCTCGTAGTTCAGCCCGCCCAGAGAAAGTCTGTCCTCAAGAAGGAGGGTTCTGGGGATGTCACCTATCACATCCACATCAAGGTGAACAAATCTGACAACAATTGCAACAATAACTATTGCCACAAGGGATGAAGGAACCTTCTCGTTGAATTTCTTTGGCCACAGAAGCATGAACACTATTACGGCAGCGCCGACGATTACGGCCTGCAGGTTAGGGTGGAAGCCGTAGATGAAATAGGATGCCACCTTTTCGATGGCTATTGAACCCCGGGAGGTAACTCCGAAGAAGTTGTCAAGCTGCCCCAGGGCAATGATAACGGCAATTCCGGAGGTGAAGCCGGTCATTACAGATGAAGGTATCAGATATATTACACGGCCCAGCTTCATGAAGCCGGCGGCCACCAGGAAGATTCCCGCAATGAAGGTGGCCAGAAGGATACCCTGCATTCCGTATTTGGCAGCTATTGTAACCAGCACTGCTGTCATGGCTCCCGTAGGTCCGGAAATCTGGAAGGATGCTCCGGAGAAGAAGCTCATAATAAGTCCCCCAAGGATGGCGGTTACAAGGCCCGCAGCTGCAGTGGCGCCGGAGCTGACACCGAAGGCCAGCGCCAGGGGCAGCGCAACGGCGGCAACTGTTATTCCCGACATAAGATCCTTGACAAAACTGCTTTTGTTGTAGCCTTTGAATTCCGATTTAAGGCTTCCGGTAAAGTTTGTTAACAGATTCATGATTCACCTCAACGACACAGGGATAAGCAAACTTGTAAGCTGATTATAGCGTAAAAATCAAACTAAAGCACCAGGCTCTTCACATAATCGATAAATTTTTCCTCCGGGGTCGGAAGGGGGTGACCCTTTCGCCAGGAGAAGAGGTAACTGACCTCGGAAAGCTCGGACTGGACAGGGCGTATCACCACGTTATCGTTGTGGATGCCGGAGGTCTGAGGGAAGATGCTTATTCCCACATTTTTTTCTGCCAGGGCTACGGCGTCAAGATAGCTGTCCATGCGGCAGACTATGCGGGGCTCGGAGTTTATTAGCCTGAACTGCTTGTATATGGCGTTGACGGTTGCCTTGCGGCTCTGGACGATAAGGGGCTGGTCCGCAAGGTCGCTGACTGTAATGGGCTGACCCTCGCCTTGGGCAAGGGGGTGAAGGCGGC
>JALFKB010000066.1 GCA_022775805.1 Clostridiales bacterium
GTCAATGTAGGTATTTCCGATTTCAAGCTTATTCGAGTACTTGCCGGTGCCGGTGCTGGAATATACAGGTTCCCGGGTTACATCCCTGTGGGAACTGATGTCCTCCAGAAGCTGAGAGGTTTCGCCCTGGGAATCAATTACCCAGATGCAGTCGCCTCTGCTCACTTTAAAGGTTCTGCCTGTAAGGGAGTGGAACTTCAGCTCCCCGCCGGCTATATCGTAATCCTTCTTGAGTTTATCCACAAAGTCGGCAACTGCCTGAGGGTCCGCTTCTCCTGTAAGATCCTCATCCATCATGGCTGCCAGCTCCTTAGGAGATACCCTGTAGGAATCATCGCCAAACTCGTATGTTATCTGCTGATTCAGATACTTCCGGCAGAATTTCTGGTATTCAATAAGGTCGGGATCATCTGCCTTGACCTTAGGCGTCGCCACATAGGATTTCTCGTCGTACATGAAACGGGTCTGTCCCATTTCGATTGCGTGGATAAGATCCTCAAGGAAGGCATCGGGGTCAGCCTTCGTTCCGTACACTTCAGGAACGATAGGGAAGGCCGGATCCTCCAGATTCACATAGGCGTCGGAGGTTTCCGTCGTTCCATCCCGGTGGAGGAAATCGGATTCCTTAACATCCCTCATGAGATTTGTGCCGCAGCTTCTTACCTTCATCGTTACATTTCCGCTGAAAGGAATGTGGAGATAGTGATTAACTGCAGCGGCAACAAGGTGATCCTTTTTGAAGGATTCCAGGTAGCCGTCAATATCGTAGGTGCATCCGAAATCCGTAAAATCCTCAAGGGTTTCGTCCAGACTTCCTACAACCTGAAGGTGCATTCCGTTACGGTGTCGGGTCAGCTCATCCGCGGCCTGACTGTAGGTCAAACCAGAGCAGTTGACTCCGTTAATAATGGTCCCCTCAGTAAAAACATCCCCCTTGTAATCATCAGAATTGATATATGAAGTTGTCATTATCCCCGCTGCCGCAGCCAGTACCGCAATCAGGGATACAATCGTAATCAGAACTTTTCTCATACCCAATAGTATAGTAAATTTATAGGCAAAAATAAAGTGCAAATATGGTATAATTTGAACATGGCATTTACACATTTACATGTACACACAGAATACAGTCTTCTCGATGGCGCAGCATCCGTCAAAAAGCTTGCGGCACGGGCTAAGGAACTTGGAATGGACTCCCTGGCCATAACGGATCACGGGGTCATGTTCGGCGTTATTGACTTTTACCGGGCGTGTCTGGAAGAGGGAATCAAGCCCATAATTGGCTGCGAGGTTTATACAGCAGCCAGAAGCCGTTTTGACAAGGATTCGGAGAAGGACAAGTTCATGGGCCATCTGGTTCTGCTGGCAAAGGACAATGGCGGCTACAGGAATCTCATGAAGATTGTGTCCGAGGGATACAGAAACGGCTTTTACTATAAGCCGAGGGTGGACAAGGAGCTGCTCAGGGAGTATTCCGAAGGCATAATCGCTCTGTCCGCATGCCTTGCAGGGAACGTTCAGCATAATCTGCTTAACGGTGATTACCTCAGCGCCAGGAAAGAAGCCCTGGAACTTCGGGAAATCTTCGGTGATGAGAATTTTTACCTTGAACTCCAGGATCAGGGACTTGAGGAGGAGGCAAGGATACTGCCCGACATGAAGCGTCTTCACGAGGAAACGGGCATTCCTTTTGTTGCCACAAATGACGTTCATTATGTAATGCAGGAGGATGCCCAGGCACAGGACGTACTCATGTGCATTCAGACGGCATCCACCATTGATGAAGACAACAGGATGCGCTTTCCAAACGATCAGTTCTACCTGAAATCCGAAGAGGAAATGCGTAGAATTTTTTCCAATACTCCCGAGGCAATTGACAATACAGCGAAGATAGCAGAAAGATGCAATGTCACTTTCACCTTCGGCGAACTGCACCTTCCTGAATTCCAGGCCCCGGAGGGACTGTCAAACAGAGAATACCTGAGACAGCTCTGCAGCAGAGGCCTTGAGGAGAGATATCCTGATGAGAATGAGGAAAGCTTCGCCCTGCTCAGGGAAAGACTTGACTATGAGCTCACAACCATCGAAAACATGGGGTATGTGGAATACTTCCTTATCGTATGGGATTTCATAAACTATGCCAGAAGCCGGAATATCATGGTGGGTCCGGGACGAGGTTCCGCTGCGGGATCAATCGTTGCCTACACCCTGAGAATCACCGACATAGACCCCATAAAATACGGCCTGATCTTCGAGAGATTTCTGAATCCCGAAAGAGTAAGCATGCCGGATATTGACATCGACTTCTGCTATGAGCGAAGGGGTGAGGTAATCGATTATGTTACCGAGAAGTACGGCGCAGACAACGTATCTCAGATAATAACCTTCGGAACCCTCAAGGCAAAGGCGGCGGTGAGAGACGTAGGAAGGGTGCTCAATGTGAGCTACCAGGAAACCGACGCCATCGCAAAGGCAATACCGTTCGCATTGAAAATGACCATTGACAAGGCTCTGGAGATAAGCCCGGAGCTTAAGTCAATGTACGATTCCGACGAAACAACCAGGAAGGTCATTGACATGGCAAGGGCAATCGAAGGCATGCCGAGGCATGCCTCAACCCATGCGGCAGGCGTGGTTATTTCCAAACTGCCCCTTGACGAATATGTGCCTCTGTATCTGACGGATAAGGGTCTTGCCACCCAGTTCAACATGACGACAATAGAGGAACTGGGACTTCTGAAAATGGACTTTCTCGGTCTGAGAAACCTTACAATTATTCGCGACGCCCTTGAGATGATCAGAGAAAATCACGGTGTTGACATTGACTTTTCAAGGATGGAATACGACGATCCCGCTGTCTATGAGATTATCTCCCAGGGAAATACCCAGGGACTGTTCCAGCTTGAAAGCGGAGGAATGACCTCCTTCATGAAGAACCTCAAGCCGGACTGCTTCGAAGACATCGTTGCGGGAATCGCACTGTACAGACCTGGACCGATGGCATCCATACCCACATACATAGACAACAAGAGAAATCCCGGTCATGTGAAATATGTCCACGAGTCCCTTAAACCGATTCTGGGTGTAACCTACGGGTGCATGGTCTACCAGGAACAGGTAATGCAGATAGTAAGAGACCTGGGGGGATACTCCTACGGTCGTTCTGACCTGGTTCGCCGGGCAATGTCAAAAAAGAAAATGGATGTAATGCTTCAGGAAAAGGAGTATTTCATCAACGGCAAAATATCAGAGGACGGAACAGTTGAAATCCCGGGATGCATCAGAAACGGTGTTCCAAGGGAAGCCGCAGAGGAAATCTTCAATCAGATGATTTCCTTCGCCGAGTATGCCTTCAACAAATCCCATGCCGCAGCATATGCGGTTCTGGCCTATGAAACAGGATATCTGAAGGCTCACTATCCGGTTGAATTCATGGCAGCCTTGATGACATCGGTTATGGGAGACGCCAAGTCCATGGCACTGTATATAAGAAACTGCCGTGAAATGGGCATTGAGGTTCTGCCTCCAGATGTTAACGAGAGCGAAAAGAAGTTCTCGGTGGTATACGAACCTGAGGACACAGAGAAGAACCACGGGAAGATCAGATTCGGTCTCATGGGAATAAAGAATCTGGGTGACGGTCCTATTGGCGCAATAATCGATGCAAGGGAGCAGAAGGGAAAGCCTCGGGACATATTCAGATTCATTGACAATCTTGACATACACAGAGTGAACAAGAAGGCCGTGGAGAGCCTGATAAAATCAGGCGCCATGGACTGCCTTTGCAGCAACAGAGCAGCTCATATGGGAATATACGAGTCTCTTATGGATTCCGCCCAGGCCTCTGCCAGAAACAATATAGCCGGACAGATTTCCCTGTTCCAGATAAATGCGGAGGAGCTTGACAGTACGGGAACCCGAGAGCTTCCGGATATCAGGAATTTCAGGAGCGAGGAGCTTCTCTCCCAGGAAAAGGAGATGCTTGGCGTCTACCTGACAGCTCATCCCCTTGATGATTATGCGGAGCTGATACAGAGGAATGTATCGGTTACAAGCCGGGATCTGGCTGAGGTTCTGGCATCGGAAGAGGAGGGCTACACCGGCAGTGTGCAGGATGGAATGAAGGCTGTCATGGCGGGGATAATCCTCTCGAAGAAGAACCTGATTACAAAAAACGGCAAGATGATGGCCTTTGTGAACATGGAGGACATGTACGGAGCCCTGGAGGTTGTGGTGTTCCCTAATGTTTACGAGCGGTGCAGCGAGCTGATTGAAGAGGATAAGATAATCTCGGTTAAAGGCACCATCAACTTCAAGGAAGGTGAAATGCCTAAGCTGCTGGCAGATGAAATCGTTTCCATCAGGGAGCTGGGAGCGGCACGCCGGGAACCGGATGCAGTCAGAGCTGCAGAACCGCCGGGTAGAGCGAAGCCTTCCCGGGAGCAGCCGGAGGGCATTGTGAAGATACGGCTTCCGGAGGGGGACGGAATTCACAACATCGACAGACAGAACAGCTTAATTCTTGATAAGATAACCCGGATAATGAAGAAGTATCCGGGAAAGCATCAGGCTATCATATACTATCCTCAGGGCGGAAGCCGGAGAACCGGAAGGGAGCTTTGGGTAGAGCCCGGAGAGGCTTTTGCAGCAGAGATAACAGAGATTGTGGGGCAGGGCAATTACAAGCAGTAAACTGCCCGGGGAACTGTCCCTAAAGAAAGAAGGTTACTATGAAGAAGATAGGAATACTCACAAGCGGCGGAGATGCGCCGGGGATGAACGCCGCCGTCAGAGCGGCTGTCAGATGCGGAATCGACGCGGGAATGGAGGTTTATGGAATCCAGAGAGGGTATGAAGGTCTTCTGGAGGGTGAAATCGCTAAAATGGAATGGTCCTCGGTGGGAGATATTCTCCAGAGGGGCGGCACGATACTGAGAACCGCCAGAAGCAGCCGTTTCATGGAGGAAAGGTGGATTCACCACGGAGCGGAGATGCTTCGCACCTTTGGAATAGAGGGATTGATAGTAGTAGGCGGCGACGGCTCCTTCCACGGGGGGCTTGAGCTTGCGAAGCAGGGCATTACGGTAATGGGTGTTCCGGGAACAATTGACAACGACCTGGCCTACACGGATTACACCATAGGCTTTGATACTGCGGTAAACACCGTGCTTGGCCTCATTTCAAACATTCGGGACACATCCTCCTCCCATGAGAGAACCACAATAGTGGAGGTAATGGGACGACACTGCGGAGATCTGGCGCTTCACGCCGGGCTGGCAGGAGGCGCCGATGTGGTGCTGGTGCCTGAGGTTGAGATTGATGTCCACGAAATATGCAGAAGAGTGCTCCAGGGACAGGCCTCCGGCAAGGCTCACAGCCTGATTGTCATGGCAGAGGGTGCAGCTTTCAATCCGGATGAACTGGCAGAGACACTTGAAACCATGACCGGCAGAGAGGCCAGAACCGTTGTGCCGGGATATATTCAGAGGGGTGGAAGTCCAAGCCTGGCAGACAGGAGGCTGGCAAGTCTCACAGCTGCAAAGGCAGTAGAGCTGCTGTATAACGATTCCCACAGCAGAGCCATTGGGCTTCAGGCAGGAGAAATAGTTTCAATGGATCTCAGGGAGGCTCTTGAGGTGAAGCCGGAGTTTGATATGGAGCTTTACAAACTCGTTAATGTGCTGGGCAAGGGCAGATAATTGTGTTACAATGTCACCTGTGATTTACATTGGAAAGGAGTAGGATGATCAAAAATCTGAACGCTAAACTGAGGAAAATTGTCATCGCATTGCTGGCAGTTTTCGTACTTATTGAGATTACAGGAAAAAAGGAGGAAAGCGAAGGGGAGAGCCGGGGATTCCAGACGGCGGAATTCGATGACATCTGGTAGACCGGGCCTTCGGCAGGAGATTAAAATATGAAGGGATTAACAATAGTAAGCGGAATAATAATGATTGCAGCGGGAGCATTCTGTTTCATCAACCCGGGACAGACATTCATGACCATGGCCTTTGTAATAGGAACGGTTATGGCTCTTTGCGGCATTATCCATGTATTGGCATACGTTATAGGCAGAACGCCCCACGGCAAGGGAGACAACAACGGCTGGATACTCATCGATGCGCTGCTGACTCTGCTGCTGGGAATACTTGTGCTTTTCAACCAGCTTACGGTTGACATGGCGATTCCGATGGTGTTCGGAATGTGGGTTCTCGTGTCGGGACTTTTGAGACTTGAGGCGGCGTCGAGAATCGACAGACAGAGAAAGCCCGGAAATTTCAAGGCGGCCCTGATAACGGGAGTCATTACTGTGGTAATGGGACTTCTGGGATTCATCAATCCGTTTGTAACTTATGTATCGATAATACCAATACTGGGATTCTTCATGCTGATTCAGGGTATCAACTCCATTGAGCTGGGCTTCAACATGCCTCACAAGATTAAAGAGGACGTTAAAATATACAAGAAGCAGAGAAATGCAGTTAGAATCGAAGACGAGGATTCCGAGAGCACAGTTGATATTCAGGAAAGAGTAATCGAGAAGAGAAAGATGGAAACCGAACAGGAATTCATCGAGGCTGCGGCAACCTCCAGCATCGGCATATCCAGGGAAGAGGCTGAAGCTGCAATAGCCGAAATCAGAGAAGAGAAAAAATGAAATACGATGTATGTATAATAGGAGGCGGCGCAGCAGGTCTTGCTGCGGCTGCTTCTTTTAATAAAGAACTGAAAATATGCATCCTGGAGAAGAACTCACGGCCGGGACGGAAGCTGGCTGCAACCGGCGGAGGGCGGTGCAATCTGACAAATGAGGCATGCCCCGGTAAGGATGAAACCCTTGGCTTCTTCAGGAGGCTGGGCATTGAAACCTGCTGCGATGAGGAGGGAAGATACTATCCATATTCAAACAGAGCTTCGGATGTGGTAAGTGCTCTTCTGGATGAGCTGGGAGACAATGTCAGCATCAGATGCGGGGAAATTGTCAGGGAAATCATCCCGACCCGGAAAAACCCGGAGGAAGAGCCGGGCTTCAGGATAGAAGCATCAGACTCATCACAGGAAGCAAAGATAATCTCTGCCCGCAGAGTGATTCTGGCAGCAGGAGGCAAATCCGGACCCATGTTCGGCACAACCGGAGACGGATACTCCATGGCCAGAAGCCTGGGGCACAGAGTAACCCGGGTTTATCCGATTCTGGCGGGAATCCGGTGCACCGGAGCTGATTTTCAGGCCATAAAGGGAATACGGGCAAAGGGCTGTGTGACCCTTCTCAAGGATGGTGAAGCCATCGCCGGGGAAGCCGGAGAAATACAGTTTACAGAGGACGGTATTTCGGGAATATGCGTGTTCAATCTCACCTGCTTCATGGGAGCAGAGGAGGGAGAAAATCCTGCAGAAGCAATGAAAAGATATACCCTTTCAATTGACCTGGCGCCTGATTTTTCACAGGGGGAGCTGGATAGCAGGAAGAGCTCCTTCGGCATAGTCACCAGGGAAATGGCGGACATGATTTCCCCTGAAGAGCTGAAGGACTGGAGGCTCGGGGTAACGGGAGTCAAAGGCTGGAGGGATGCCCAGGCAACCGCAGGAGGCATTTCCCTGGAGGAAATAGACATGGATACCATGGAGTCACGCCTTGTTCCGGGGCTGTACTTCGCAGGGGAAATAATTGATGTCCAGGGACCTTGCGGAGGCTTCAACCTGCAGAACGCATGGGAAACAGGAATTAAAGCTGCAAAGGCAGCGGAGACTTCGCTGATAAAGCGGTAGCTGATGAAGCGGCAGGCGGTGAAGTCGCGGAAGTAGAGATACAAGATACAGTAGAGATACAGATGAGATACAGAGCAGAAGGAATAAAAATCAGACCGGCTGATGTTGCGTCCGGGGGAGGAGGGATAGACTCCGGGAA
This sequence comes from Clostridiales bacterium, assembly GCA_022775805.1. Taxonomy (GTDB): domain Bacteria; phylum Bacillota; class Clostridia; order Peptostreptococcales; family Anaerovoracaceae; genus Lentihominibacter. The sequence continues at coordinate 7,910 of JALFKB010000066.1, forward strand.
GCTTATCAGGGCAATATCCGACAGATTGTCATCCCGGTACAGAATAAAGAAGCCGGCAAATATCACCATAGTGAGGGAATCCGTTGATGCCAGGAAAAAACCTGATGTGCGGCTTGTGTATTCTGTGGACTTCGATTGCGGGAAGAAGCTTGCCCTTAATCCGCCCAGGGTGAATGAGTATATCGGCCCGGGCAAGGTGGAGGCTGCAGCCTTCAGGCCTGTTATTGCAGGCTTCGGACCATGCGGAATATTCGCAGCCCTTGTTCTGGCGGAGGCAGGAATGAAACCCATTGTACTGGAAAGGGGCAAGGCTGTTTCCGAAAGGGTGAAAGATGTGGAGGGATTCTGGGAATCCCGGGGAAAGCTGCCACCGGATCCGGAATCAAACGTCCAGTTCGGTGAGGGCGGCGCTGGGACATTCTCAGACGGCAAGCTCACAACGGGAATCAGGGATCCCCGCATAAGAAAGGTGTTGGAAAGCTTCGTGGAGGCAGGAGCTTCCGAAGAAATTCTGTATAAAGCCCGTCCCCATATCGGAACGGACAGACTGAGGGAGGTTGTTGTCAATCTCCGCAGGAGGATTCAGGAGCTGGGGGGAGAAGTGAGATTCTCCACCAGGCTGGATGAACTTGTAATAAGAGATGGAAGTCTCAAGGCAGTGGTAACCTCATCAGGGGAAACACTGGAAACCGAAAGTCTGATACTTGCTGTGGGCCACAGCGCCAGGGATACCTTCGAGATGCTTGACAGGCTGGGCTTCGAAATGAAGCAGAAGCCCTTCTCCATAGGTGTGCGCATTGAGCATCCCCAGGAGATGATAAACAGGGCGAGGTACGGTGACGACAAGCTTGCGGCAATACTTGGCCCTGCAGATTACAAGCTCAATCACAGATGTGAGTCGGGAAGAGGAGTATACACCTTCTGCATGTGTCCGGGAGGATATGTGGTAAACGCCTCAACCGAGGGCGGCACATCGGTAACCAACGGAATGAGCAACGCCGCCAGAGACAGCGACACTGCCAACGCAGCACTCCTTGTGGATGTGAGGCCGGAGGATTTCTCAGCCGTTTCCTTAAGACCCGAAAGCCCCCTTGCGGGAATCGACTTTCAGATGAAATACGAGAAGCTTGCCTGGGAGAACAGAACCCACTCGGGAATGGCGAAAACAAACTGGGGCAGCTTCAGGGATAATACTGAGGATTCTGTAAGAAAAAGTCTTCCTGCCTTTGCATGGGAATCCATTTGTGAGGCAATGCCCTTCCTGGGCAGAAAGCTGGAGGGCTTCGACAGGGAGGATGCTCTCCTCACCGGAGTGGAGACGAGAAGCTCATCCCCTCTCAGGGTGGTAAGAGACGAGAACATGGAGACGTCAGTTCGCGGCGTTATTCCGGCAGGTGAAGGCCCGGGATATGCCGGAGGAATAATGTCCGCCGCCGTTGAGGGAATTAAGGCGGCAGAGGCCGTTATTAGAAGACATTTGAGATAAATAGAGTTATAATACAGACATGAACAGAAACGAAAATACTAAAATGATAACCGTGACCCTTGATGATGCCATCGACAGAAACGAGCTCTTCGGAGGAATGGATCACAATCTGAAAAACATTGAAGAAAAGCTGGGTGTTGACATTATTCAAAGGGACAGCAATCTGATTCTCAAGGGAGACAATGCCCCTCAGGCGGAGGCAATTATCAGGGAAATGATAAACACCCTGAGCCGCGGGGAGGAGCTGGACGAACAGAAGGTGGGATACATCACCGATTTGAGCAGCAGAGGAGTTTCCTACAGCCGGGAGACGGAGGGAGGAAGTCTGAACAGAGACATCATCTGCTTCACCCATGAGGGGAAGCCTCTCAGACCGAAGACCATCGGTCAGAAGGGATATGTGGAGACCATAAGACGCAGGGATATAGTTTTCGGAATCGGACCTGCGGGAACGGGCAAGACCTATATTGCCGTGGCCATGGCGGTAAACGCCCTCAAGAACAAGGAGGTTCAGAAGATAATCCTGGCGAGACCTGCCGTGGAGGCCGGGGAAAGGCTGGGCTTCCTTCCCGGGGATCTTCAGGAAAAGGTGGACCCGTACCTGAGGCCTTTGTACGACGCCCTCTACGATGTACTGGGAAGGGAGAGTGCGGTGCGTCTCAAGGAGAAGGAGGTTATTGAGGTGGTTCCTCTGGCCTACATGCGAGGAAGAACCCTGGACAACTCCTTCATTATCCTTGACGAAGCCCAGAACACCACTCCGGAGCAGATGAAGATGTTCCTTACGAGAATGGGCTTCGGCTCCAAGGTGGTTGTCACCGGGGATATCACCCAGATTGACCTGCCACGGGGTAAACGCTCCGGTCTCATCGAGGCCCGGAAGGTTCTGAAAAATGTGGATGAAATCGGCTTCTGCCTTCTGAAGGATGTGGATGTTGTGAGACATCAGCTGGTGAAGAAGGTTATCAGCGCATATGATCGCTATTACAAGGCTCATCCTCCGGCAGATGAGGATTAAGGGAGACAGAATGAACGTAAGCATTATTGTTAATGATGAGAAGGCAATCAGCACACAGCTCATGAATACTCTTAGAAAGGCCGCTTCCGCATGCATTGACATGGATGTGGAAATCAGCCTTTCTTTTGTTTCACTTGAGGAGATTCACCGGATGAATAGGGAGTACAGGGGGGTGGACAGACCCACGGATGTGCTGTCATTTCCAATGTTTGATTCCACGGAGGAGATGGAGGAAATGCAAAGGCTAACCGGCGGGGATGTTCCCCTGGGTGATGTTGTGATATGCATGGACAAAATCCGGGAACAGGCAGAGGAGTTCGGTCACTCGGAGGAGAGAGAAACCGTGTATCTGTTTACACACAGCGTTCTTCACCTTCTCGGCTACGACCATGAGGAGGATGAGGACAGAAGAAAAATGAGAGCAAGGGAAGAGGAAATAATGGAAAGCCTAGGCATTTCCAGACAGGAGCAGGAATGAAATCAGGATTTGTGGGAATCGTAGGAAGACCGAACGTGGGCAAGTCCACGCTTCTCAATGCGATTCTGGGAGAAAAGATAGCTATAACAACGGAAAAGCCCCAGACAACGAGAAATACCATCAGGGGCATTTTCACAAGATACGGTCAGGCTCCCGGGGAGGAGGATATTCAGATGGTGTTTATCGATACTCCGGGAATACACAAGCCAAGAAACAAGCTGGGCGAATTCATGACAGATGCCGCAATCAGCACCTTCGGCGAGGTGGATGCGATAATCTTTATCGTGGATGAGGCCCTCAGCAGGGGACCGGGAGACAAATACATTGTGGAGCTTCTCAGGGAGATAGACACTCCGAAAATCCTCGTTATCAACAAGATTGACAGGATGGGGCCGGAGGAATTTGCGAAGACTTACAGGGAATACGAGGAGCTGGAGATGTTCGATAAAATACTGGGCACCTCGGCTCTTGAGGGAATCCATGTGGAGGACGTTATTGAAGCGGCTTCGGGATTCATGGAGGAGGGACCGATGTACTTCCCGGACGATATAGTTACAGAACACCCGGCAAGGTTCATCGTAAGCGAGATAATAAGAGAAAAGGTGCTGATGTATCTGGAGGACGAGGTGCCCCATGGAGTTGCTGTGGAGATAGAGCAATACGTTGAGGAGGACCGACTCACCAGAATAGGTGCCGTTATCTACTGTGAGAAAAAATCCCACAAGGGAATGATCATAGGCAAAGGCGGCAGAAAGCTGAAGGGAATAGGCAAGAGCGCCAGGGAGGAAATCGAGGCTCTTCTGGGAACGAAGGTATTCCTGGAAACCTGGGTCAAGGTGAAGGAAAACTGGCGTGACAGCAATATTGCCCTGACAAACTTCGGATACAGGGATTAAAAAGATACGATAGTAAATGAAAACCGATGTGGAGGGCATTGTCCTCAGAGAAACCAAAACTTCATACAATCGCAGGATGATTCAGCTCTTCACCAGAGAGTACGGCAAAATCAGCGCAGGCACGAGCCTGGGGGAGAGAGGAAAGACAAAGAGCAGTCTGGCTCTTCAGCATTTCACCTTCGGAAGGTACATCCTCCACAGGGGGCGAAGCGGCTACAACATAGATTCCGCAGAGGTGGTAAAAAGCTTTTACTCCATAGGTGAGAACATCGACAAGTATCTCTATGGCTCATATGTGCTTGAATTCACAGGCAAGGTGTTGGAGGAGGAGGTGCCTGCACCGGGTCTTTTTGATTTGCTGCTGGAGCTGTTTGAAATCCTGGAAAAAAGGAACCGGGGAATTGGAACTCCGGTGCTGGCGTACCAGACCAGACTACTGGGGTACATGGGTGTGGCGCCTGTACTTGACAGGTGTGCTTCCTGCGGCAGGCCGGCTGAGGGACACTGGTTCGGAATCGCCGAAGGGGGTCTGCTGTGCGACTGTTGCAAAAAAGAACTGGAGAAGCCGACGGAGGCTGAAAATAACAGGTGCGATTCATTGATTTACAGCGTTGATAATGTTATAATAAATGCACTAGACTTTTTTGGCAGAAATTCGTTACGAAAGCTGGAAAATACAGCTCTGAACGGGGAAACAGGCAGGAAGCTGCAGCAG
>JALFKB010000093.1 GCA_022775805.1 Clostridiales bacterium
GCTGCTGCCAGACGTGCGATAGGTACTCTGAACGGTGAGCATGAAACGTACTGCAGACCTACTCTGTGGCAGAAGTCGATTGACTTAGGATCTCCGCCGTGTTCGCCGCAGATTCCCAGATGAATGCTAGGTCTTGTCTTCTTACCAAGCTCTACAGCCATCTGAACCAGCTTGCCGATACCTGTCTGGTCAAGGCTTGCGAACGGATCGTCTTCGAAGATACCCTTGTCTCTGTATTCCTTGATGATATTGCCTGTGTCATCTCTTGAGAAACCGAAGCCCATCTGAGTCAGGTCGTTTGTTCCGAATGAGAAGAATTCAGCCTCTTCTGCGATTTCATCAGCTGTTAACGCAGCTCTTGGAATCTCAATCATGGTACCTACCAGGTACTGGAAGCTTACTCCTTCTCTCTCAAATACTCTGTCGATTGTCTCAACAACAGTCTTCTTAACATCAGCCAGCTCCAGCTTGCTTCCTACAAGCGGAATCATGATTTCAGGAACAATGTCAAAGCCCTTTTCTTTTCTCACTTCAATGGCGGCTGTGATGATTGCCTCAGCCTGCATTTCTGCGATTTCAGGATATGTTACAGCCAGTCTGCATCCGCGGTGACCAAGCATAGGGTTGAACTCGTGAAGCTCTTCAGCCTTCTTTGCCAGCTTTTCGTACGGCTTGCCGATCTGGTTAGCCAGTTCGTGAAGCTCTTCGTCAGTGTGCGGAATGAACTCGTGGAGAGGCGGGTCAAGAAGTCTGATTGTAACAGGTCTCTCACCCATTTCCTCGTAGATGCCCTTGAAGTCGCTCTTCTGATAAGGCAGCAGGAAGCTGAGTGCTTCTCTTCTCTCTTCAACTGTATCAGACATGATCATTCTTCTGATTGCAGGAATTCTTTCCTCCTCGAAGAACATGTGCTCTGTTCTGCACAGACCGATACCCTGAGCACCAAACTCAACAGCCTGGTGAGCATCTCTAGGGTTGTCGGCATTTGTTCTAACCTTCAGAGTTCTGATTTCATCAGCCCAGCTCATGATTGTTCCGAAGTCTCCTGACAGTTCAGGTGGAACAGTCTTGATTTCGCCCTTTATTACCTCACCGGCTGAACCGTCCAGTGAAATAAAGTCGCCTTCCTTGAATTCCAGTGAACCGATTCCCAGAGTCTTGGCTGCTTCATTAACCTTGATTTCGGTACATCCTGATACGCAGCACTTACCCATTCCTCTGGCAACTACTGCTGCATGTGATGTCATGCCGCCTCTTGCTGTGAGGATACCCTCTGCAGCAACCATTCCTGCCAGGTCTTCAGGTGATGTTTCAAGTCTTACCAGAATTGCCTTGTGTCCGTTGGCAACTGCTGCAACTGCATCTGCAGCGTTGAAGTAAATCTGTCCGCAGGCAGCACCGGGTGATGCAGGCAGACCCTTTGTCAGCTTCTCTGCAGTCTTCAGCTCTTCAGCGTCGAACATAGGGTGCAGAAGCTGGTCAATCTGTGAAGGTTCAATTCTCATTACAGCTTCTTCCTTGCTGATGAGTCCCTCTTCAACCATGTCAACTGCAATCTTTACTGCTGACGGAGCAGTTCTCTTGCCGTTTCTTGTCTGGAGCATGAAGAGCTTGCCTCTTTCAACTGTAAACTCCATGTCCTGCATGTCTTTGTAGTGTTCCTCAAGGGTATTGGCGATTTTTACAAAATCATCGTATACCTGAGGGAATGCTTCTGCCATTTCAGCAATCGGCTGAGGAGTTCTGATTCCGGCTACTACGTCTTCGCCCTGGGCGTTAACCAGGAATTCTCCGAAGATTGCCTTTTCTCCGTTAACAGGTGATCTTGTGAATGCAACGCCTGTTCCGGAGGTGTCTCCCATGTTTCCGAATACCATTGACTGAACGTTTACTGCTGTTCCGATATCATCCGGAATTTCATTAATCTGTCTGTAAAGAATAGCTCTTTCGGTATTCCATGATCTGAATACAGCCTTGATTGCCTCCATAAGCTGTTCCTTAGGATCCTGCGGGAATTCTGTTCCGATTTCAGCCTTGTACAGAGCCTTGTATCCGGCGATGATCTCCTTCAGATCCTCAACATCCAGTTCTGTGTCAAACTGAACGCCCTTCTTTGCCTTCTGACCGTCAAAAATTTCATCATACTTTGACTTGCTGATGCCCATAACAACATCTCCGAACATCTGCATGAATCTTCTGTATGAGTCATATGCGAATCTTGGGTTTTCAGTAAGAGCTGCAAGGCCCTCAACAGATTCATCATTAAGACCCAGGTTGAGAATTGTATCCATCATGCCCGGCATTGAAATCTTGGCACCTGAACGAACTGATACCAGAAGCGGATTGGCGCTGTCGCCGAATTTCTTTCCGGAAACATTCTCCAGATCTGACAGTTTCACATAGATATCATCAACAATATCCTGTCCAATTGTCTGGCCCTCTTCATAGTATCTTGTGCAGGCCTCTGTTGTAACAGTGAAACCGAAAGGAACAGGCAGACCGATCTTTGTCATTTCAGCCAGGTTGGCGCCCTTGCCACCCAGAAGATCTCTCATGTCCTTTGATCCTTCATTAAAGGAATAAACGAATTTTGCCATTTCTTATTTCTCCTTATTTATTATTATATAAACTTTATATAAACTTTATACGCACATTTTAATCCATTATCCACAACAAATCAGCACGATTATTAGAATAACAGTCTTTCTTCAATGTATCCACGAACCTGTGAAACAGGGATTCTAACCTGTTCCATGGTGTCACGGTCTCTTACAGTAACACATCCGTCCTCAGCAGTATCGAAGTCAACGCAGATGCTGAACGGAGTTCCAATCTCGTCCTCTCTTCTGTATCTCTTGCCTATTGAACCTGCTGCATCGTAGTCAACGTTAAAGTATTTCGAAAGCTCTTCGTAAATCGGTTCAGCAACATCCGCCAGCTTCTTTGAAAGAGGCAGAACTGCAGCTTTGAACGGAGCGAGAGCCGGATGAAGTCTCAGAACCTTACGGATATCCTCCTTGCCCTTGTCGTCTGTAAGCACTTCTTCGTCATAGGCATCAACGAGGAATGCCAGCAGCATTCTCTCAACACCAACGGAAGGTTCTATACAGTACGGCACATACTTTTCGTTAGTCTCAGGGTCGAGATAAGTCATATCCTGACCGGAATGATTCTGATGTGCACTAAGGTCAAAGTCTGTTCTTGAGGCTACTCCCCAGAGTTCTCCCCATCCAAACGGGAAGAGATACTCGATGTCCGTTGTGGCATTGCTGTAGTGAGACAGCTCCTCAGGATCGTGGTCTCTGAGCTTGATGTGCTCTTCCTTGATTCCCAGGGATTTCAGGAAGTTTGCACAGTATTCCTTCCAGTATTCAAACCACTCAAGTTCAGTTCCCGGTTTGCAGAAGAACTCAAGCTCCATCTGCTCGAACTCCCTTGTTCTGAAGATAAAGTTGCCCGGAGTAATTTCGTTTCTGAATGACTTCCCAACCTGAGCGATTCCGAAAGGAATCTTTTTTCTGGCTGTTCTCTGAACGCTCTTGAAGTTTACGAAAATGCCCTGTGCCGTTTCAGGTCTCAGATATATTTCGGACTTTGAATCCTCAGTTACACCCTGGAATGTCTTGAACATCAGGTTAAACTGTCTGATTCCTGTGAAATCCTTCTTGCCGCACTCAGGACAAAGGATACCCTTTTCGGCGATGTATTCCTCCAGCTTGTCATTTGACCATCCGTCCACCTGAACACCTTCGATACCGTTTTCCTTCATGTACCCTTCGATGAGGTGGTCGGCTCTGAATCTGGCCTTGCATGCTTTGCAGTCAATCAGCGGATCCGAGAATCCCCCAACGTGTCCCGATGCCACCCATGTTTCCGGGTTCATCAGAATTGCCGCATCCAGACCCACATTGTATTTTGATTCCTGAACGAACTTTCTTCTCCATGCATCCTTGATGTTGTTCTTCAGCTCTACACCCAGGGGACCGTAATCCCAGGTATTTGCCAGTCCGCCGTATATTTCACTTCCCGGAAAAATGAATCCTCTGTTCTTGGCGAGAGCTGTTATCTGCTCCATTGTCACTGTTATTTCTGTTGTCATTATTATTCCTTATCCGTTTCTTCCTTTTTTTCGGCATCCTCTGCCGCTTCTTCAACTACTTCTTCTTCAGCTGTTTCAGCTGCTTCTTCTACTATTTCAGCATCTTCCACTGCTTCATCTTCATCGGCTTCCCAGGCTTCCGGCTCATCATCTCCGGAATCTCTCTTTACCTTTTCCTTAATGTCCTCAGCCAGATCCTCAGCCTTTTCCTTAATGTCTGCAGCAGCGTCCTTAGCCTTGCCTGCCAGGTCGCTCTCCTTGGCCTTGTCATAGAATTCCCTGCTCTTGTCCTTCAGATCCTCAAACTTGTCTGAACCGAATTCTGCAGCAGCGGCAACCTTCTCCGATACAGCGTCGCTTACATCGATAATCGTTCCGTCAGTCTTCACAACCTCGATAACGCATTTGAATCCAAAGGCTGCAACCATGGCAACAACTGATGCCAGAGGAGCAATGCATACTCCCACGATTCCCACATTTACAGGTATGTTGAGAACTGTATCTCCTTCTCTTTTAACCTGAATCTTGGCAACGTTTCCTTTCTTCACAAGATTCTTTAAACTAGCGAAAAGCGCCTCGCCCTTTTCTCCAAAGGCTCTCCCCTTATTGCCTGCATTAATGGTCTCTTCAATGGCGATGATTGCATCTACAACACTGCCGTCAGCTTCTTCGAGAGCTTTCTTAGCTTCCGCATAGGTTACACCGGTTCTGTCTTTCACCAGTTCAATCTTTTCCAGTGTGATTTCCATTTTTTGTCCTCCCTTTCTCTTTAGTTTAAGCATTTAAATCATGCTTTCACTTTTTATGTTCGAGGCATCCAGGTGATATGCCGCGTAATCTCTTATGAGCTGCTGCAGCTTCCTGCCTGTTTCCCCGTTCAGAGCTGTATTTTCCAGCTTTCGTAACGAATTTCTGCCAAAAAAGTCTAGTGCATTTATTATAACATTATCAACGCTGTAAATCAATGAATCGCACCTGTTATTTTCAGC
>JALFKB010000019.1 GCA_022775805.1 Clostridiales bacterium
TGGCTTCCGGCAGACGATTACCTGGTGGTGATTGAAAGTGGCGGAAAGGTGTACGAATCGAAGGTGCATCTGTCTCCAGCTCGTTACTGCAGCGCAATATTTTAGGGTTTAGTTATGATTATTTAGATTATTGTCAATTACAGCGATGAGGAGTAGTCAAGGAAAGTTTGATAGAAAGAGAGGGGCAGTTCAAAAAGCTCCTCTCTTTTTATGTGCTTATCCACTATCGCCTGCAGCTGGATACCGCATATATAAATCCTTAAAATGAATGTATGCATCTTGAAGATGTAAATACACATTTGGTAGCGTCAAGTAGGCTATGAAAAAACGGAGCAAAGAGAAAAGGCTCCAAACGAACCTTGAAAAGTAAATTATGATGGTTTCAAGAGGTGCTGCCACCCTTGACAGCGCTTCTGAGCAATGCTGAATAAGCCTCACATACGGCGAGGAACTCAGAAACAGATGGAGTTTTCTCCGTCAATGAGCGGCATTGTAGCATTGCTCATTCATGCAGTAAAGGGCGAGTCCCTTGCGGGATGACAGCGGATTTTAACCTCCGGCTCAGAATCTAGGAACATATGAACGAATTGGGGATGAAGTGACAGCGCAGCTTCTTAACAGAGCAACAGAAGTATCATTTGCAAAAAGTGCAGACATCGTTACCGGAGGGGCCGTAAGCAGACAGTCTGTACATAACCATATTGTCAAAGCAAATATTCCGGAGAAACAGCCGGAAACATAGAACAAACCGGTAAAGGAACTTCATGTTTATGCTGATGAAGACCACGTGCACATGCAGAAGCCCGGAAAGAAGAGAGGCAAACAGAATCAAATAGTACCGCTGGTCACAGTAATAGAAGGGACAAGACACGTTGGAATCAGGGCAACAGGACTGTTGAGCCAATGCATTTTGTAGATGAAAATCAGTCTTCGAAGCTGCTGTGGGAAAGCGTGGAAGGATATATTGCCAAGGCCTATGATGTTGAACAGATAGAGCATATATACATACACGCAGATGGAGGAAAATGGATAAATAGCGGCCTTGAATCATTCTCAAATGTCGTTCACGTTATGGATGGATACCATTTCTTTAAGGAACTGAAAGCAAGTTCTCGGAAGTTCCCGAAGCGCAGTGTTAAAGTTGCAATAGTAAATGCATTGGCAAAAGATGACCGTAAAAGAGCTGACAGATTAATTCAGGAGCTGGCAAAAGAGAATGTGGAAATATTAAAATTCGGGAAGTATCTCTTTGGCAACTGGGAACATATCAGAAATCTGATCATACTCGACATACCGGGAAGCTGTACGGAAGGCCAAGTAAGTCATGTGTTATCAGAGAGCTTCAGAAGGAATCCAATGGGCTGGAGCAAGGTAGGATTAGGGAAACTAAGCAAACTGAAAGTATATAACATCAATGGTGGAAAACTGACCGGAAACGATTGAAAAGAAAAGCAAGTGGAGCGTTATTGTGAATATGCAGACAGATTCATAAAAGAGAATACCAAAGGGGCAATAGATTGGAGCATATTTGAAGTGGAGCGTGCAGTCATGGGTGTGAATTCGGGGACGCAGGTTCTGCTGAAAAGGTATGGCACAGACCATGGCATATTAAGTGGAAACATTTTGAGTTGAGCTCTGTCAACTTAAAAACTCCACAACAACTTGACACCGTCCTCCCCTCACCTGCAGTGTCATTCCCGGCTTTTTTATGTTATAATTCAATCTGGATCGGCTGCCTTTGCAGCAAAAAAGAATATAAACCCATGAAAGGAAAAAATGATGGACTACAACAAGCTGGCGGAACTTCTGTTTCCAAACATAGATAAGACTCCGGAGGACTACGAGGCCCTCTACCCTGCCCGGGGAGAAGACCGGGTTATCACAAGGCTGGGACCTTCCCCTACCGGCTTCATTCATCTGGGCAACCTGTACGGTGCCTTTGTTGATGAGCGCCTTGCCCACCGGGGTGCAAAGGCAGGAAATCCCGGAACATTCTACCTTAGAATCGAGGATACAGACGACAAGCGCTTCGTTGAGGGCGCCGTTGAGACAATAATAAACTCACTGAAATTCTTCGGAATAACCTTTGACGAGGGCGCAGCCCTCCCGGCACCGGGTCAGGAGTACGGAACTGCCGAAAGCGGAAGCTACGGTCCTTACTTCCAGTCAAAGAGAGGTCCCATATATCAGACCTTTGCCAAGAAGCTTGTGAGTGAAGGCAAGGCATATCCATGCTTCCTGTCAGAGGAGGAAATAGCAGATATCAGAGCTCAGCAGGAAGCCGCCAAGGAAACCACCGGTATCTACGGCAAATACGCAGAAAAGAACCGTAATCTCACCTATGAAGAGATTGAGGCGAATATCAGCGCCGGCAAGCCTTATGTAGTAAGACTTAAATCCGACGGAGACACAAGCTACTTCAAAATCATGGATGCTGTTCGCGGTGAAGTATCCATGCCCGGAAACAACCAGGATACCATCATTCTCAAGGCAAACGGTATCCCTACATATCACTTCGCCCATGTAATTGACGATCACCTCATGGGCACCACCCATGTTGTACGTGGTGAGGAATGGCTCATGTCCCTGCCTATTCACGTGGAGCTCTTCACCAAGCTGGGCTTCGAAATGCCTGTTTACTGCCATACTGCAGTGCTGATGAAGGTTGACGAGGAAACAGGAAACAAGCGCAAACTCAGCAAGAGAAAGGATCCCGAACTGAGCCTTGACTACTACAGAAAGCAGGGTTACCATCCACAGGCAGTGAAGGAATACCTTCTCACAATTCTCAACTCAAACTTCGAGGAATGGAGAATGGCAAATCCTAACGCGGATATAGATGAGTTCGATTTCACAACAGAAAAGATGAGCAGTGCAGGAGCCCTCTTCGATCTGAACAAGCTCAACGACATATCAAAGGATGTTCTTCTGAAAATTCCTGCAGATGAGCTGGCAGACTTCATACTGGGCTGGGCGAAGGAATTCAAGCCGCAGATTGCTCCTCTTCTGGAGGACCGAGATTACCTCACCAGAATTCTCGACCTCGGCAGAGATGAGGCAAAACCAAGAAAGGACCTCATATACGCAAGCCAGATCTGGGACTTCATCAGCTACTTCTACGACGATTATTTCGTAATTCAGGAGCGTGTTCCTGAGCAGGTCAGCGATGAGGATGCCAAGGAGATTCTGAGCAGATATCTCGATACATACGACCACAGTGACGATCAGTCAGCCTGGTTTGAAAAGATCAGAACAATCACCGCAGATCTGGGCTATGCCGTGAAACCGAAGGACTACAAGAAACACCCTGAGGAATACAAAGGCTCAGTTGCCCACGTAAGCACAGTAATCAGAATCGCAGTAATGGGAAGAAGCCAGTCACCGGATGTTTGGTCCATCCAGCAGATTCTCGGCGAAGACAAGGTTCGCAGCCGTATCAGCCAGCTGATCGGATAAGAGGCTGTAGCTTAAGATTGCTTCAAACATGGCCTCCGCAGCCTATGGTTTTGCACCCATATTTTACCAATTGTTGTAAAAAAATCAGGAAACTAAAAAATGCTTCAACATTTTTTCGATTTTGTTGAAGCATTTTTCTTATTATTCTCATTGTTTCAAATCAGGCCACTATTTCCAGCTGTTCAGATAGGCTTCCTGCTCAGGTGTCAGCCTGTCGATTTCAATTCCCCAGGCGGCAAGCTTGCGTCTGGCAATCACATCGTCTATTTCCGATGAAACATCAATCACATCATCAGGGAGCCTGGATTTGCCTCCGGCACCTTCTCCGCCGGACTCAACATGATTCTGCAGAACATGCATGGCGCTGAGAATCTGAACCGCGAAGGACAGATCCATAATCTCCGCAGGATGTCCGTCTCCCGCTGCAATGTTAACCAGCTTGCCCTCTCCGATTACATTAACCATTCTGCCGTTAGGAAGCACGTATCCCGTGATGTTCTTCCTTGTTTCACTGCTGCTTACAGCAGCCTCCTCAAGGGCGGCCATGTCTATCTCAACATTGAAATGTCCCGCATTGGCAAGAATCGCTCTGTCCTTCATGGTAAGCATGTGCTCAAGTGTAATGGTATGCTTGCAGCCTGTAGCTGATATGAACATGTCACCAAGAGGTGCCGCCTTGGCCATTGTCATCACATCGTAGCCATCCATTTTAGCTTCCATCGCCTTTACAGGGTTGATTTCTGTAACAATAACCCGTGCGCCAAGAGCCGAGGCTCTCATGGCAATACCTCTGCTGCACCAGCCGTAGCCTACAACAACTACGGTTTTGCCTGCAACAATGAGGTTGGTGTTTCTCATGATGCTGTCCCAGACGCTCTGTCCCGTTCCGTAACGGTTATCAAAGAGATGCTTGCAGTCGGCATCGTTGACAGCCAGCATGGGAAACTTCAGAACCCCCTGTCCTGCCATCGCCTTCAGCCGAAGAATGCCCGTGGTGGTTTCCTCACAGCCTCCCCAGACATCCTCAGCCAGATCAGGTCTGCTGCCGTGAAGGAGCCCCACCAGATCCCCTCCGTCATCGATTACGATGTTCGGCTTGTGCTCGAGACACATTTCTATGTGGCGATTGTACTCCTCCTCAGTGGCACCGTGATATGCGAAAACGGAAATGCCGTCCTCCACAAGAGCTGCGCACACATCATCCTGGGTGCTCAGGTTGTTGCTGCCTGTAGCATGAAGCTGCGCGCCCCCTGCTGCCAGCACCTTGCAGAGATACGCTGTCTTGGGCTCAAGATGTATTGACAGAGATATTCTGACACCCTCAAAGGGTTTCGTTCTTGAAAACTCCTCTTCAAAATCCCTGAGAAGAGGCATGTTGTTTTTTACCCATTCTATCTTGGTGTGTCCGTAGGGAGCCAGTTTTATGTCACGAATGTCGTATCTCATATTCTCTCTCCTCCCACATATATTTCAAGAGGCTTAAGCTCATTGTCGCAAATCACGAAATCAGCATATTTTCCCGGTTCGATGGAACCTATATGCTCTTCGGCACCTATTTCCCGTGCAGGCGTCAATGTGGCGGCTGTAATGGCCGTTTCCTCAGGAATTCCGTATTCAATGGCGTTCAGCATGCATGTGTACACATTGCTGGCTGAGCCTGCAATGGTGCCGTCCTCAAGACGGGCCGGCTGTCCCTCCTCAAGAAATACATCCTGTCCACCCAGCTCATATTTTCCCGGAGGCATTCCGCAGCACCTCAAGGCATCGCTTATGAGACAGATGCGTCCCGGGAAGAGCTTGAAGGCCATTCTCACGGAGCCCGGATGAACGTGGTATCCGTCGCAGATAAGCTCTGCAACAACGTTTTCGTCCTCGGAACCTGCACCGATTACCCCCGGCTTCCTGTGATGAATAGGAGGCATTGCATTGTAGAGATGCGTCAGGTGGGTTACACCTGCCTCAATTGCTGCCTTTGCATCCTCATAATCTGCATCGGTGTGGGCAATTGATACTGTTGCAAGCTCTGCTGCCTTTTTCGTAAACTCACAGGCGCCCTCCAGCTCCGGCGCCAGATCCACGATGCGGATAAGACCTCCGCAGTCCTCCTGAAGCCTGCTGAAGGCTTCAAAATCCGGATTCTTCAGATAAGCACCGTTCTGTGCGCCCTTCTTCTTTTCGCAAAAGAAGGGTCCCTCCATGTGGATTCCCATGAGCCTTGAATGTCCCGGAGGCATCTCATCATGGAGTCTCCTGCCGCAGGCAAATGCCCTGGAAAGGACATCGTATGGAAGTGTCATCCCTGCAGGGGCGAAGGATGTAACTCCGCAGCCTGCCAGATGCTCGGCCATTTTCAAAAGGCCATCGTAATCTCCGTCGGAGAAGTCCGCTCCCATGCTTCCGTGAATGTGAACATCCACAAGACCCGGAATAACCTTCAGTCCCTCCAGGTTTCTGGCGTCCTCATCCCTGCTTTCCTGTCCGTCCCCCACAAAGGCGAATCTGCCGTTGTTGACGCAGAAATCGCATTTTCTGAAGGTTCCGTCTACAAATACTTCTGCATTTCTGTATATCATTGTCTACCTCACATTATTTTCTTATTTCAGGCAGGCTGGCAGCTGCCATAGACTGTCCCACACGACGCATCTTCTCGTCCGGGAGCATAACATTTATCTTCTCAGCAAGCTCAGGGTACTCATCCTTAAGCACCATGTTGCACTGGTTCACCAGTATCTCCCCGCCTATTCCCGAAGCTACTCTGCCGAGAATCAGCACATGCTTCAGATCGTAGAAGAGACCGTACAGCACAAGGGTGTGAGCCAGGTATGTTCCGATAGTCTCAAATATTCTCCTGGCACCGATAAGCAGCTTGAGGCCGCAGTGTCCGTCACATGTAGGGGCAGCGTCACAGGCCTGAGCCGGCTGTGCTCCATCTGATATTCTTCCCTCCAGAATGTCCTGAACCACCTTCAGCTTCTCTGCCGGAGCAAGGTTTTCGTCAAGGGCGATTCCCGCTGCCGGGGCAAGCTTGATTACGCTGTCCTGAGAGAAATAAGTGGCGCCGACTCCGGTGTCACCTGACCATGGATCCGCCATTGATTTATCGTTAAGATCCACCGGTGCGAAGGCCAGCTCGTTAAACCATCCCAGAACATTCCTGTCTCCGTTAACATATCCTCCCGCTTCGCTTGTACCCATGGCAATTCCCATTACAGGGGCAACTCCCATGCTCATGGCTCCTGCCAGGGCTGTTACGTCCCCGTCATTTGCTACTACGATAGGTACATCTCCGATTTCCGCAGCTGCTCTGTCATATACCGTCTTAACCTGGTCCCAGTCCTTTCTGTCAATCTTCAGGAATATTGAAGAAACCATAGGGGCGTTTCCAATAAGCACTCCCGCTGTTGAAACTCCTATTCCGTCAACCCGAGGCATCTTGGAAGCTGCCGTTCTGAAGGAGTCCAGAATTCCCTCATACTGGTAGGAAATGTCCTCTGACAGTTTAGGATGCCATACGACTTCCTCTGAGTAAACCGTCTCTCCGTCAATTACTGCGGACACCTTTCTGTCGGAGCCCCCTGCATCGAATCCGATTCTGCAGCCCTCCAGATGCCCGCCAACGGACTTGTCCTCGTCGTTTGCCTCCGGCAGATCCTCCGGAGCACAGATTTCAAACTCAAAAGGTCTTTCGTAGGTGTTCATCATGAAGTCAACATCGAAGTCTCTGGCACTGCCCAGGACGTAATCTTCTTTTACCTTCAGAGCCTCTCTGTCGCATCCGCATACGGTAACCTTCCAGCCTCCAACGGTCCAGAGGCAGAATTTGATGTATCTCTCCAGATATCTCAGGTTAGCTTCTTCGTATTCCTCTCCCCTGAGCTTTGTCTCAAAAACGGTAACCTTTCCCTCTTCGCGCTCGATGGCAATTCCCACCGGCCTTGAGGCTTCCTTCTCATATTCAATCATCCATGGCCCCATAGGGATAAAATCCCTGTCAAGCTCCGGGATGTTCTTAACATTCAGTTCAATTCCAAGATAATTCATTTGCATCTCCTTACTATTTCATTCATTTCTTCGAGTTTATTCATCATGTCCCGGGCCAGGGCGAACTGGCATCTGCACCTGTCAAGATTATGACCCGGATACTTTGTGGCGAAGTACCTGTCTCCGTCCAGATAATCCGTCAGAAACCGCACTCCCAGCTCCAGTGTTATTGTTATGGCTCCCATTGGAAGCATTTCTATTTCCCTTTCTGTGAGACCCTTGCAGGCACCTATGAAACCCCGGGTAAAGACCTCAAACAGATGGAGATCCAGGCCCACCTTGGACAGATCCTTCTCATCCTCCCCTCCGGTGGATGCCCCGAATCTGATGCAGTCACCGTAATCGTACAGTGAAAGTCCCGGCATCACCGTGTCCAGATCTATAACGTACATCAGCTTCCTGGTTTCTCTGTCAAGGAGAACGTTGTTCAGCTTCGTATCGTTGTGGGTAACCCTTGTAGGGAGCTCACCGCTGTCCCTCATGGCCTGAAGCCGTCCCGCCACTTCCTCATTCTCCAGTGCAAAGGCAATAAGCTCTGCGGCCTCCCGGACTCTTCCCGAAAGGCTGCTGTCTGCCTTTGCAGCCTCCAGCTTTTCTCTGAATATCCTGTATCTGTCCGGCGTGTTGTGAAAATTCGGAATGGTCTCATGGAGAGTCTCTGCAGGGTAATCAGCCAGCTCCGAAATGAAGGTTCCGAAGGCCACGGCGCATTCGTAAAAATCCTTGTCCGATTCCGGCTCCTCCAGGCTTATTGAGTTCTCGGCAAACGGAGTAACTCTGTAATACCCCTTGTCATGGACATAGGTCCTGCCGTCTCTTGTTCTGACCGGAGAGATTACATGGGCCTTTACCCCCTCCTCTCTTGCCTTTGCATCAAGGTATTCCGTTACTCCGGAGATGTTCTCCATAAGGGCCGGAACGTCCTTGAAGGCCTCCTCACTGAGTCTCTGGAGGATGTACCTCTTCCCGGATTCCGTTTCCACAAGATATGTTCTGTTAATCAACCCGTTTCCGAAGGGGCTGCAGCTTGTTGCCGGGCTGTCCAGCATGAATTGTTTCAAGATCTCAATCATAGTGTTTCCTCTTCAAAACAGGTCACGGGAAATACCCGTGACCGGATTGTCTACTCTACAGTTACTGATTTCGCAAGATTCTTCGGCTTGTCGATGTTGCAGCCCTTCTCAAGAGCAACATAATAAGCGAAAATCTGAAGTGGGATTACCGCCAGCACAGGGGCCACCTCGTCAGTGCACTGAGGGATGTAAATTACCTCGTCTGATGTCTTTTCGATTTCTGTCTTTCCCTCCTTGGCAAGGCCGATAATGTGGGCGCCTCTTGCCTGAACCTCTACGATATTTGATACCATTTTCTCGTAGAGCTTGTCCTGGGTTGCCAGGGCAACAACAAGGGAATCCTTGTCCATCAGAGCTATCGTGCCGTGCTTAAGCTCCCCTGCCGCAATGGCGAAAGAGTGGATGTATGAGATTTCCTTCAGCTTCAGTGAACCCTCGTAGGATACTCCGCTGTCAAGGCCTCTGCCTATGAAGAATACATGCTCGTTGAAGTGATATCTCTCGGCGAGTTTCTTTATCTTCTCCTCATCCTTGAGGATTCTTTCAACCTTCTCCGGCAGAGCCTTCAGCTCACGAAGCATGAATTCGTAATACTCTCTGTCGATTGTTCCCTTGGTGGAACCCATGTAAAGGCCGATAAGGTACATGCATATCAGCTGTGTGGTGTATGCCTTTGTGGATGCCACTGCCACCTCCGGTCCCGCCAGAGTATAGAATACATCGTGGGATTCCCTTGCTATGGAGCTGCCCACTGCGTTTACAACCGATAGGATTCTGGCGCCTCTGTCCTTGGCGTCCCTGAGGGCTGCCAGGGTATCCAGGGTTTCACCTGACTGGGATATGGCGATAAACAGGGTCTTGTCGTCAATAAATGTGTCTCTGTATCTGAATTCCGATGCCACATCTATTTCAACAGGAATTCCCGCCATCTTCTCGATGACCATCTTTCCCACAAGACCTGCGTGATATGCCGTGCCGCATGCCACGATGTAAATCTTGTTGAAGTTGTCTATATCCTCCTTGGTCATGGAAATATCATCAAGCTTGATGCTTCCATCCGGATTCAGTCTGTTCATGAGGGTTTCGTTAATCACCTTCGGCTGCTCGTGGATTTCCTTCAGCATGAAGTGATCGTAGTCCGCCTTGTCCGCTGCGTCAGCCTTCCATTCCACAGCCTGAATGTCACGGTTAACTATGTTTCCGTTGTCGTCATAGATGTCAACGCTGTCCTTTGTCAGCACGACGGTTTCGTTGTTCTCTATGAAGTAAACGTCTCTGGTGTACTTCAGCAGAGCGGGAACATCGCTGGCTATCATGTTGAAGCCGTTTCCTGCGCCTACAACAAGGGGGGCGTCCTTTCTTACTGCCACAATCTTGTCCGGCTCCGATACTGCCATTACCGCCACCGCATACGCTCCCCGCATGTCGTCAACAGCCTTGCCTACTGCCTTGAGAAGGTCGCCGTCGTAGTACAGACCGATAAGGTGTGCTATAACCTCAGAGTCTGTTTCAGACTTGAACTTGATTCCGTATTCAACTGCCAGCCACTCTCTGAGCTCCTGGTAATTCTCAATGATTCCGTTATGAACGATGGCGATGGAGTTGTCCATGTTGCCGTGAGGATGGGCATTTATCTCCGTTGGCTTACCGTGGGTGGCCCATCTTGTATGTCCGATTGCAACCGCTGCATCGTATTCCGGATCCGAAATCTTCGCCTCCAGATTCTTCAATTCGCCTACTGCCTTGGTAATCTGAATTGAACCGTTGACAGGCATGGCGATTCCCGCTGAATCGTAGCCTCTGTATTCAAGACGTCTGAGTCCGTCTATTACTTTTTCTTTAGCATGACTGCTGCCTATATATCCTACTATTCCACACATTTCTCTTTCTCCCTTAACTGAATCTTCTGGTGATGAGCCTTGCAAGCTTCTGAGCCATTTCGGTTATCTCATCAATGTTCTGACCTTCGATCATTACTCTTACAAGAGGCTCTGTGCTTGACGGTCGGATGAGAACTCTTCCCTCGTCCCCCAGCTTTTCCTCTATTTCCGCAATCAATGCCCTGATCTCAGGATCTCTGTTGAACTGGGCCTTATTCTCGATTCTAACCTTGGCATTCTTAAGAACCTGCGGGTACAGCTGAATCTGTCCGCTGGCATCACCGGCGGTCTTTCCCGAAAGAACAAGTGCCTGCAAAAGTTGCAGCGCCGAGAGTATGCCGTCTCCGGTTGTGGCATGGTTAAGGAAAATGATGTGTCCCGACTGTTCGCCTCCCAGGGCTGCGCCCTTCTCCAGCATCATGTCCAGAACATATCTGTCTCCCACACTGGTTATTTCCACATCGATTCCGGCTTTTTTCATGAATTTGTGGAAGCCCACATTGCTCATTACGGTGGAAATCACCAGATTTCCCGCAAGCTCCTCTCTATCCTTCATCATCTGTGCGCAAATGCACATCAGCTTATCTCCGTCAATGAGTTCTCCCTTTTCGTCGCAGGCAATGAGTCTGTCCGCATCTCCGTCAAATGCAAAGCCCATGAATGCGCCCTGTTCCTTCACCATCTGCTGAAGCATCTGTGGGTGTGTGGAACCGCACTTGTCGTTGATGTTGGTTCCGTCGGGGCTGTTGCCGATTACCGTTACATCTGCCCCCAGGTCTTCGAACACCTTGCCCGCAACCTCGTAGGCTGCGCCGTTGGCACAGTCAACCACCAGCTTCTTGCCTTTGAAATCCACATCCACAGTTGATTTCAGATATTCGGCGTATTTGTCCGCTGCCTCGTCATCTGCGTCCAGGCACCTTCCCACCTTGGCTCCGGTGATGTGACTGTTAACATCGATATCTCTAAGAAGAATCGTCTCCACTTCGCTCTCGAAGGCGTCATCCATTTTGAAGCCCTCGCCGTTGTAGAACTTGATTCCGTTATATTCAAATGAATTGTGTGAGGCGGATACCACCACTCCCGCATCTGCGCCGTATGCCCTGACAAGGTAGGCTATCGCCGGCGTAGGAAGCACGCCAACCTTGATTACATTGGCGCCTGTTGCCATGAAGCCGGCACTAAGGGCATCCTCAAGCATGTCTGCGGACATTCTCGTATCCTTTCCAATCAGAAATACAGGCTTCTCTTTGCTTTTGCCAAGCACATAGCCTGTGGCCTTTCCCAGCTTAAAAGCCAGTTCCGGTGTCAGTTCTGAATTGGCAACTCCCCTGACATCTCCGTTTCCAAATAAGCTTCCCATTTTTATCCTCCTTATTTAACTGTAAACACGGCCGTTTTGCTCGATATGTTCTCCACCAGTACTCCCGTTACCGTATCCGGAAGCGCGATGATTATCTTCCCTTCATTTCTTCCGTAGTCGCAGGTTGAAACATCAACAAAGGCTTCAACACCCTT
Organism: Clostridiales bacterium; assembly: GCA_022775805.1. Classification (GTDB taxonomy): domain Bacteria; phylum Bacillota; class Clostridia; order Peptostreptococcales; family Anaerovoracaceae; genus Lentihominibacter. Next base: position 11,969 of record JALFKB010000019.1, read on the forward strand.
CTTCTTCACCTTGTTCACCTGTGATCTCTTGCCTTCAATTGAAACCGATACTCTCTTAGGAGCCTTAAGTGTTGCCTTCAGACCCGCCTGGGTCAGAGTGCTCTCTCCCTGAAGCTCAACCTGTACTCCATCGATTCTCTCCCTTACCACAGGATCCACATTGCCCATAACATATATCCATACGCCAATTGCAACAAGGAGGGAAATCAGCATAAGTATTTTCTTGTTTCTAAGCATTCCTGTCCTCCTTCTTCCTTATCCTGCTGAATATGTTTCCTGCCAGAGGAACCTTTGACAGTCTGTCAGTCTGACTGTTGCTCAGGTACAGCTCCAGAAGCTTTTTTTCTACTGTTTTAACATCCAGATATCTTTCCAGTCTGCCGTCCTCGGCCATGCTTATTATTCCTGTTTCCTCAGATACGATAAGCACCAGGGCATCGGAATTCTCTGTTATTCCCAGGCCTGCTCTATGCCTTGTTCCCAGATCGCTGCTTATGCTCTGGTTTGCAGATAGAGGCAGAACGCAGCCTGCCGCATAGGCGTTCACATCACTGATAATCAGAGCTCCGTCATGGAGGGGTGCCCCCTCATAAAATATGTTGCCGAGAAGCTGCTCGGTTATTCTGGCGTTGAGGATTACTCCCGTTTCCGCATAGTCCTCCAGCATGGTCTGCCGTTCGAAGACAATCAGTGCGCCGGTTCTGGTGCTGCTGAACTTCGCCACGGCATTTGTCACTGCCGTTACTATGCGCTTGCTGTTTTCCTTATCACCCTGTCCCAGGCCGCTGACTATTCGTCCTCTTCCCATGAATTCCAGAGCTCTTCTCAGTTCAGGCTGAAGCACAATCAGCAGTGCCACTGCACCAAGAGTCAGTGCGCCCTTGCACATCCAGTTCAGGGTGTGAAGCTCCAGCACCTCCGACAGAAGTGTAACTCCCACCAGAACCAGTATTCCCTTGATAATCTGTGCGGCTCTTGTCTCAAGTATCAGTTTCAGCAGATAGTACACAACGAAGGTAACCAGAATAATATCAACTGCGTCTGTTATACCAAATCCCGAAAATGCATTTGTGAAGAATTCCTGAAAATCCTGCATGTTTTCTCCCTACCAGCTAATATAATTTATCACTCTATTTTACTATAAACAGGGCACTTATTTCAACGATATGCACCAGGTATTTTGTCTTTTTATAACCGGGGTTTTGACTGTTTTGTTTTAGGTTCATAGTGAATGTGCCGTTGTTTTGCTGCTGATGCGGGACTGCAGGCAGCGTGAAATGCAAGGGGGCTGCTGCGCCGGCAATGCAGCGCAGCAGCCCCAATTAATGGCATATCATTATCCCTGAATATCAGGTTCTATTAATAGGTTGTTTCCAGAATTCCGTAGTTTCCGTCCTTTCTCTTGTAAACTACATTTACGGAATCCGTTTCCATGTTCAGATAAACGAAGAAGTCATGGTTCAGCATTTCCATCTGCATGATTGCTTCCTCATCACCCATAGGCTCAAGCTGGAATTTCTTGGCCCTTACAACCTTGATTTCCTCCTGCTCCTCTTCGAAATCAGGAAGCTCTTCGAATCCGAAATCCTTCTGACCCTTGTGCTTTGTTCTGAGTTTCGTCTTGAACTTGCTCATCTGATTTGACAGCTTCTCGATACATCTGTCAACACAGTCATAAGGATCGTTTGCCTTGGTTTCCGCCCTGAAAATCATCCCTTTAGTATTAATTGTCGCTTCTACTTTATAACCGCCTTTCTCTTTAATTGTCATTACGTTTCCTGTGATCTCATCAGAGAAGTACTTGTCAAGCTTGGCAAACTTCTTCTCGATGGTTTCCTTGAGTTTTTCACTAGGAGTATAATTCTTGCCGGTAATAATAGTCTTCATAATAACAACCTCCTTTTTCAGCACCTTTCGGTGCAGCCCTTTTGTTCATTTTAGCACAGCACCGTTAAACCTTCAATACTAAAAGGGTCCACCCTGCATATGACTCGGCTGACCTGATCTTTGCCCCCACACTTGCCTTTACCCGGTTTACCGGAGGACTTACTTCTAAACTACGCCATGATCGCCGCCTACTTCTTCTTCAACGGTTTACGTGGGACCCTTCGC
>JALFKB010000023.1 GCA_022775805.1 Clostridiales bacterium
AAAAACAGAGTTCTGACGGACTTCTTCGAAACAGGCATATACAATACGAAGAGAGAGTTCTACCTGACAAACTCACCATCAATGGACATACTCATCTCCAGCAACCTGGAAAGACTTCTTTACCATCTTGCCGGCAATGACGGGGAGGAAATCAGAAGGCTGATGGATTCTCTGGAAAAGACCCAGCGCTACGAAGTAAGCCCTAAGATTCGTCAGGGCATGAAGAAGTTCTGGGGAGGAACGGCTACAGTGGAGGAAACAAACGCCACAATAGGAGCCATGTACAGAGAAGAGGAATACCTCATGGACACCCACACAGCTGTGGGATACAAGGTATACAGAGATTACGTGGAGGCTACCGGAGACGAGACGCCGACGCTTATCGCATCAACGGCCAGCGCATACAAATTCGCCGAAAGCGTTGCCAAATCAATCGGACTGGGCGAGGAGGAGAACGGCTTCAGATATGTGGAGGCTGTTGCTGCAAAAACAGGGGTGAGGGTTCCGAAGGCCCTTAAGGATCTGGACAAGAAAGAAATCCGTCACAGAGGAGTCATCGAAATCCCTGACATGATTAAGGTTGTGGAAGAGAGTGTGAAATAACCATGAAAAGGCTACTATTGACTGCAATTCTGATAATGGCGGTGAGCGTGAGTCTGCTTTTTGGGGGCTGCGGAAGCAAGGTTGCTGCGACGCTGGAGGATCTGGCTGCAGCCGATTCCGAGCTGACGGCAGCCATCGAGGAAAAGCTCACAACACCTGCGGGAACAGAATCCGGCATTGCATTTTCCGGGGACAGCTTTGACATCACCTACACCTACAAGGATCAGCTGGAGGAGGACGCGGTAAAAAAGCTGAAATCTGCCTTTGATAAAAACTCAGACAGCCTCACCAAGAACTGTAACAAGGCGATATCCGACATGGAAACCCAGACAGGCATCAGCGGTATAACCGGATCCATAATTGTTCTCAATGCAGACGGTTCTGAAATATGGAAGCTGGAAATCCCGGTGGAAGAGAAAGAATAACAGCTATGAAAAAAGCACTGAAAATCATCCTGATAATTATAATAGCGGCGGTTCTGATTGTGGGAGCCTATGTTGCTTATGTCTTCCTGAGCTACCACAGAATCCCGGATAAACAGGCCGCGGAAATAGACAATTCACCTGAGGCGGCTGAGGAGCTTGCTGCCGGGGAGGAGCTGTCTCTAACCACCTGGAACCTGGGCTTCGGCGCCTATGTTCAGGATTACAGCTTCTTCATGGATGGAGGCGATGAATCCAGAGCCAGAAGCGAGAAGGTGCTTACTGACAATATGGAGGCCATAAGCGACACCCTGGCAAAGTACGACTCAAACCTGTATCTCCTTCAGGAGGTGGACTTTGACGGTACGAGAACTTTGCATGTTGATGAATGCCGAATCATAAGGGAGCATTTCAGTGAGATGTCTTATGCCTTTGCGCAGAACTACGATTCTCCGTATCTGTTCTATCCGGTGACATCACCCCATGGGGCTAACAAATCCGGCATTGTGACATTGTCTGAGGCGAAGATTACAGATTCCCTGCGAAGAAGCCTGCCTATTCAGTCCGGATTCCACAAGATTCTGGATCTTGACAGGTGCTTCAGCGTGTCCAGGATTCCTGTTGACGACGGCAGAGAACTGGTGCTTATCAATGCCCATCTAAGTGCATACACAACGGATCCTAAGGTAAACGAGAAGCAGCTGAATATGCTTTATGACACAATGCTTCGGGAGTATGAAGCGGGCAACTACGTAATCTGCGGCGGCGACTTCAACAAAGACCTGCTGGGCAATTCACCTGAACACTTTGAAGGTGTAACCCTGGGCGCCGACGAAAACTGGTGCCAGCCCTTCCCGGTTGAGGACATTCCTGACAGCATCACCCTGATGGCTGCGTATGATGCAAAGGCTAAAACCCCTTCCTGTCGAAACACCGATACGGGCTACGTGAAGGGCGAAACCTTCGTTTGCACAGTGGACGGTTTCCTGGTGACAGACAACGTGGCGGTTACAAGTGCTGATGTGCGCAATGAGGAATTCATGTGCTCGGATCACAACCCGGTTACCATGAAGTTCGTGCTGGGGAAGTGAAGCAGGCAGATATTGAGTCCCAGCTTCACTGATTTGAGCGTGATGTTGAAGCAATCGGTTATGGGAGCAGATTTGCTTCAAAAATCATAGGAAATGAACCTTGAAATGGCCCTGTTTCGGGCTGGGTTTTGAAGCAATTGGACATGTGAAAAATTTGCTTCAACAAAACTGAAGAATTGTTGAAGCAAATCAGGATTACGTTATAGATTTACAACAATTGGTAATTTTTAGGCGATAATTCAGCTGTTTTTTAAGGGCATGTTGAAGCAAATAATTGTTTGCAAAGAAAACTTCAACATTCATGGGAAGTTGAACCTTGCAAAAGCAGACGCCCTATGGTACTATTTACGAGTTAGCGAAACTGAATAACGGCAAATAGCTGACATGGCATGGAGGATTGACCGAGTGGCTAAGGAGCTCGCCTGGAAAGCGAGTAGGGTGTAACAGCCTCGTGGGTTCGAGTCCCATGTCCTCCGCCATAACGAAGAGACCTGAACAAGGTCTCTTTTTCATTGAAATTTCAAGGAAATCAAGCAATTGCAATGCTTTGCGGGTTTCCTTTTTTATATAGATTAACGTCGTACAGACGCA
>JALFKB010000053.1 GCA_022775805.1 Clostridiales bacterium
AGACAGAAAAGACAAACAACATTCCTAACCTCTACGAGTACAAGTACAGGAGACTCTTCGAATATGAGCCCCTTGATGAAAAAGATGCGCCAAGAGGCAGTGTAGGTATTCCGAGAGTTCTTAACATATACGAAAACTACCCGTTCTGGTTTACCTTCTGGACAAATCTTGGATACAGGGTTGTGCTGTCCCCTCAGTCCAGGAAGTCGGTTTACGAACTGGGAATGGATACGATACCGTCTGATACAGCCTGCTATCCTGCAAAGCTTGTCCACGGACATGTGAGATGGCTTATCGACAACGGACAGAAATTCATCTTCTATCCAAGCATCAACTACGAGCGGAATGAGGATGAGGATCAGCCGAACCACTACAACTGTCCTATTGTTGCCACATATCCGGAGGTTATTGCAAACAACATGGATGAAGATATTGCACGCAACAATGTTGAGTTCATGCATCCATTCCTGCCTTACGACTGCGATAAGCGCCTCATTAAGGAGCTGACAGCAATCCTGGGAGATAAGGGTATTTCAAGGAAGGAAATTGCAAAGGCGGTAAAGCTGGCCAGACAGGAGGATGAGAAATTCCACAGGGACATGAGGCAGGCCGGTGATCGAGCTCTGAAATTCGCAGAGGAGAAGGGCATCAAGTCAATTGTTCTGGCGGGAAGACCTTATCATGTTGATCCGGAAATCAACCACGGAATGGACAAGATGATAAATTCCTTCGGCATGATAGTCCTTACCGAGGACTCAGTTGCCCACAGGGGTGTGTTCAGAAGGCCTATAAGAGTTCTGGATCAGTGGATGTACCACAGCAGGATGTACAAGGCTGCCAAGTTTGCAGGAACCAGGGACGATGTTGAGCTGATTCAGCTGAACTCCTTCGGCTGCGGCATCGATGCCGTTACAACAGATGAGGTGGCAGAGCTCTGTCACAAAAACAACAAGCTCTACACTGTGCTGAAGATAGACGAGGGTTCAAATCTCGGTGCAGCCAAGATAAGAATAAGATCTCTTGCTGCGGCAATGGCTGAAAGAGAAAAGAACAATGTTAAGGCAAAACCTGATAATTCTCCGTATGAAAGGGAGTTCTTCACCAAGAAGATGAGAAAAGAGGGGTATACTATACTTATTCCTCAGATGTCTCCTATTCACTTCAGTCTCCTTGAGGAAGTGATGCAGTCCTGTGGCTACAATGCTAAGCAGCTGCCGCCTGTAAGCACCCACGCAGTGGACGAGGGACTGAAATACATCAACAACGATGCATGCTATCCTACCATTGTTGCCCTGGGACAGACAATCGCTGCCCTTAAGTCGGGAGAGTACGATCTGGATAAGTGCGCAATATTCATGTCCCAGACAGGAGGTCAGTGCAGAGCATCCAATTATGTGGCTCTTCTCAGGAAGGCTCTGAAGGATCTGGACATGTCACAGATTCCTATTATATCCATAAACATTGCAGGTCTTGAGAAGAATCCGGGCTTCAAGCTGCTGGATTACAATCTCATCAAGAAGAGCATGATGGCAGTGGCCTACGGAGATCTCTTCATGAGGGTGCTGTACGCAACGCGTCCATATGAGGTGACACCGGGAAGCGCCAATGCCCTTTATGAGAAGTGGAACAGGATTGCCATGGCAAACTGCCGCACAGGAAACTGGAGGGAATACAAGAGAATCTGCAAAGCAATCTGTGATGAATTCGATGCACTGCCTTTGCGCGACATAAAGAAGCCTAAAGTTGGCGTTGTTGGGGAAATACTTGTTAAGTACCATCCTACTGCAAACAACGACATTGTTGGAATAATCGAGGAAGAGGGCGGTGAAGCAGTTGTTCTCGATCTTATGGATTTCCTTCTCTACGGAATGCAGAACAAGGAATTCAATTACAAGCATCTGTCAGGAAGCTGGGGTGCAATGATGGGAAACAAGGCTGCCATAAGAATTCTTGAGGCAATACGAAAGCCGACAAGGGTTGCTCTTCGCAATTCCAAGCGGTTCGATGAGCCTGCACACATTTCTGATACAGCCCGTTCGGCTTCTCAGGTTATTTCTCTGGGCAGCCAGTGCGGCGAGGGCTGGCTTCTCACAGGTGAAATGGTTGAACTCATCGAAAACGGCGTGGAAAACATCGCATGCCTACAGCCTTTCGCATGTCTGCCTAATCATGTTACCGGGAAGGGAATGATGAAGGCCATGAGACAGTTCAGTCCCGATGCCAATATTGTTGCAATTGACTTCGATCCGGGGGCATCACATGTAAATCAGCTGAACAGAATCAAGCTGATGATGACAACAGCCCACAAAAATCTGGCAAAAAAGAAATAACTATGTCTGTTATGTTACAACGATATGGTGTATAATGTAATGCGAAATAACACAAAAGATGGGAGGTGTCTCAATGGGAAGACACGGTACAATTGCAGGTAGAAAGGCAGCGCAGGATTCAAAGCGCTCTGCAATGTTTACAAAATACGCAAGACAGATTATTGTTGCAGCCAAGGCTGGCGGAGATCCGGAATACAATGCGACTCTCAGAGTGGCCATCGCGAAGGCTAAGGGCATCGGAATGCCTAACGATAACATCAAGAAGGCCATAAAGAAGGGTACAGGAGAACTGGAGGGTGAATCCTATTCAGAACTCAGCTTTGAAGGATACGGAGTAGGCGGAGTAGCTGTTATCGTCGAGGCTCTTACCGACAACACAAACAGAACAACCGCTTCAGTAAGATCAACCTTTGACAAGCACGGCGGAAACCTGGGTACACCGGGATGCGTTTCATATATGTTTAACCGCAAGGGCGTTCTAGTTATTGAGAAGACAGACGAACTTGATGAGGATGAACTCATGATGATGGCTCTGGATGCAGGAGCTGAGGATATGGTTGTCAATGAAGACAGCTTCGAAATCTACACTGAACCTGCTGCATTCAACGATGTTCACGGTGCTCTCTCAGAGGCGGGACTTGAATTCGTGGAGGCGGAAGTTGAATACGTACCTTCCATGGAGGCAGCTCCGAAGGATGAGAAGGAGCTGAAGAGACTCAAGAAGATGATTGACATCCTTGAAGAAAACGATGACGTTCAGAAGGTTCACCACAACTGCAGCGTGGATCTTGAAGAAATAGAATAATAACAGGACAGAATTTCTTTATTAGACAAAAGAGGTTTAGCAGATAATCCTGAGTTGTGCGACGGGGATTTTATAATTCAACCTACATCATCACATAGGGAGCCCGGGTCCTGCTGACTATGTCATGCCCGCTATGACGGGAAGGCAGAAAACAGAGGCAGGGCACCCACCTAACATCAGTTAGGGCGTGAATTATAACCCTGACGGCAACCTGGGATTATTGTTTTTTTGGGAAATCGAAAGGTAATAATAATATGGCGTCACTGATTCGTAATAAGAAATCTTGTACCTGTAACAGCGGGGAATATAATCGGGGGATCAATTTTTGTCGGAGCCGCCTACTGGCTGGGATACAGGAGATTCAAATAGAATTTTATCCAGCAATCTGTATTTAGAATCAGGAGAAGAAGATGAAAAATCAGCTGACAGTTAGAGGTATGGTAATCGGCGCACTGGGCGTGGTTGTAATAACGACAAGCTCCATGTTCATTGCTCTTAAGCTAAGCTCACTTCCATGGCCAATAATCTTTGTGGCCCTTGTTTCCATGTTCTGCCTTAAGGCCATGGGCGGCACCAATCTCAACGAAATAAATGTTACACAGACTGCCATGTCCGCGGGAGCAATGGTGGCTGGGGGGCTTGCCTTTACAATTCCGGGAATATGGATGCTTAATCCCGATGCTGAAGTGGACTGGCTGATGCTTCTTGTTGTGACCCTTGGGGGAACGGTGCTGGGTCTGATATTTACAGCATTGAGCAGGAAGCATTTCATCGAGATGAAGGATCACTCATTTCCTATGGGTGAAGCCTGCGCAGAAACTCTTGAAACCGGAGATGAGGGGGGAAGCAAGGCCGGACTGCTTTTTGCTGTGATGGCAGGGGCAGGTGTATTCACCTTTATCAGAGACTGGTTCGGTAAGATTCCCGCAGTTTTATTAAGCAAGAAGATGGCTGTTTACGGCTCCTTATGCGGTGCCTATGTGAGCCCGATGCTTGTGGGAATAGGATATCTCATAGGCGGAATTCCTATTTTCGTATGGTTTGCAGGGGCTGTAATAGCAGACTTCGGAATACTCATGGCAGGTACGGAACTGGGCTTCTGGGATTCAGCTGTGGGGGCTGCGATTAAATCTTCCCTTGGAATAGGAATGATGGTGGGTACGGGAATTGGAATAATATGCAAGAACATCCTTCCCAAGGCGAAGGAGATTTTCGGAAGCATGTTCATAAAGAAATATGCAGGTGATTCCATCGTTCCCATGAGATGGGCGCCTATTGTAATGGTGGCTCTTGCCTTTGTATTTACCCTGGTTCTGGATATGGGCGTAATACCATCTGTAATAACCATTATAGGTGCGTGGATTACAACCGCAATGGCGGCGGAGTGCGTGGGAATGTCGGGAATCAATCCAATGGAGATTTTCGGAATCATTGTCCTCATAGCAGCCAAGGCATGCTCCTCAATGGGAGGAACAGAGGCCTTCTTCGTTGCGGCGATAGTGGCTGTTGCCTGCGGCCTTTGCGGAGATGTTATGAACGATTTCAAGGCCGGACAGCTGCTGAATACCGATCCAAGGGCTCAGTGGATCGGAGAGTGCATAGGAGGAATAATCGGAGCAGTTGTTTCAGTGGGAGTTCTGATGGTTATTATCACAGCCTACGGAGGAGACTGCTTCGGAGGAGAGCTGTTCCCTGCAGCACAGGCAGGGGCAGTATCGGCAATGGTAGGGGGAATATCCCACATGCCGGCTTTCCTGATAGGACTGTGTGCCGCCTTCATCATGTATTTCCTTAATCTGCCGGTAATGACTCTGGGTCTTGGAGTTTACCTCCCGTTTTATCTGTCAACTACAGCCTTTGCAGGGGGACTGATAAGATTCCTGGTGGACAGGTTCGCACCGAAGTTCGAAGAGAACCATACAGGAACAATAATTGCATCAGGTCTTCTGGGAGGGGAAGGAATAGCAGGAGTTATCATTGCTGTAATTATTGCCCTTCAGGTGATTATTTAATCCCTGTGAAAACTGCGGCTTGCCGGGAAAGGTGTGTTTGAATGAAAGAGATAAGTATAAGAGAAATTGAGGGCTTCAGAATAGGAAACGCCAGCGACATTAAAGGCGGCACAGGAACAACTGTTATTCTGTGTCCGGAGGGGGCTGCTGCAGGAGTTAGTGTGATGGGCAGCGGTCCCGCATCAAGGGAAACTGATTTACTTGATCCCAAGAAGGCAGCAGAGTCGGTCTACGGAATAGTTCTAAGCGGAGGAAGCGCCTACGGCCTCAGCGCTGCAGACGGCGTAATGAAATATCTTGAGGAGAGGGGAATCGGATTTAATGTTGGGCAGGGAGTGGTTCCCATTGTTCCTTCCTCCTGTCTGTTTGATCTGCCGGTGGGAGATTTCAATGCGAGGCCTGATTCAGACATGGGGTACGCAGCCTGTGTGGATTCGGAAACTGCTGACTATGTTCCTCACGGCAACCTGGGAGCGGGAACAGGCGCCACCATCGGCAAGTTTCTGTATCCCGAGAGATTCCTCAAGAGCGGGCTGGGCACCTACGCTGTTCAGACCGGTGACCTGAAGGTGGGAGCCATTGTGGCGGTAAATGCCCTGGGCGATATTTACGATGCTGATACAGGAAGGATGATAGCCGGCCTGCTTAACGAGAAGGGTGACGGTTTTCAGAGCACAAGCGAGCTCATGTGGGAAAGGGCCCAGACAGATTTTGATGTTTTCAAGGGCAATACGACAATAGGGTGCATAATCACAAACGGCAGACTTACTAAGTCCCAGTGCAGCAAGCTGGCTGAAATGGCCCATGACGGTTACGCCAGAGCCATAAGGCCTGTTCACACAACCGCTGACGGAGATTCCATATACTTTCTGTCGAGAGGGGATGCACCGGTATATCAGGATGCACTGGGGGATCTTGCGGCATATGTTATGGCGAAGGCAATAAATGATGCAGTAAGAAGCGCAGCCGGGGCCTACGGAATACCGGCAGCCTGTGATATTTAACCATGGGAGGAAATGCTATGTTTGACAAGATAAAAGCAGGAAAAGCACAAAAGACAATGAGAGACAGATACGAGGAGCTGTACTTCGCGGCTGAAAGTGTGAGAGCGAATTCCTACTCGCCATATTCGGATTTCAGCGTAGGAGCTGCCTTGCTGGTGAGGCCCAATGAGGATTCACCTCTTCCAATAAACAAGAAGTACTTCGGCGTAAATATAGAGAACGGTTCCTACGGAGCAACCCTGTGTGCAGAGCGGGCGGCCTTTGCATCGGCAATTACAGACGGGGTGCTGAAGTATGAAAACGGGGAGAATCCCTTCATAGCCATTGCTGTATCGGCGGGGGATGATGAGGCTGTTCCATGCGGAATCTGCAGACAGTTCATGTACGAATTCAACCCCGATATGGATGTAATAACTAAAGCAGGCGGAGAACTGAAAATAAGAAAACTGAGAGAGCTGATGCCTGAGGGATTTACCCTGGAACAGACAGGCACCTTTGTGGACAGCCCGGCTGGGGAGATGAATGAATAATGAAACGTATAGCACTCATTGACGGAAACAGCTTAATAAACAGGGCATATTACGCCATGAGAAACCCAATGATAACCAGAGAGGGAATATACACCCAGGGTATTTTTGGGTTCATTAACATGCTGGACAAGATAATAAAGGATTATCAGCCCGAGTACATGGCAATTGCCTTTGACATGAAGGCGCCGACCTTCAGACACAGCCAGTACGATCAGTACAAGGCGGGAAGAAAGAGGATGCCTGAGGAGCTGGCTATGGAGATACCTATTCTCAAGGACATTCTTGATGCCATGAGGATTACAAGGCTGGAGCTTGAGGGCTACGAGGCAGATGACATAATCGGAACCCTTGTGAGAATGGGCGAAGAGGAGGGTCTGGAGCCCCTGGTATTTACCGGAGACAGGGACCAGCTTCAGCTGGCAACAGATACTGCGAAGATAATATACACAAAGAGAGGAGTATCGGAGTTTGACCTCTATGACAGGGAAAGCTTCATCGAAGAGTACGGATTCACACCTCTTCAGTTTATTGACTACAAGGGTCTGGCAGGAGACAGCTCGGATAACATACCGGGAATTCCGGGAGTTGGAGCCAAGACGGCAACAAAGCTGATCCGGGAATACGGTAGCGTGGAATCCATCATTGAGAATGTGGACAGCATCAAGCCTGCAGGACTTCAGGCCAAGGTCAGGGACAATGCAGCCCAGGCCATGATGAGCAAACGGCTGGCCACCATTTTCACAGCCGTTCCCCTTGAAATGACAATTAATGAGTTTCTGATTCAGGAACCGGATTACGGCAGACTGATTGAAATATACAAGAAACTTGAGTTCAACAGGTTTCTTTCGAAACTCAAGGTGAAGGCAGGGGATAAACTGTCGGTTTCAAATGCAGATGAAGATGCAGATGAAGGCAGGAAGCCGGTTCAGGGACTCAATACAGCTGATTTCACCGTCAACTATATTGGCGACAGTGCTGAGCTGAATAAAATAAGGCTTTCCGGACAGGTGGGCCTTAAGGTATTCGGAGACAACAATCACAGAAGCCTACCTGAAATCGAGGGAGTTGCACTGATTTGCGAAAAAGAGTATTACTATATCGACATTCGGAATGTGGAGAATTTTGCCGACTGGTTCAGGAGGGAATCCGGCGGCGCGGAATTCTTCGGACACGATTTGAAGGACAGTTATTACATGCTCATGTGCCTCACCGGATGCGACAGTCTTAACACGCACTTTGACACTGCAATTGCCCAGTACGTTCTCGATCCTGCCAGAAGCAGCTACAGCCTGGCAGGCCTGAGCAACGAGTATCTTCACGAGTCCATTGAGGAGGAAAAGGATTTTCTTGCTTCACAGGGTCAGATTGACATGTTTGCCGAGCCGGGAAAGGCTCTCAGCGAATATGGACTGCTCTGCCTTGTTACAGCCGGGAATCTCATGGAGCTCCAGAAGAACAGAATTGAGGCTGAAGGACTAGAAAAGGTGCTCTATGACATAGAACTGCCCCTCGTTCAGGTTATGGCCTCCATGGAGAAGGAGGGCTTCAGAACCGACAGAGCCTATCTGGAGGAATTCGGAGAAGACCTTGCAAAGGCAATAGATGAGCTCGCCGATTCCATTCACGAGATGGCGGGAGAGGAATTCAACATCAATTCACCTCAGCAGCTGGGTAATATTCTATTCGAGAAGCTTGAGCTTAAACACGGCAAGAAAACAAAGAAGGGCTACTCCACAAGCGCAGAGGTGCTGGAAAAGATTAAGAAGGATCACCCTATCGTGCCTGCCATTCTGGAATACAGGACACTTACAAAGCTGAAGAGTACATACATTGACGGACTCCTTCCCCTCATCGACAGCCAAGGAAGAATACATGCACATTTCCAGCAGACTGTTACGGCAACGGGAAGAATAAGCTGTACGGAACCGAATCTCCAGAACATACCAATCAGGCAGGAGCTGGGTAGAAAGCTGAGAAAGGCCTTTGTACCGGAGGAAAACTGCATTCTGATGGGGGCTGACTATTCACAGATTGAACTGAGGGTACTGGCTCACATGGCAGGAGACGAGGCTCTTATCGGTGCATTCAACAGGGGAGAGGACATTCACAGGGCCACAGCAGCAAACGTGCTGGGAATACCTGAGGATCAGATTACTCCAAACGAGAGGAGCCGTGCAAAGGCAGTAAACTTCGGTGTGATATACGGAATGAGCGCCTTCGGACTTTCCGGAGAGCTTGATATTTCAAGGAAGGAAGCTGAAGATTACATAAAACAGTATTTCGTGAAGCATAGCAGGGTCAGGGAATTCATGGACAGCTCTGTTGCCTTTGCGAAAGAAGAGGGCTTCGTTACTACCATGACAGGTCGCAAGAGGTATATCAAGGAGATAAATGCCTCCAATTACATGGTGAGACAGATTGGAGAGAGACTGGCGATGAACTCGCCGATTCAGGGGAGTGCCGCCGACATTATCAAGCTCGCCATGATTAAAGTCTACGATGCACTTAAAGAAAATAAGCTCAAATCGAGACTGATTCTCCAGATTCACGATGAGCTTGTGATAAACACCTACCCTGAGGAAAGGGAGATAGTTGAAAAACTTCTCACTGAGAATATGGAATCCGCCATGGAGCTTTCTGTTGAGCTTAAGGCGGAACTAAATGAAGGAAATAACTGGTACGAACTGAAATGATTGTTTTAGGAATAACAGGAGGAATAGGCTCCGGGAAAACAACTGCTGCAGGATATCTTCGGAGCCTTGGATTTGCATGTGTGGATGCGGATCAGATTGGAAGAGAGCTTACTGCTGATGGAAGTCCGCTGCTGGAAATTCTGGATAGAGAATTCGGGCCCGACGGAAAATACGGAAGGGGAACTGCTATTCTCAGAGATAGCAGCATTGAGGGAATCAAGATTCTTGACAGAAAGGCCCTTGCTTCAGTTGTTTTCTCGGATGAGAAAGCCAGGGCGCGTTTCGATGAGATTATCCACAGCAGAATGCTTCGAATTATCAGGAAACAGATAGAGGAGCTTAGAAAAAAAGAGAATATCAGGGGAATACTTCTGGATGCGCCCCTTATGTATGAGGCGGGGTGTGATACCATGTGCGACCATGTAATTCTTGTTACAGCTCCGGTGGAGCTGAGAATCGAAAGAGTCATGAAAAGGGACGGATCAACCCGTGAAGATGTTGTGAGAAGAATTAACAGCCAGATGAGTGATGAGGAGAAGGCCCGGCTGGCGGATTTTGTTGTGGACAATTCCGGGGACACCGACGAATTGTGCAGGAAGCTGGATGAGATAGTTGAGGGACTCAACAAATAACTGCTGGAAAGAAAATAATAAAAAAATAGGGGAACCGAAAAAAAACATGTTGACAAAAGCATGGTTTCACAATAAAATTAATAAGTGCCTGCGATAAGGCAGAAGATATGCGGCCTTGGCGGAATAGGCAGACGCGCACGTTTGAGGGGCGTGTGGGAGACCGTGCCGGTTCAAGTCCGGCAGGCCGCACCATAATCAAAACTGACATGTTCCATGTCAGTTTTTTTATTGGCTTTGTTGCAGTAATAATCATAAAATTATATAATATTCACATATATGACTCACTATTAGGTGAACGTCTCCTGTAGCGATTGTATCGAGGAGCTTGAAATGTTATTTACGATAGGGTACATATTTTTATCGGTGGTAATTGCCGCCGTTGACATAATCATTGCCATTCTATCCTTCATGAAAAGGAACAGAAAAGGGGTACTCCTTGGAAGTGCAACTGTTTTCGCGGCAATTGCGGATTCTACCTATCTGGTTTCAGTTATAACGGCGAATTACTTTGTCAATTCGCTGTTTACCAGCTTCTACTTCATGGCAATCAGCATAATGCTTAATTTCTGCGTTCTTTTCATTTTCGGATATACCGGAAGAAAGCGCAGCAGAGCCTCAAATGTTCTAATTGTCTTAAGTCTGGCATACCTTGCCTTTGACTGCATAGTAATGCTCATTAACCCTTTCAGGGAAATCGCAATGTCGTTCACATTCCTTGATGTGGATTTTGCTGCATACACCTACGTAATGAAGCCTCTGTACCGGATGCATCTTATATATGCATACATTCTTGTGGCGTCAATCCTTATTATGCTGATATCAACGGCAGTGAGAGTGGCCAAGGAATACAAGATGCAGTACATCCTGCCTGCAGTGGGTATTCTGATAATAGTGCTGATAAATGCCCTGTTTCTCTATGCCCATGTACCGGGACTTATCGGGCGTCTTGATGTTTCTCTTATTCTGTACAGTGCCGTGGTCATATTCCTTTACTGGTGCTGTTTCGTTTACGCCAGAAAGGGCTTGATAGGAATATTCAAAACCAGCATTTTCGACAGTCTGGATCTTGGTATAGTACTGTTCGGCTATGATGATCGAATGTTTCTCTGCAATGAAAAAATCAAGAAATTCATTCCGGGCATTGATTTTAACGAGAACCTGACCTTTGATAAGTTCATAGAGAAGTGCAAAATACGCATTGACGTTGAAAAAATTGAAGACGTTATTTCATTTCAATGGATAAGGGAACACTCAAATGGAGATTTCGTGCCCTTCCTTTGCAATTACAAAAACCTGAAAAATGCAGAGGGACGCAGGCTGGGAAAGCTCATGACCTTTGAGGATGCCAGACTGGAAACGGACTTCATTACAGGTTTCCACAGCTGGGAAAGCTTCAATATGAATGTGTCGGAAATGAAATTTAAGGTTCCCGCTGTTGTGACCTGCTGCGATATAAACGGCCTTTCCGTAATAAACAACACCTATGGAATGGGCAAGGGGGATCAGATTATAGGAGAACTTGCGGGACTGCACCGTGATGAGTTCCCTGCGGATACATATTTTGTCAGGGGGAATGATGCAAATCTTATTTCAATAAGCACTGGAATAACTGAGCCTGAGGCAGTTGAAATCATGGAAAGAGTGAGAAGCAGATTCTCAGGCACCTTCCAGTTTGCCCTTATAGTGGTCGAAGATGAGGATCCGGATATGGTGGATGCCATTCTCAGGGCTGAGAAGAACGTGGCAACCTGGAAGCTTATGGATGACGAGTCAATGCGTTCCAATACCTTGAATTCCCTTATTAGAGCTCTTAAGGAATGCGATGCGGATACTGAGTCCCATGTGCGCAGAACCCAGTATCTTGGAATAAGGCTCAGCAGGCGAATAGGACTCACGGATACAGACGAGGCAAAGCTTGCACTTCTCTGCGTACTTCATGACATAGGAAAAATCGGAGTGCCTTTGGAGATTCTCAATAAGCCGGGAAAACTCTCTGAGGATGAATGGGCTGTAATAAAGTCCCACGTGTATAAGGGCTGTGAGATCGCCAAATCCTCAACGGATTACATGGACATTGCCGAGGATATTCTTCATCATCACGAGAGATGGGACGGCAAAGGCTACCCGGACGGTCTGAGAAAAGAGACAATTCCGATTCTCTCAAGAATAATTGCTGTTGTGGATGCCTACGATGCCATGATAAGCAAGAGGCCCTACAAGAACAAGATGACCGTGGCTGAAGCCAAGCAGGAACTTATAGATAATGCAGGAACTCAGTTTGATCCTACGGTTGTGTCGGAATTCATACAGCTTCTTGAGGAAGAGGGTGCCGCGGATTATGACTCTGATACAGCACCACAGGAAACACCTGCCATATTTGAACTTAACTACAAGCCATCCTCAGCCAGGGATAAAGCTCCTCTGACACAGGAGAACGAGGGGGTATATGATGTTGCGTTTATCCGGTACTTAATAGACAGTGACCAGAAAATCATTCAGGTGGATGAAGGGTTTGAGGCCTTCACAGGTTACTCCCGGGAGGATATCCCGAGGCTTTCGCTCGGTCAGCCGGATCTGATTCCTGAAAGATACAGAGCCATGTATTATGTGAAGGTTACGGAGCAGCTATCCAGGAGACAGATGGCTTATCTTGAACATACGCTGCTGATGAAAAACGGCAAGGAAAGAAATGTAATCTGCCTTGGAAGACCTTTTTATGATTCTGCTGCAATGACCGAAAAAACAGAAATAATCGTTTTTGATGCCCTTAAGTGTCATACTGTTGACCAGTATATTTCAAGGGAAAAGGAAAATGCAGAAAACAGACTGGAAATATGGGAGGAAACCTTCAGAAGAGATTCCCTTACAGGTCTTCTCAATCATTCTGCCTTTGTAAATGAAATGGAACTGAAAAACCTGGATAAAAACACCAGGACAGTATTCATAATGATGGATATTGATTACTTCAAGGAGTACAATGATTCCCATGGCCACAGGGCGGGGGACAATCTCCTCATCACTCTTGGCAATGCGCTGAAATCCAGCCTCAGGAGTTCTGACATTTCGGGAAGACTGGGCGGTGACGAATTCGCTGCAGCCATGTTTTTCAGGAAGGATGCGGATGATGCCCTTATCAGGGAAAGAGTGCAGGAAACCTTCGATAAGGTAAGCAGCAAACTTTCGAAGGAAGAACCGGATGCGTCATTTTCGATGGGTGTGGCCATATCCCACAGGGACAGCAGTACCTTTACAATGCTGTATGACGCTGCTGATGCTGCCATGTATTCTGCCAAAAACGAAGGCAGAAACAGATTGATAATTAGTGAAGAATAGAGTTGAGTATTATTTAACATGTTGACAAAAATTAGCGTTAGAAAACCATTTACTGTATTTGTTGCCGTTGTAATTGTGCTTGTATTCGGATTCGTGGGTCTTTACAAGATGACTCCGGATCTTTTTCCTAACATTAGTGCACCGTATTCCATAGTTATGACCACCTATCCGGGGGCCAGTGCAGAGGAGGTTGAGCTGGAAATAACAGATCCCATGGAGCAGCAGCTGGCAACACTGTCAAAGCTTGACAACATTACATCTGTGTCCGCTGACAACTATTCTGTTGTAACTCTGCAGTTTACCGACGATGTGAATATGGATTCCATGACTGTAGATATTCGTGACAAGATTGATCAGATAGAGGGATATCTTCCGGAAAGCGCAGCAGCGCCTCTTGTAATGAAGATGAATATGGACATGATGCCGGTAACTGTTGCTGCTGTTGCCATAAAGGGAAAGGATACGGCGGAGGTTTCGACCTTTGTAAAGGAAGAACTGGAGACAGATCTGGAGGGAATAGAGGGTGTTGCCTCTGTTTCCAAGGTGGGAATGGTTGATGAAGGCATACAGATTGTCCTCTCCCAGGATAAAATCAACAGCTTGAACAGGGAAATCTCCAATGCCATAAACTCCAAGTTTGCCTCAGGAGAAGGGGAACTGAAAAAAGGAATAAGCCGGGCAAATAGCGGCTCAAAGGAAATCGATAAAGGCAAGAAGGGCATTAAGCAGGGGGAAACTGAGGCCTCAAAGCAGTTTGATTCCGCCATTAATCAGACAAAGGCAAGCAGGCAGGAGCTCGAGAATCAGCTGAGAGCGCTGGAAAATGACGATACACCGGATGAGGATCAGGAGGAGGAAATTCAGAAGATTAAGGCCACGATAGGTGCTCTTGATGAAGCTCTGACGGATCTTCAGTCCCAGAAGGAAAAGGTATCTTTTAATCTTTCGACAAATTATTCGGATATTGCAGCTTCCCAAAGCTCTCTAAGCTCTGTTGTTTCACAGCTTCAGAGCACGCTTTCAGAGGTGGAATCCCAGAAGGAGGCCGCTCTTGATAGTGCGGATCTCACTGGAATAATCACCATGGAAAACGTGTCTTCAATTCTGGCCGCACAGAACTTCTCCATGCCGGCAGGTTATGTTACCGATGGTGAAGCAGATATTCTTGTGAGTGTGGGAAACAAGATTGAAGATGCGGATGAACTGAAGAATCTCATACTCTTTGACATGGGCATTGATGGAGTGGAACCGATAAGGGTTAAGGATATCGGCACTGTTTCATATATGGCCGATGATTCAGCCACATATGCCAAGATAGACGGTGAAAACGGCATTCTCCTCAGTTTCACAAAGCAGTCAACTTATGCCACCGCAACTGTTGCAGACAACATCAGCGAAAAATTCAGGAAGCTGGAGGAGGAACACGAGAATCTGAAGTTTACCGCCCTGATGGACCAGGGTGAATACATACATGTGGTAATTAATTCGGTATTCAGGGATCTGCTTCTGGGAGCCCTCTTCGCGATACTTGTTCTTCTGTTCTTCCTGAGGGACATAAGACCGACGATGATAACTGCCATCAGCATTCCGGTGAGCGTTGTATTTGCGGTGGCAATGATGTACTTTACCGGAGTCACACTGAACATGATTTCAATTTCAGGTCTTGCCATAGGTGTGGGAATGCTCGTGGATAATTCCATTGTGGTAATCGAAAACATCTACAGGCTGAGATCCATGGGATACAGTGCTGTACAGGCCGCAGTATCAGGTGCAGGGCAGGTGGCGGGAGCGATTACAGCCTCCACTCTGACAACCATCTGCGTATTTGTTCCCGTTGTGTTTGTTAACGGAATGACAAGAGAACTGTTCCAGGATCTGGCCCTTACGGTTACATATTCCCTGGCAGCCAGTCTGCTTATTGCGCTGACGTTTGTGCCTGCTGTTGCCAAGGGAGCTCTGGTTCGCAAAACCGGAAAGACAGTTCTGGGAAGAAAGGGAAGAGTGGTTGCAGCATACAGGAGAGCAGTTGCCTGGGCTCTTATCCACAAGAAGAGGCTGCTGGTGGCTGCACTTGTACTCCTTCTGGCATCTACATCACTGCTCCTTACACGGGGATTTGAGTTTATGCCGTCAATGTCATCAAGTCAGATTTCAGCCACTGTTTCAATGCCTGAGGACAGCACTTTGAAGGATACTGCCAGAGTGAATGACAAGATATGCGAAGAGCTTCTTGAAATTGACGGCGTGGAATCCGTGGGAGCCATGCTTTCATCCTCCATGGCAGATATGTTTGGAGGTTCAGTTTCAAGCTCCGACAAAGATGTGACGGAAACAAGCATATATGTGATTCTTGAAGAAAACCTTCTGGAACAAAGCGATGCGGTTGCCGATAAACTCCAGCAACTTGGGAAAAAGTACAACTGCGAGGTGGTTACATCTTCAGATGTTGACATGACACAGTATACAGGCGGTTCGGGAATTTCCATTGCACTGTATGGTGAGGATCTTGACAAGCTGAGAACAACAGCTTCCGCCATCGAAAAACGCATGAAGGACGTTAAAGGTCTTGAAGAGATTTCAGATGTGGGAGAGAACAGCACCCAGGAAATCAGAATTGTGGTAAACAAGAATGCCGCAATGAAGAAGGGCCTTACCGTTGCCCAGGTATATCAGGCTGTTTCCGAGAAGCTTCAGAAGGATAAGAAGGCAACATCTCTGACTCAGAACGGCTCCACGATAGATGTCAGCATTGAAAATGCAGAGAAAAACAGATTTACCAGACAGAACCTGATGGACATGAAAATATCCGTCAAGAAGAATGACGGGAAAACTGACAAGATTCCTCTGACATCAATTGCAGATGTGCATAACGACTCATCCCTGAGCGTTATCAACCACAACAACCAGAAGAGATGTCAGACGGTTAAGGCAGGCGTTGCCGACGGATACAACATTACAAAGAAGAATTCTGAAATCAGGCGCATTATAGAGAAGGAGGGCCTGGTGGATTCAGGCGTAACAGCTGTTTACGGCGGAGAAAACGAGAACATCATGAATTCCATGAAACAGATGGTGCTTATGATGCTGGTTGGCATCATCCTTGTCTATCTGATTATGGTTGCTCAGTTCCAGTCTCTGAGATCTCCGTTTATTATAATATTCACCCTCCCTCTGGCATTTACCGGGGGAATGCTGGCTCTGCTGATTACAAATCAGGTTCTCAGCGTAGTAGCGATGATGGGTTTCGTTATGCTGGTGGGAATTGTGGTAAACAACGGTATTGTGCTGGTTGACTGCATAAACAGATTCAGGCTTGAGGGCATGGAAACCGATGAGGCGATTATTGAAGCAGGAGCTGTTAGACTGCGTCCTGTACTTATGACCGCATCAACCACTGTTCTGGGACTCATTCCTCTTGCTCTGGGGTTTGGAGAAGGTGCCGAAATGGTTCAGCCGGTTGCCATAGTATGCATAGGAGGACTGGTTTATGCCACGGTAACAACCCTCTTTATCATTCCTATAATGTACAGATGGCTGTCAAGAAAACATATGGAAAAAATCGAAGAGGAAGAACTTGAAATAGTGAATGTGTAGTGTTAAAATAGTCACGTTACGCCGGCTTGATGGAATTGGCAGACGTGCGGGACTCAAAATCCCGTGGTGGCGACACCGTGTGGGTTCGACCCCCACAGCCGGCACCACTGTTTTAGCCGGCAGTTCATGTATTAGTTAATAATTTGAAATAATCCAGCTATAGGAGGGAAATTAATGATGGGCGGATCGATGTTCTCAATTCTTATTCTCATATTACTCTTTGTGGTAATGTACTTCTTGATGATCAGACCTCAGAAGAAGAGAGAGAAGGAAACAAACGCCATGAGAGCGGGTGTTCAGGTAGGAGATGAAATCGTTACAATCGGCGGCATTTGCGCCAAGGTCGTAAAGACCAAGGAAGAGTCAATCGTGATTCAGGTAGGCGCAGATAAAGTCAAGATGGAAGTAATGAGATGGTCGGTATCCAAGGTTGTCAAGAAGGGCAGCGGACGTATCGAAAAGGCTGCTGATGACCACAGTGAAGCTGTAGAAGCCGAAGAGAATGAATCAAAGAAATCAAAGCCAAGAAGAATGAAGAAGGCTGCTGTTGTTGAGGAACCGGCAGAAGCTGCTGCTGAAGAGGCTCCGGAAGCTCCTGAAACAGAAACAGAAGCAGAAGAATCAGTAGAAAAGACTGAAGAAGAAAAATAATCATTCAACTTGCAATACATGAATATGAGGCACAGCGTCCCCTGGAGATGCTGTGCTTTTTGTATTGCAAAAAAGACTGACAAATGTTGAAAAGTCAAGGCTTTTCACTTGTTTGAACTGTCAAAAAGTAGTAATATAATTACATATGATTTAATGGAGATTTATTTTCCATTCATATAATTCTATTGGATTTATCCGGAGGAAAAGATGAATTACACATTAAGAAAAGTATTAGCTGTTTTCATTGTCCTTTGCGTTATTTTCGGATGGGTTGTTACCGTAACGGGCATCGGTCCGATTACACCCCTTAAGGACAGAATGAGCCTTGGTCTTGATATCAAAGGCGGCGTCTATGTAGTTATGGAAGCCGACAAGAAGGACATCAAGGGAATGACCGATGAAGAGCTTAGACAGGCAATGGAACAGACTCAGACTGTAATTGAGAACCGTATCAATGCAAACGGTCTGGGAGAGCCTACAGTTACCATCGAAGGCACTGACAGAATCAGGGTGGAGATACCTGAGGTTGAGGATCCTGAGCAGGCGATAGAGCTTATAGGCAAGACGGCTAAGCTTCAGTTCATTCTGGCTGACGGTTCCCTGGTACTGGAGGGAAACAATGTCAAGAAGGCCGAGGCAGGCCGTGACGATCAGTCAACGGGATGGGCTGTTAACCTTCAGTTTGACAGCCAGGGAGCAAACCTGTTTGCAGACGCTACAACAAAGGCATATTCAGGCCAGGTTACTTCAGCCATTGAAGGTGTAGACGGCGGCGCCATTGCCATAGTTCTTGACGGACAGATTATTTCTGCACCGAATGTTAACGAACCTATTACAGGAGGCAACTGCTCCATAACCGGAAACTTCTCCCAGGAGGAAGCACAGCAGCTGGCAGCTCAGATAAACGGCGGTGCACTTCCAATCGGTCTCAATGAGGTTACATCCTCGGTTCAGTCCGCAAGTATAGGATACAACGCACTGGAGATGAGTATTCTGGCAGGTTTCATTGGCCTGGGTCTGATATTTCTCCTCATGATAATTGCGTACAGAGGTCTTGGAGTATGTGCGGATATTGCACTGATGCTCTATGTTGTGCTGGTTCTTAACATCATGGCACAGATGGGCACAGTTCTCACTTTGCCGGGCATTGCAGGTATCATAGTATCCATAGGAATGGCTGTTGATGCGAACGTGGTTATTTTCTCTCGTATCAGAGAAGAAATCATGCTGGGCAGAACTGTCAGAGTAGCAGTGGAAACCGGCTCCAAGAGAGCCATGACAACTGTAGTTGACTCCCAGGTTACAACTCTCATTGCTGCGGTTATTCTCTATGAAATCGGAACTAGTGCAGTTAAGGGCTTCGCATATACATTCATGGTGGGTATCGTAGTCAGCATATTCACTGCAGTGTTTATCACTCAGCTCTATGTTAAGCTCATGGCACAGAGTGACAAGCTGTCAAAGAAATCACTCTTCGGTATCAAGCAGAACAACACTGCGGCATTCCATATCAAGAATACGATTCAGTTTATGGATAAGAGAAAGATCTTCTACTGTGTGTCAGCAGGAATACTGATCATCGGTCTTGCCTTCGGTCTCATCAGAGGTCTGAATTACGGCATAGATTTCACAGGCGGAACCATGATTCAGATGGATATGGGAAAACAGGTGAATATAAGCGAAGTACAGAAATCAATAAAGCAGTACGATCTTAACGAGCAGATAATTTACTCCGGTTCAGATAATTCACAGATAGTAATCAGAACAACCGAATCCCTGGAGAAAAAGGAAAGAGCCGAGGTTATAGATTCAATAAATGAACACTTCGGAATTAAAGAGGATAATGTAATATCCCAGGAGTTCTTCGGACCATCAGTGGGTAAGGAACTCAGGAACAATGCCATCCTGGCAATTCTCATAGCGGCAGCCTGCATGCTTGTTTATATCAGAATCAGGTTCCGCCAGTGGAAGTTCGGAGGCTCAGCAATGCTTGGTGTTATCCATGATGTACTGATAGTAATTGCATTCTACGCAATATTCGGAGTAACCGTGGACAACCCGTTCATTGCAGGCATACTTACAGTTGTAGGTTATTCAATAAACGATACGATTGTAATATTTGACAGAATAAGAGAAAACATTAAATACATGAAGAGGGGCACTCTCAAGGAAACAATCGACAGGAGTATCACCCAGACTCTGGGAAGATCACTGATGACTTCGGCAACAACACTTATTGTAATGGTTCCGATGGTTGTTCTGGCAGGGGAAGCAATCAGAGAGTTCGTATTTCCTCTTATGGTAGGTGTAATCGCAGGTGCATACTCGTCAATCTTTGTCTGCTCACCTATTTATTATGAACTTGGAAGAAGCAGCAGAACCTCCGAGTATCAGAAGCAGATAAAGGAGGCAGAGAAGAGGGCCAGGAAGAAGGCAAAGAAGGAAGGCCGTCCATATGTTCCTAAAAAGATTGAAGAACCTGCTGTTGAGAAACCTGCTGATGTCACTGAGGAAACAGCAGTACCTGAAACAGCTTCAGAACCGGCAGCGGAACCTGCAGCCGAAAAAGTCAGTCCGGCTGTAAATGTGAACAAAAAGCGTTCCAAGAGATATGTTAAGGGGAACAGCAAAACCTCAGAACCGAGAAAGGATGATGATACCTTCAGATTCTAAAAAGAATCCCTAAAAAATACTTCTTCAGGATATTTACAGGAAAGGCAGAAATGAAGAAAATCGAATTTCTTGAAAAAATGAAAGAATTCAATCCGGCATACGATCTGGATTTTATCGGCAAAGCATATGATGTTGCTAACGAAATGCATGCAGGTCAGATACGAAAATCAGGGGAGCCATACCTGGTTCACCCTGTTTGTGTGGCAGAGATTCTGGCTGAGCTCGGCATGGATGAGGAAACCATCGCTGCCGGATTGCTTCATGACGTAATAGAAGACACTTCCTATTCCAAAGAAGATATGATAAGGGAATTCGGAGAAGAGGTGGCGGCACTTGTTGACGGCGTTACCAAGCTGGGAGCTCTGAAGTTCGAGAGCAAGGAAGAGCGGCAGGCGGAAAACCTGAGGAAGATGTTTCTTGCCATGTCAAAGGACATAAGAGTTCTCATAATCAAGCTTTCGGACAGACTTCACAATCTCAGGACAATCAATTACATGACCCATGAGAAGATTGTGGAAAAATGCCAGGAAACCCTGGACATATATGCGCCTCTGGCAGCAAGACTGGGAATATACACCATGAAAATGGAGCTTGAGGACATAGCTCTGAAGTTCCTTGAGCCCGAGGCCTACTATGACCTTGCAGAGCAGGTTTCCGAGAGGAAGGGCGAAAGGGAAGATGCCATCAATAGTGTTGTTGAGGAAATCAGAGGGGCTCTAAACGAGATTGGCATTAAGCATGAGATCTACGGAAGATCCAAACACTTCTACAGCATCTTCAAGAAGATGAAGTATCAGCACAAGAATCTGGACGAGATTTTTGATCTCATGGCGGTACGAATTATTGTGGAAACCGTCAGGGACTGTTATGCGGTTCTCGGTATGGTTCACACCATGTGGAAGCCGATTCCGGGAAGATTTAAGGATTATATTGCAATGCCGAAGCCTAACATGTACCAGTCCCTTCACACCACGGTAATAGGCAATTCCGGTAAACCCTTTGAAATTCAGATAAGAACTTATGAAATGCACAGGATTGCCGAATACGGAATCGCTGCCCACTGGAAATACAAGGAGGGCATAGACTCCGACAAGGAAGAGGTTAAGCTGTCCTGGCTCAGGCAGGCTCTGGAATGGCAGAAGGATGTGAAGGATCCGAAGGAGTTCATGGAATCCCTTAAAATGGATCTGTTTTCGAATCAGGTATTTGTATTCACTCCTAACGGGGATGTAATCGAGCTTCCGGCGGGTGCAACGCCCCTTGACTTTGCATTTAAAATCCATACGGATGTAGGCTGCAAATGCGTTGGAGCCAAGGTTAACGGCAAGATGGTAACCATCGATCACGAGCTTGAGAACGGAAATATTATCGAAATCGTCACCTCTGCCAATGCTGCGGGACCGAGTATAGACTGGCTTAAAATAGCCAGGAGCAGTTCGGCACGAAACAAGATCAGACAGTGGCTCAAGAAGGAAAACAGAAACGACGCTGTAGACAAGGGAAAGGATCTGTTTACCCAGTATCTGAGGAAGAAGGGCTTCGATCCTAAGGTTCTCCTGACAAATTCCTACATAGGCAGGGCTGTTAAGGAACTGCATTTCAAGGATGCAGAGGACATGTACACACAGCTCAGCTACGGAGGCAACATCCAGACCAAGGTAGCCCATCTGCTTCAGAGCTTTGAGGATGAGAAGCAGCATCTGGCATCAGAGGAAAAGAACAAGAGCCTTCTGGATGATTTAAATGTAATAAGCGAGAAGACAAGCAGACGGCTTGAGAAAAAACGGGCCGACAGCGAAACCGGTGTTGTGGTTGAGGGCGTGGATAACCTTATGATAAGGCTTGCCAAGTGCTGTACGCCGGTTCCCGGTGATGAGATAACAGGCTACATCACCAAGGGAAGAGGAATAACGGTTCACAGAAAGGACTGCGACAACATAAAGACCCTCCCTAAGGAGGAAAGAAACAGATGCATCGATGTGAGCTGGGATCCTGAACTTCTGAACAAATCCTTTGAGGGAGAGATATGCATTATTGCCAAGGAACAAAAGGGAATGCTGTCAAGCATATCAAAGGTTTGCGAGGATAATAATGTTGACATAATAGGTCTTAACGGCAGAGCCACCAAGGATGAGACCTTCAGAATAGATCTGATTCTGGGAATAAGCGACAGATCCCAGATTGAGAAGTTGTGCAGATCATTTAAGAGTATACCGGGAATAATGGAAGCATACAGAGGTAAGGGCTGATAATGAGAGCAGTAGTACAGAGAGTAAAAAGCAGCAAAGTTTCAGTTGATGATAAAATCACCGGCAGCATCGGCCGGGGACTGACGGTTTTGATCGGAGTAGAGGATGGCGACACCCAGAAGGATGCCGAGTACATAGCCAAGAAGGTCTGTTCCCTCAGAGTATTCGATGACGACGAGGGAGTAATGAATCTCAGCGTTCAGGACATAGACGGCGAGATACTGGCTGTTTCCCAGTTCACTCTCTTGGGAGATGTGCGCAAAGGCAACAGACCAAGCTATTTTCAGGCGGCTGCGCCGGAGGAGGCCAACAGTCTCTACAGAAAAACCGTTGAACTTATGGCAAACAAGGGAGTTCATGTGGAGGAAGGTGTTTTTCAGGCGGACATGCTTGTGGAGATAAACAACGACGGTCCTGTTACCATTCTTCTGGAGAGCAGGAAGCTGTTTTAGAGCAGACTGTGATATCAAGCAGCTGAAGGATAATGAAAGGAAATATAGAATGCAGGTATATAACATTCCATGCGGAGCCATAGGAACAAACACATATCTTGTATATGACGAGGATACAAAGAAGGGTTTTCTCATTGATCCCGGCGCATACAGTGGCGGAATTTCGGAGAAAATCCGTGAACTGGGTATTGATATCCAGTACATTCTGCTGACCCACGGTCATGCGGATCACATCATGGGAATTCAGGGCTTCAGGGAGGATTTTCCCGGCCTTAAGGTTATGGCCCACAGTGGTGAAAAGGAGATGCTGGGTGACAGCAGACTTAACATGAGCGTGGATTTTGGAAATCCCGTAACTGTAGAGGCGGATAAGTATGTTGAGGATGGAGATGAACTGGAAGTTGGAGGAATTGAAATGAAATTTCTTCATACACCGGGACATTCTCCGGGAGGAATGTGCATTTACATTCCTAAGGAAAACACTCTGTTCAGCGGAGACACCCTGTTTCAGAACTCAATAGGAAGAACCGACTTTCCGGGATGTTCATTTAATGATCTCGCAAAAGCCATCCACGAAAAGCTGTGGACACTTCCCGATGAAACACAGGTGTTTCCGGGTCACATGGGGCCTACCAGCATAGGATACGAGAAAGGACACAATCCTTTTGTATAGATTCAGATTTGAGAATACTGACAATACCAACCTGTATGAGGAACTGATCAAGGAGTTTCTCATGCCGGACCAATATGAAATTGCACAGGAGGGAGCCGACTTCTCCTATCCCAATGCAGAAAAGGCAAACAGTGATGAAGTCAAGAGAGAACTGTACAGAGATCTGGCAGAGTGTACCGGCAAGAAACCGAGATGGGGAATACTTACAGGGATAAGACCTGTGAAGCTTGCGGGTGAAATTCTTGACAGGGGCGGT
>JALFKB010000079.1 GCA_022775805.1 Clostridiales bacterium
GGGGCTCGGAGTTTATTAGCCTGAACTGCTTGTATATGGCGTTGACGGTTGCCTTGCGGCTCTGGACGATAAGGGGCTGGTCCGCAAGGTCGCTGACTGTAATGGGCTGACCCTCGCCTTGGGCAAGGGGGTGAAGGCGGCTGATGATAGCTGCCATTTTGCCCTTCGCTACCGGGAAGCTGTTGAGGAGAAGCTGGTCGTAGGGCGCTGTAATCACCGCCAGGCTTATAATGCCGCTTCGCATCTTCTCAGTGAGCTCATCGCTGTTGCCGTCAACTATATTGAATTTAATTCTGGGGTATTCCGCAGTGAAACCGGAGATCCACCGTGCTGCCATGGCAGGAGCGTCTCCCTCAACAAGCCCCAGGGAAATCGTTCCGGTGATTCCGCTGTTCATTGCCCGGATTTCGGCCTGGGCCTGTTCCGAAAGGCGAATCATCTCCTTGGCTCTTCTGTAGAGGAGCTGTCCCGATTCCGTAAGCTGAAGGGTTCGCTTGCCCCGGATAAAGAGCTGCGTGTCCAGCTCCTCCTCAAGCTTTCTTATCTGAGCGCTGAGAGGCGGCTGGCTTATGTTGAGAATGGCGGCTGCCTTTGTAATATTCAGCTCCTCCGCCACCGCTGCGAAGTATTTCAGTGTTCTGAGTTCCATTAAAGATTCCTCCGGATTTTATCATATACAAAACATATGGTAACACATATATTATATGTATTTTATTGCGGCATTGCAAACACATATAATTGAACTGTAGGTAACAGAAACAAACCAAACCAAACATTAATCACGTTTTTCAGGAGGAATTTAATTATGGCACGTTTAGTAGGAACAGTATCAAGAGGAATCAGACTTCCGATCATCAAGGAAAATGACGATCTCAGAGAAGCGGTTGTTAATGCCGTTCTGGAGGCATCAAAGGATGATGATTGGGGATTTAAGGTTCGGGACAAGGACATTATCTGCATCACGGAATCCGTTGTGGCAAGGGCCCAGTCCAATTATGTTTCCACAGAGAATATCACTAAAGATGTTAAGGCTAAGCTTGGTGAGGAAACAATAGGTCTTGTATTTCCTATCATGTCAAGAAACCGTTTCGCAATCTGCCTCAGAGGAATTGCGGGAGCTGCCAAGAAGATTGTAATTCAGATGTCCTATCCGGCTGACGAGAAGGGAAACCTGCTGGTTGATCCGGATGAAGTTTACAAGAAGGGGCTGGATCCATACAGAGACATTCTGGACGTTCCGACATTCAGAGAATACTTCGGAAGCCCTAAGCACAAGTTCACCGGGGTAGATTACATAGAATACTATACAAATCTGGTAAACGAGTCCGGCGCTGAATGTGAGATTATTCTGGGTAACGATCCGAGAGAAATCATGAAGCATACAGACAAGATTCTCGTTTGCGATATCCACACCAAGGAAACAACAAAGAAGATTCTGAAGGATGCCGGCGCCAAGACAGTGCTGGGTCTTGATGACATTATGACTGCCCCTGTTGACGGCAGCGGATACAACCCAGATTACGGTCTTCTGGGAAGCAACAAGGCAACAGAGAGCTCCGTTAAGCTGTTCCCTTGCGAGGCACAGGGCTTCGTTGACGGCATTCAGGAGGACATGAAGAAGCTCACAGGCAAGGATGTCGAAGTAATGATATACGGAGACGGATGCTTCCACGATCCTGTTTGCGGAATATGGGAGTTTGCGGATCCTGAGGTTGCTCCTTTCTATACAGAAGGACTCAAGGGAACACCTAACGAACTGAAGATAAAGTATCTGGCAGACAACGCCTTCAGCGAAATGAAGGGTGATGAGCTTAAGGACGCCATCAAGAAGGAAATCGAGAAGAAGGATGCAGACCTTGTGGGCAACATGGCATCAGAGGGAACAACTCCAAGAAGACTCACCGATCTTATTGGTTCACTCTGCGACCTGACATCCGGCTCAGGAGACAAGGGAACACCTGTAGTATACATCCAGGGATACTTCGACAACTATACAACAGAGTAAGTACAGCAGAAGCAGAGGATAAAGCGGAGGATTGAGAAATGAGTTCAGATATTAGACCGGAAACAATGGAGCGCATCACAACACCGGAACTTGCCGGGGCATTCATCGACGAGCAGGTTGAAGCCATAAGAAGCCAGGTGGGAGATAAAAAGGTTCTCCTGGCCCTTTCGGGAGGAGTTGACTCAAGTGTTGTGGCTGCTCTTCTCATTAGAGCTATAGGAGATCAGCTGGTGTGCGTCCACGTTAACCACGGACTCCTGAGAAAGGGAGAGCCGGAAATGGTAATCAAGGTGTTCAGGGAAGAGTTGGGTGCCAACCTGATTTACGTTGACGCCGTTGATAGATTTCTGGACAAGCTGGCAGGAGTGGAGGATCCCGAAACAAAGAGAAAGATTATCGGCGCCGAGTTTATTGACGTGTTCGCCGAGGAAGCAGGAAAGCTTGAGGGAATAGAATTCCTGGGACAGGGCACAATATATCCGGACATAACCGAGTCCAAGGGGGTTAAGGCCCATCACAATGTTGGAGGCCTTCCTGAGGATCTCAAGTTCGAGCTGGTGGAGCCGGTGAAGCTTCTTTATAAGGACGAAGTGAGAGTAGTGGGCAAGGAGCTGGGTCTTCCGGACAAGATGGTTTACAGACAGCCATTCCCGGGACCGGGTCTGGGTGTGAGATGCACAGGAGCCATTACAAGAGACAGACTTGAAGCATTGAGAGAAGCCGACGCCATCCTGAGAGAGGAAATCGAAAAGCTGGATCAGGTGCCATGGCAGTATTTCATAACCGTACCGGATCTCAAGTCCACAGGCATCAAGTATGTAGAGGGTGCCGACGGCAAGGAGGAAGGTAGACGGTACATGGGCTGGGCAGCTGTAATCAGAGCCATAAACACTGTGGATGCTGTTACGGCGGAATCAGTTCAGCTTTCCTGGGAGACTCTCTGCACAGTCAGAGACAGAATCGTTTCGGAGGTTGAGGGAATCAACAGAGTTCTCTGGGATTACTCCAACAAGCCGATTGCCACCATTGAATGGGAGTAAGTCATGAAAAAGACAGGATTTAGTGCGAAAAAGTACATTGAAGAACAGTCAAAGTATATTTCGGACAGGATAGACAGAAGCTGCGGGGACCGGCTGTATCTGGAATTCGGCGGCAAGCTGGTGCAGGACAAGCATGCCATGCGGGTTCTGCCGGGCTTCGATGAAAATTCCAAGATAAAAATTCTTCACGAGCTTAGAGACAAGGCGGAAATCATAATCTGCGTCTATTCCGGAGACATCGCCACAAGCAAGACCAGGGCGGACTTCGGGATAACCTACGACCTTGAAGTGCTGCGCCTGATTGACATGTTCAGGAAGTACGAGCTGGAGATAAACAGCGTGGTTGTAACCCGGTATTCGGAGAAGGTGCCTTCAGTAGAAAAGTTCATTAACCTTCTGAATCAGCGGGGAATCAGAACCTACACCCACAGCTTCACAAAGGGCTATCCCACTGATGTGGATACCATAGTAAGCGATGAGGGCTACGGAGCCAATCCTTACATTGAAGTAACAAAGCCTCTGGTGGTTGTAACAGGACCCGGAGGAGGCAGCGGCAAGCTTGCCACAAGCCTTTCCCAGCTCTATCACGAGTACAGGAGAGGCCGGGTGGCCCGCTATGCCAAATTCGAGACCTTCCCTATTTGGAACCTGCCCCTTCAGCATCCCGTTAACGTCGCATATGAATCGGCAACGGCTGACCTTAAGGATGTGAACATGATAGACTCCTTCCATCTGGAGGCTTACGGGGAAACAGCTGTTAACTACAACAGAGATCTGGAGGTATTCCCGGTTGTCAGGAGAATCATCGAGAAGATTACCGGGGCGGAGGCGGAATACAAATCCCCGACAGACATGGGAGTTAACAGAGCGGGCTTCGGCATTACAGATGACGAGGTCTGCCGTGAAGCGGCATGTCAGGAGATTATCCGGAGATATCTCATAGCGGAATGTGATTACAAGAAGGGCAAGATCGGAGAGGACGTTCTGGAAAGAACGAAGCTTCTCATGGACGACATGGGCCTTTGTGAGGACAACCGTGCCGTGGTGAAGGCGGCAAGGGAATATGCAAAGGCAAAAAAGGCTCAGAATGAGAAATACAAGAATACGGTTGCCTTTGCGCTGGAGCTGGAGGACGGTCGCTTCGTAACAGGCCGCAGCTCCAGGAGAATGGTTGCGGCTGCAGCGGCGATGCTTAACGGAGTTAAGCTGCTCTGCGGCATCGACGACGGGATAAATCTCATTTCCCCTGAGGTGCTGAAGAGCATTCAGGAAATGAAAACCTCCATACTTCATGCCGAGAGGACATCCCTTAACCTCAAGGAGGTGCTTACTGCGCTGACCATTTCGGCAACAACGGATCCCCTGGCGGAGGAGGCACTTGAGGCGATAAGCAGGCTGGAGGGATGCCGTGCCCACTGCACCGCAATCCTAAGCGACAACGACGAGAAGGCGCTGAAAACCATGGGCATTGATGCCACCAGCGATCCGGAATACGCAACTAACAACCTGTATGATAACTAGAGAAACGTGATAATCATATAAAATATGTACAAAATAGCACAAATCATCCAAAAACCGTTGACAGGTCTAGGAAGCTGTGCTATTTTGTATATGCGAAACTTATGTGAAATCACAACGATTTGACAATTATTTTATAGACAGCAAACAAATTAGCGACATAAGGAATTTACCATGAGAAACGAACTCAGCATTGCAAACGTTAAAAAGTATTACTACTTTTACTTTTACCCTTCCTGCCAGATGGGATAATTTGCAATGCCTGGAACAGAAGTTCAAATGATAATGTTTTCTAAGGCGGAGCAGGTTATCCTGTTCCGCCTTTTCGTTTTTATTATTTCATTAAGAGAGGTGACAAGAAAATGAACCCAGTGACAGTTATAACTACAATCCTGATTCTGTGCTTCTTCGCCCTTATGATTTCCATCGGAATAAGGACACGCAGGCACGCTCAGGATGTGAACGGATTTGTTCTCGGCTCAAGAAACGTGGGACCGTGGCTCTCTGCCTTTGCATTCGGAACATCATATTTCTCGGCGGTAATCTTCGTGGGATATGCAGGACAGTTCGGATGGAACTTCGGTCTGGCCTCAACCTGGATCGGTTTGGGAAATGCCTTTATCGGTTCGCTGCTGGCCTGGAGCATCCTGGGAAGAAGAACGAGAATAATGACTCAGCATCTTTCCAGCAAAACCATGCCTGATTTCTTCGGAGCGAGATTCGAATCGAAGAACATCAAGGTAGCAGCATCAGTTATCACCTTCGTGTTCCTGATTCCTTATACGGCATCCCTGTACAACGGTCTGTCAAGACTGTTCGCAATGGCATATGACGGCATAGACTACTCCGTATGCGTAATAGTTATGGCTGTACTAACAGGAGTATACGTAATAATCGGCGGATACATGGCAACGGCTCTCAATGACTTCATTCAGGGAATGATCATGCTGGTGGGTATCGTTGCGGTAATCGGCGCAGTACTTCACAACAACGGCGGCCTGATGGAGGCAATGGGAACAATAGCAACAAACGAGAATGCAGGATGGCAGTTTGTATCCTTCCTGGGACCTGACCCTCTGTTCCTGGTATTCGTTGTAATGCTCACATCCCTGGGTACATGGGGACTTCCTCAGATGGTCAGCAAGTTCTACGCCATCGATAATGAAGACTCCATCAAGAAGGGAACAATCATTTCAACCTTCTTTGCTCTCATAGTGGCAGGCGGATGCTACTTCCTGGGCGGCTTCGGCAGACTGTACGACATTGACGTTGAAGCAGAGGGCTTCGATGCAATTATCCCTCAGATGCTTTCCACACTTCCGGCACTGATTGTGGGAATAGTAATCGTGCTTGTTCTGTCCGCATCAATGTCAACACTTTCGTCACTGGTACTTACCAGCGGTTCAACAATTACAATTGACTTTATCGAACCTCTGAGAAAGCAGCCTATGAGCGAAAAGAGCAAAATGCTGACAGTAAGAGTTTTCATCGCAATATTCATCATTATTTCTGCTATAATAGCTATTAAGCAGGCAACAGACAAGAGCATCTTCATCGCTCAGATGATGGGTGTTTCCTGGGGCGCACTGGCTGGAGCATTCCTGGCTCCGTTCCTGTACTCCCTGTACAGCAAGAAGGTAACAAAGGCTGCAGTATGTGTATCCTTCATCTTCGGAGTGGGAATGGAAGTAATTCAGCTCCTCATTTCCCTGGGAATATTAAGCGTAGCAGGAATGGGAATTCTGGAATTTGTATTCAGGAACTCAATCATTTCCGGAGTAATCGCCATGGTGGGCGGTCTCATAATAGTTCCGATTGTAAGTGCATTAACCGGAAAAACCAAACCTGAAAATGTGGAGAAGATGTTTGAATGCTATGATGTGAACAGAACGGTACATGTAACCGAAAATCTGGGAGAATAGGCGCAGAAAGCATAATATATACAATTCGGCTAAAACCGGAACAAACCGGTATCATTAGTGATAGAGATTCTATAGTAAGGAGAATTAAAGATGACTAATTATTATCAGAAAGACATTGAAACTGCATCCCGGGAAGAGATAATCAGGATACAGGAAGAAAAGCTGAGAAAGCAGGTTAGACACGTATACGATAACGTGCCGTACTACAGAGCCAAGATGGATGAGAAAGGAGTAACTCCTGATGACATCCAGTGCCTTGATGACATCAGCAAGCTGCCGTTCCTCTGCAAGGATGACCTCAGAGATGCATATCCTTACGGACTGCTGGGAGTTGATCTGAAGGACTGCGTGAGAATCCAGTCAACTTCAGGAACAACAGGCAAGAGAGTTGTGGCATTCTACACTCAGAACGACATCGACATCTGGGAGGAATGCTGCGCCAGAGCAATCGTTGCAGCCGGCGGAACAAAGGATGATGTTTGCCACATTTCCTACGGATACGGACTGTTCACAGGCGGCCCGGGACTCAACGGCGGATCCCACAAGGTTGGCTGTCTGACGCTTCCGATGTCCTCGGGAAACACTGAGAGACAGCTTCAGTTCATGATGGATCTGGGCTCAACAATTCTCTGCTGCACACCGTCATATGCGGCATATCTGGGAGAAGCCCTGGCCGAGAAGAACATCAAGCCTGATGAAAACAAGCTGAAGGCAGGTATCTTCGGAGCTGAGCCTTGGACAGAGGAAATGAGACAGAGCATCGAGAAGAGTTTGGGCATTAAAGCATATGACATCTACGGACTTACTGAAACAAGCGGCCCGGGAGTATCCTTCGAATGTGAAGAGCAGACAGGAATGCACATCAACGAGGACCACTTCTATGCAGAAATCATCGATCCTGATACAGGAGAGGTACTTCCGGAGGGTTCAAAGGGAGAGCTGGTATTCACATCACTGGACAAGGAAGCCTTCCCTCTGCTGAGATACAGAACGAGAGACATATGCGTGCTCTCAAGGAAGCCGTGCTCCTGCGGAAGAACACATGTTAAGATGTCAAAGCCAATGGGACGAAGCGATGACATGCTCATCATCAGAGGAGTCAACGTATTCCCTAGCCAGATAGAAACAGTGCTTCTGAAGGAAGGATATCCTCCTAACTACCAGATTGAATTAGACAGAAAGAACAACACCGACACCTTCGACGTATATGTAGAAATGTCGCCGGATCAGATGTCAGACAAGATCTCAGATATACAGAAGAGAGAGAAGGACATCGAAGCTGCAATGAGAACAATGCTGGGAATCGGACCTAAGATTCACCTGGTACCTGTCAAGACCATTGCAAGAAGTGAAGGCAAGGCGGTAAGAGTAGTGGACAAGAGAAAGCTCCACGATTAAAATATACTTAAGGAGGTAAAGGAAAATGACGGTAACACAGCTTTCAGTATATATCGAAAACAAGCCCGGCAAGCTGGCAGAGGTAATCTCCAGATTATCTGCAGCCGAGATTAACATCAGAGCCCTGAGTCTGGCAGACACAAGCGACTTCGGTCTTGTGAGACTTATCGTATCAGATGCCGAGAAGGCAAAGAAGCTGCTTGGGGAAATGACCCTGGTATCCACCAACAATGTGCTGGCGGTGGAAATGGCAGACAGAAGCGGTGCATTAAGCGATGTGCTGGCAGCAATGGACAACCAGGACGTAAATGTGGAATACATGTACGCTTTCGCAGGAAAGCAGCCTCTGAATGCGTATGTTGTAATGCAGGTTAACGACATTGCAAAGGCAGAAGAAATTCTTCAGAAGAACAATATCGGAACCCTTTGCGACGCGGATTTGCTTGAATCTCTAAACTAATGATTATCCCCGGCGGAGGACCCTCAAAAGAGGAGTTCCCCGCCGGGGATTTTTGTCCTGAATAAAATACAATAAAAGCCAAAAGACTACTTTACACAGGCGACGGCACGGGAGTATTATAAAGGTGAAATAAATAGATTTTTGAACCTGTCGTAACTGACGAGACGCGGAGCACCGCAGGGGAGCGGCAGGGGTTTACATGTCGATCGTCTGGGCAGAATCAATTCATTTTGTGGGTTGGTCTGCCTTCGTTTAATTTAAAGGAGAAAAGCATGAAAAAGGTCGGAATCGTAATGGGCTCGGACAGTGACATGCCCGTAGCAGAAAAGGCAATAGAAAGACTGAAGGGATACGGAATTCCGTACGAAGTTCACATCTACTCAGCTCACCGCACACCGGAGCAGGCAAAGGCCTTCGCCCAGGGAGCAGAGGATGCAGACTTCGGAGCAATCATCGCCCTGGCGGGAAAGGCGGCACATCTGGCAGGAGCCCTGGCGGCAAACACAACCCTGCCTGTAATCGGAGTGCCGGTAAAATCCTCCACCCTGGACGGACTTGACGCTCTTCTGTCAACAGTGCAGATGCCAAGCGGAATCCCCGTTGCCACAGTGGCAATCGACGGAGCAGCCAACGCAGCGATTCTGGCAGCCCAGATAATAGCTCTGACGGATAAGGAACTGTCCTCAAAGATAAAGGAAGAGCGTGCAAAGGCAGCAGAGGCGGTTCTGGCAAAGGATGCGGCCCTTAACGCGTAAGCCGCACATGAAACAGTAAATAATAACTTTTTTATATAAAAAGGAGGAACAAAATGGAAAGATTAGTTTACACCGGAAAGACAAAGAACGTATTCGCACTGGACAACGGCAACTACATGCTGAAGTTCAAGGATGACTGCACCGGAAAGGACGGCGTATTCGATCCGGGCGAAAATTCAGTAGGACTGACAATTGAAGGCGTTGGCGATGTTAACCTGAGAATGTCAATCTATTTCTTCGAAAAGATAAATGCAGCAGGAATCAGCACACACTTCGTAAGTGCGGATCTGGACAACACAACAATGGAGGTTAAGCCTGCAACAGTATTCGGCAAGGGTCTGGAAGTAATCTGCAGACACAAGGCAGTAGGTTCATTCTTCAGAAGATACGGCGAATATGTTGAAGAGGGCGCAGATCTTCCTGCATATGTAGAGACAACCTTCAAGAACGACGCATTGGGAGATCCTCTCGTAACAAAGGACGGTCTCATGGTTCTGGGAATCATGACTGACAAGCAGTATGAGGATCTTAAGGACATGACTCAGAAGATAACAAAGATCGTAGCAGACGACCTTCTTGAAAAGGGACTGGTT
The DNA here is from genome assembly GCA_022775805.1 of Clostridiales bacterium. Taxonomy (GTDB): domain Bacteria; phylum Bacillota; class Clostridia; order Peptostreptococcales; family Anaerovoracaceae; genus Lentihominibacter. Next base: position 9,692 of record JALFKB010000079.1, read on the forward strand.
CTCTACGACATCAAGTTTGAGTTCGGTTACGATGCTGACGGCAATGTAATGCTCATTGACGAAATCGCATCAGGAAACATGAGAGTATACAAGGACGGCGAGTACATTGATCCAATGACGCTGTCAGAACTGTTTTTCGCTTAATTCCCGTTAATTAACTCATAAAGGTGAAGGAATATGATATTTACAGATAAATCCTGTAGAGAATTTGTTGAAGCAGCAGCTTCCTCCCAGCCCATACCGGGGGGAGGAAGCGTAGCTGCACTTGTTGGAGCGCTGGGTGCAGCCCTGTCAACAATGGTTGCATCACTTACACTCAGCAGCAAGAAGTATATTGCCGTTGAAGCGGAAATGGAGAGAAACATTCAGGAAATCTATAAGATTCAGGAGGATCTTATAGACCTGGTTCAGAAGGACATTGACAACTTCGAACCTTTGGCCAAGCTGTACAAGATGAAGTCAAAGGATCCTGAAGAGAAGGAGAAAATAGGAGAGGCAAAGCAGAAGGCGCTGTATGAAGCCTGCCTCGTTCCAATGGAAATTATCAAGAAGTGCGGCAGAGCCATCGAGCTCTCACAGGAGTTTGCGGTTAAGGGCAACAAGATTGTTATTGCCGACTCGGGATCAAGTGCCGTACTCTGCAAGGCCGCCATGCAGGCAGCAAGCTTCAACATCTACATCAACACAAACATGATGAAGGACAAGGAGCTGGCTCACAGGATTAACGGTGAAACGGCTCAGCGTATCGTCTACTACGGAGCCCTGGCGGATTCAGTATTCGGATATACCACAAATACACTTATGAATACTGTCATCGAAACAGGGGGCACTATCTAAGAAACATACATTACAAGAATACAATTACAAGCATACATATGGAAAGTAAAGAACCAGAAAGGACTTGACATAAAATGGGCGGATATTTCGGAGCAGTCTCTAAAAGAGACGTAACCATGGATGTGTTCTATGGTACAGATTATCACTCGCACCTGGGAACTAAGAGGGGCGGCATGGCTCTCTGGGAAAGGGATAAGGGCTTTGACAGAGAGATTCACAATATAGAGAACTCACCCTTCAGAACAAAGTTCGAAAACGACATAGACAAGATGAGCGGAACCTCGGGAATCGGCTGCATCAGTGACTCCGATCCCCAGCCTTTGCTCATTCATTCAAATCACGGTACATATGCAGTGTGCTTCGTGGGAAAGATCAACAATGCTGATGCTCTCATGAAGCATTTTCTGGCGTTTAGCGGCGGACACTTTGACGCCATGACCGGAGGAAGAATAAACACAACAGAGCTGCTTGCCTCACTGGTAGATCAGAAAACCGATTTCATCAGCGGACTGAGATTCGCTCAGGATGAAATCGAGGGCTCTGCATCAATTCTCATTCTCAAGGAGGACGGCAGCATTCTGGCCTCAAGAGATAAATTCGGCAGAACTCCGCTGCTTATCGGCAAGGATTCCGACGGACACGCAGTTGCCTTCGAATCCTTCGCATATGAGAAGCTGGGTTACGAAACGGTTTACGAGCTGGGACCGGGAGAAATAGTTGAAATTACACCTGAAGGCATAGAGGTGAAATCCCCTGCAAGGGACAGGAAGTGCATATGCGCATTTCTGTGGTCCTACTACGGCTTCCCGAACTCTACATACGAGGGCGTTAATGTGGAACGGATGAGAAACATCAACGGCCGGATCATGGCAAGGGAGGAAGCTGCTGCAGGCAATGAGTTTGACTACGATTACATCTGCGGTGTACCTGATTCGGGAATTGCCCACGCAATCGGTTACGCCAACGAATGCGAGATCGACTACGCCAGACCTTTTGTAAAATATACACCGACATGGCCGAGAAGCTTCATGCCGGGCTCACAGAAGCAGAGCAGCAGAATTGCCGAAATGAAGCTGATACCTGTTAACGAGCTCATTAAGGACAAGAAGCTGCTGTTTGTGGATGACAGCATCGTTAGAGGAAACCAGCTGAGAAAAACAGGAGAATTCCTCTATTCAAAGGGAGCCAAGGAGGTTCACATGAGATCCGCATGTCCTCCTATCATGTACGGCTGCAAGTATCTGAGCTTCGCTAGAAAGACAGATGACATGGATTTGATTGCCCGTCAGGCTATAATGGAGCTGGAAGGAGAAGAGGGAGAAAAGTACATAGACGAGTATTCCGACGGCAGAACCGAAAGAGGCAAGGCCCTCAGAGAAGAGCTCTGCAGAAGAATGCACTTTGATTCTCTGGAATTCCAGAACATAGAAGGAATCCTTGAGGCAATAGGCCTTGACGAGGATTGCGTTTGCACATACTGCTGGAACGGAAAGGAGTAAGCGATGAAAAATTCAAAATCCGATGCTTATGCAGCATCAGGCGTTGACATTACGGCGGGTTACAAAGCCGTTCAGCTGATGAAGGAGCATGTGTCCAGAACCAACACCTCCGGAGTCATGTCGGATGTGGGAGGCTTCGGCGGGTTGTTTGCCCCGGACATGAAGGGCGTTGATGAGCCGGTTCTCGTCAGCGGAACAGACGGAGTAGGCACCAAGCTCAAGCTGGCCTTTGAGCTGGACAGACATGACACCATAGGCATTGACTGCGTGGCAATGTGCGTAAACGACATCATCTGCGTAGGCGCGAAGCCTCTGTTTTTCCTTGACTATATCGCCTGCGGCAAGAACATTCCGGAAAGAATAGCGGAAATCGTCAAGGGTGTTGCAGAGGGCTGTGTTCAGTCCGGAGCAGCGCTGATCGGCGGAGAGACTGCAGAGATGCCGGGTTTCTATCCTGAGGATGAATACGATCTGGCTGGATTCGCAGTGGGTATGGTTGACAAGAGCAGGATGCTTGACAAGAACAGCGTGGAAGAGGGAGACGTTATCATCGCGCTGCCTTCAAGCGGGGTTCACTCAAACGGCTTCTCCCTGGTGAGAAAGGTCTTTGATATCGAAAAGGCTGACCGCGAGCTTCTTGAGACCCTGCTTACACCTACGAAGATATATGTGAAACCTGTACTTGCTCTGATGGAGGCGGTAAAGGTTAAATCCGTAGCCCACATCACCGGCGGCGGATTCTACGAGAACATTCCGAGAAGTCTTCCTGCAGGACTTGGAGCGAAGATAAGACGGGATGATGTAAGAGTGCTTCCTGTTTTTGAGGAAATTGCAAAGGCAGGAGACATTACGGAAAGAGACATGTTCAACACCTTCAACATGGGTGTGGGCATGATATGCATTACGGCGAAGGAAGATGCTGACAGGGCTCTTGATACTTTGCAGGCGAATGGTGAAGATGCCTACATCCTCGGTGAAGTTGTTAAGAGCGAAGAAGGAGTAATTCTATGGTAAAGACAAAGATTGCAGTTCTCATATCCGGCAACGGAACGAATCTGCAGGCGCTGATAGATGCCCAGAAGAGCGGGATTTTGAAACATGGCTCCATCGAGCTGGTTGTGTCCTCAAGTGCCGACGCCTACGGGCTTAAAAGGGCGGAAGCAGCAGGAATTGCCACAGCCGTAGTAACAAGAAAACAGACAGGCAGCCAGAGGGCCTTCGAAGAAGGCATCAGGGCGGAGCTTGAGAAGAGGGGCATTGAGCTGATTGTTCTTGCAGGGTTCATGAAGATACTCAGCAAGGATTTCACAGACGCATATGCAGACAGGATCATCAACGTTCATCCGTCGCTGATTCCTGCCTTCTGCGGCAAGGGCTGCTACGGACTTAAGGTTCACGAGCAGGCACTGGCATACGGCGTCAAGGTTACAGGGGCCACGGTTCACTATGTAAATGAAGTGCCGGACGGCGGACGCATCATTCTGCAGAAGCCGGTAAAGGTGAAGAAGGGCGACAGCCCTGAAACTCTCCAGAAGAGAGTAATGGAAGAAGCGGAATGGAAGATTCTTCCCAAGGCAGCAGATAAAGTATCAAAGAAAATCATGAAGGAAAAGGCGGCAGATATGGAACAGTATGGCAAGGAGCGCATAGAAGAGCTGGTTGAAGACAACTCTTATGTTGGCAGAGGAATTGTGCTGGGAAGAACTCCCGACGGACAGAAGGCGGTGAGCGCATATTTCATTATGGGCAGATCCGAAAACAGCAGAAACAGAATTTTCGCGAAGGATGGGGATTCTCTGTATACCAGACCATTTGATGAGGCAAAGGTTGAAGATCCGTCACTTATCATCTATGCGGCGCTTAGACAGTACGAAAACAAGCTTATCGTTACAAACGGAGATCAGACAGACACTATCTACGAGCATCTGGAAAAGGGAGGAACCTTTGAGGAAGCTCTCAGAACAAGACAGTTTGAGCCGGACTTCCCGAACATGACTCCGAGAATCAGCGGAATGATTACCTTCGGAGAGGATGACTTCGAATACAAAATCAGCATCCTCAAGAGCGGAAACAGAGAGGGAACAAAATCAGGAAGATATACCTTTGAGTATGAATCGGATCCCGGTCTGGGACACTTCATCCACACATATCAGCAGGATGGAAATCCTCTCCCTACATTCCTGGGAGAACCGAAGCGGGTGGATATTCCCGATGACATTGATTCCTTCACAGAAGGACTCTGGGAGGGACTTGACGGGGATAACAAAATATCCCTCTATGTCAGATATACGGATATTGCAACAGGCGAATACGAAGACCGCCTGATTAACAAGAATTCATAGGGTGAGAAAATGAACGAATTAACATTGAAATACGGATGCAATCCGAATCAGAAAACAGCTAAAATATACATGGCAGACGGAAGCGAGCTGCCTATTAAGATACATAACGGCAGACCGGGATACATCAACTTTCTGGATGCCTTCAACGCATGGCAGCTGGTTAAGGAGCTGAAGGCGGCAACGGGAATGGCAGCGGCAACATCCTTCAAGCATGTGAGCCCTACATCGGCAGCAATCGGCCGTCCACTCACAGACAAGATGAAGAAAGCGTACTTTGTTGATGACATCAAGGGTCTTGATGATTCACAAATTGCCTGTGCCTATGCCAGAGCCAGGGGTACTGACAGACTTTGCTCCTTTGGAGATTTCCTGGCACTGTCCGACGTGTGCGATGAGGTAACTGCCAGAATTATCAAGAGGGAGGTATCAGACGGTGTCATCGCTCCGGGATACACTCCTGAGGCTCTGGAAATCCTCAGCAAGAAAAAGAACGGAAATTACAATGTTATTGAAATAGATCCTGAATACGAGCCTGCAGCTCAGGAGAGCAGACAGGTGTTTGGTGTTACCTTCGAACAGACCCACAACAATATCGTAATCGACAAGAGTCTGATGGAGAACATCGTAACAGAGAACAAAGACCTTCCTGAGGACAAGAAGGAGGATCTTGTTCTGGCAATGATTGCTCTGAAGTACACCCAGTCAAATTCCGTATGCTTTGCCATGGACGGTCAGTGCATAGGAATCGGTGCGGGACAGCAGTCAAGAATTCACTGTACAAGACTTGCAGGCAGCAAGGCGGATACCTGGTATCTGAGAATGCACGATAAGGTTCTGAACCTGCCGTTTAAGGAGAAGCTGCCGAGAGCGGTTAGAGACAACGCCATCGACGGATACATCAACGAATATGAAGAGGATGTTTGTGCAGAGGGCAACTGGCAGAAGTATTTCAGCGAAAGACCGGAGCCTCTTACAGCTGAAGAGAAGAGGGAGTATCTTGATGCTCAGA
>JALFKB010000037.1 GCA_022775805.1 Clostridiales bacterium
CCGTATCAGTCATTCTGCCATTAATAATAGTATTTCGAATCACCTTTGTATTCCTGAATTGTATTTCCACCATCTACAACGAGTGATTCTCCTGTAATGTATGAAGCTTCTTTTGAGGCCAGGAATACGATAGCGTTGGCAACTTCAGATGCATCAGCGCTTCTTCTCAAAGGCGTATTCAGTCCGCCCTGGGCTTCGGCTTCCGTCTGGGACGCTGTCCCAATCCATCCGGGCAATACGTTATTGACCGTAATATTGTACTTGCCCACTTCTATAGCCAGAGCTCTGCTCATGCCTATTACGCCTGCCTTGGCGGCGCTGTATGACGCTTCTCCGGGATTGCTTACAATCGGTCCTGTGACTGATGATACGTTGACAATTCTCCCATAATTGCTGTTTACCATGTATGGTAAAACCTGCTTGGTAACATTGAATGTAAGCGTAAGATTTCTGCTTATTGATGTATCCCAGCTTTCATATGTAACATTGAGAATGTCAGTAAAATCCTCTTCCTCTCCTACCTGAGTCATGCCGGCATTGTTAATCAGAACATTAATATCACCGAAATCATCAGCTATCTTTTTTATTACAGCATTTGTCTCATCTCTGTCCATAAGATTTGCAATGTAGCCCTTTGCTTCAATTCCCATAGCCTTTAGCTCATCCGCTCTTTTATGGATTCTGTCAGTCGTTGCAATTAAAGCAATTCTGCCGCCCAGACTGCCGAGGATCTTCCCGGTGTTAAAACCGATACCCGTTTCACTTCCTGCTCCTGTTATCAGACAAACCTGATCCCTGAAATTCACAAATGATTTATCCATTTTCCATATCCTCCACAATAATTGATTACTTTTCAATGCTTGATAGAATTGCCTCAATAAGCTGATTTGCAGGACCTGCTTTAAGTCCGCCGTCAATATATATGTCTTCTCCTGTAATATACCGGCAGTCGTCAGATGCCAGGAAATGATACAGTGCAGCGGCTTCATCAGCCTTGCACATTCTTCCCAGCGGAGTCTGTATCTTCATAGCCATAAGCTCTGTTTCACAGCCGTCGGCATAGGCCATCGGCGTATCAATGGTGTTCGGGCAGATGCAATTCACTCTTATGTTTCTCGGAGCCAGTTCTATTGATGCAACCTTCGTAAGACCCACAACAGAGATTTTACTCATTATGTAGGGTCCGTAACCGGCATAGTCTCCGTTTGCCGAATTTGATGCAGTATTCAGAATAACGCCGCCGTCATTCATATACTTCTGACCATATTTGATTCCAAAAACCACACCCATAACATTTACATTAAACAGTGCTTCATATGTTTTCTTGTCTGCATTTTCAAGAAGCTCTTCAGGACTGATGATTCCGGCATTGTTTACCACAATGTCAAGCTTTCCCAGCTCCCGGGATGCCGTCCTCATAAGATTCTCGACATCAGCCTCTTTGCTTACATCTGTTTTGATGAAACAGCATCCAAGTTCTTCTGCCAGTTGTGCTGTTTTCTCATTGATATCCGCCATGGCCACTTTCGCACCGGCTTCTTTGAATCTTCTGGCTGTTGCATAGCCCAGTCCCGAACCGGCCCCTGTTACAACAGCAGTTTTTCCTTTTAACGAAAACATACCCATAGTTTCTCCTCTCTTTTCTTTCAGTCCGCATGAATATTCAAATGCAAATATATAAAGCAATTACCGTGCCAATCAAAAAAGCGATAATTTTGTTATTATTTTTGCTAATTAAAGAAAATTATTCTTATTATTGACAATAATTATTCCCATTTTTTATAATAATACAAAAGCAACGAAATTTAGAGGGAGATACTCTATGGCACTATTAAACATTCAGGAAACTGTTCAGCAGGTTGCCGATGCTATTACAGCTTCAATTGAACTGGAAACAGAAATTGTGGATCAGGACCTGATGATTGTTGGCGGCACCGGACGATACAAAAAGAAAATCGGGACCTTTGAAGAAGATGGAAATTTGAATTCAGACAGTGTTTATGCTACATGCATAACACAGGGAAAGGAATATATTAATTTTCACTCTCTAAATGATGAACACTATGATGCCAAAGAGGGCGAACTGGCTGAAATATGCTGCCCTATTAAAGCAGAAGATACTGTGCTGGGACTAATAGGTTTAATTGCACTCACGGAATCACAGCGTGAACTGCTGATAAAGAAATCCTCGGAACTTCTCAATTTTCTGAGGATAATGTCAGAGCTTATCGCCGGTAAATACATAGTATCTCAGAACAATATCTCACTGCAGAAAACCGTCTCATCATTGCTGTCCAACGCCGATAACTTCGCTTCCTTTGAAAACATAGAAGGAAAAAGCGAAGCCATGCAAACCCTAAAAAAACGGGCAAAGATAGTATCTCAGAGCAATTCAACCATTCTTATTACAGGTGAAAGCGGCACAGGTAAAAGCCTGCTTGCAAGTTCAATACACAAGGAAAGTCCGCGAAAGGACATGCCGTTCATTTCAGTGAACTGCGCAGCAATACCGGAAACACTGCTTGAAAGCGAACTGTTCGGATACGAAAAAGGCGCCTTCACAGGAGCCGACAAGAACGGCAAGCTGGGCAAATTCCAGCTGGCTGACAAAGGGACAATATTCCTGGATGAAATAGGCGACATGCCAATGCACCTCCAGGTCAAGCTTCTCACATGTCTTCAGAACAGACAGATAGATCCAATAGGCTCTTCAAAGCCCGTTGATGTTGATGTCAGAATAATCGCGGCAACAAACAAGGATCTGGAGAAACTCGTCAGAGAAAACCAGTTCCGAGAGGATCTGTATTTCAGATTGAATGTTATCCCTCTCAGCATTCCTCCACTTAGGGAACGCCCTGAGGACATCGCAATAATGATCGATCATACAATAAATAAATATTCCGCTCTTCTTCAGAAAGAAATAAGCGGAATAGATCAGCATGCTCTGGATATTCTCCTGTCCTATTCCTGGCCGGGGAACACAAGAGAAATCGAAAATGTAATAGAATATGCGATAAACATGGAGCCTTCAAACATCATATCCATTTCCAGTCTTCCCGATAAGCTTGTAAAAAGAGAAAACATTTACTTGACCGGTGAAAGAAAGAGTCTGAAATCACAGCTTAATATCGCAGAACGAGCCATCATCAACAACTGTCTTGATGTTACAGGCTGTTCATTGGAAGGAAAGCGAAAGGCAGCAGATATGCTCGAAATAAGCGAATCCACCTTGTACAGAAAACTTCGCATTCTAGGCATAAAACGTTAATATGCCGGCTGTAATCACTGTATACGGCAATTTACTTTATCAGAAGCCCGCCAACCAGCGCATAGTGCTCTGGCAGCTTGCCTGCTGACAGTGACTCGGAGCCGGGCAGTTCTTCTTACTTTTTTCTAAATCAGTGCAATACATCTACAAGACGAATTCGCTCCTGCCCTCAATAAAATCCTGCCAAAGTGGAGAAAGCTCTCTCAGATACTCAACGGTCTCTTTCACAGATTTGACAATCCGATCCACCTCTGCATCTGTGATTTCTTCACCTATAGAGAGGCGCAAAGAGCCATGAGCCACGGAAATGGGGCGGCCGATAGCCAGAATTACATGGCTTGGATCCAGGGATCCGGAAGTACAGGCGCTGCCGGAGGAGACCTGAATTCCCTTCTGATCCAGCAGCAAAAACAAGGATTCCCCTTCAATCCCCTCGAAGCAGAAATTCACATTGCCGGGAAGCCTAAGCCTCTCATCCCCATTCAGAGCGGAGTGGGGAATCTGCCTCAGACCGTTAATTAAACGATTTCTCTTTTCTGTCAGACAGGCGGCATTCTTTTCCATCGTCATTTACGCTTCCTTCAGAGCTGTCGCCATGGCTGCGATTGCCGGCACATTTTCCGTTCCGGCGCGCTTTCCCCGTTCCATAGCAGCAATGTGACAGACAGGCATGGAAACATGCCCTCCACCCAATATAATCAGCCGTTCCTTCGGCTGAAACTTTCTCACATATCTGTTACCTTCCGAGACTACTTCCAGATACCCTGTTTCACCTCTCTTTATAGATTCGGTAATCTGCCTGATTTCTGCTCGGTTCATGTTATTTTACTCCTTCCCACTACCACTGTTATTGCTGAACTTCTTGTATTACCTATTCGCCTACTGTTTCGCTATGTTTTAAATCATGCATTATCATCTTATGCGGTACATGTCAATGCTTTCTATACGCCTCGAACATTTAACGCTGAAGATTTACAGTTTCTTGGAAAACAATACATTAAACAAAAAGAGGGATTCGGTTCTGTTTCCGAATCCCTTGTTCTAATTCTTACTTATCTTTGCCTGTCGTCACCGGTAAACGCGTCTATAGGCATAAATCTATTGAATTTTAACTTGCTTATGTCTGCCCCCGGCTTCTGTTCGGTTATTAATTCGCTGAGCACTTTGCCAACAGGTGCGGAAATACCAAAGCCGTGTCCCGAAAATCCACAGGCTGCATACAATCCCGGAATCTCATCTACTGCCTCGATGCAGCACATGTCATCAGGTGTTCTGTCATGCCATCCACTCCATGATCTAACAATGTTTATGTTTTCG
>JALFKB010000049.1 GCA_022775805.1 Clostridiales bacterium
ACATTGTGCCCTGGAGCAATTACATAGAAACATACGACAATATTGACGGAAGCCTTGACATGAGAATCGTCGAGGCAGAAATAAGGAACAAACTGATGAAGTGGCTGCTTCTGGAATGAACAATCGGCCAGCCCAAAGGCAGACCGAAACAAGAAGGACACCCAAAGGCACACCGAAACAAGAACAACACCAAAAAGCAGACCGCCGGAAAAGGCGGGACAGAAGAACAAAACAGACAAGAGGAACGAATATGAAAGTAGATGTACTGGTAGCCGAAATCGGCTCAACTACAACAGTAGTGAATGCATTTAAAAATATAGATAGCGACAACCCGGAATTTTGGGCTCAGGGACAGGCGCCCACAAGCGTAGTGGAAGGGGACGTAAGAGTCGGGCTCCAGGGAGCAATCGACGACCTTTGCAGGAAGAAGGGAATCGACAGCCTGGAATACGATGAGATGCTGGCAACATCCTCCGCAGCGGGAGGACTGAAGATGACGGTGCACGGACTGGTTTACGACATGACAGCCAGAGCCGCCAAAGAAGCCGCCCTGGGTGCAGGAGGAATCATCCACTATGTAACCGCAGGAAAGCTTCGCCGCACAGACCTGAAGAAGATAGAAGAAATACAGCCGAACCTCATCCTCATAGCTGGAGGAGTGGACTACGGCGAAAGAGACACAGCCCTGGACAACGCAGAAAAGATAAGAGCTCTGGGACTTAAGACTCCAATAATCTACGCAGGCAACATCGAAAATCAGGAAGAAATGGAACTGATTTTTGACGAAGAAAGCGGACAGAAGCTGTACAACGTAGAGAACGTATATCCCCGGATTGATGACATGAACGTTGAACCGTGCCGAAGAGTAATCCAGGCGGCATTCGAGGATCACATCACAAATGCACCGGGAATGGAACATGTAAGGGACATGGTAAACGGACCTATCATCCCGACACCGGGAGCAGTAATGCAGTGCACCAAGCTGCTTAACGACTGTCTTGGTGAGGTAATGGTAATCGACGTAGGCGGAGCCACCACAGACGTGCACTCGGTGTGCAAGGAATCGGACAACGTGGCAAGAATAATGACAGCGCCGGAGCCATTTGCCAAGCGAACCGTTGAAGGGGATCTGGGGGTATACGTTAACCGCATGAAGGTTATCGAATCCATAGGGGAAGAGGAATTCCGCGCAAAGGCAGAGAAGGCGGGCTTTGATCCTGACGCAGCTCTGGCAAGCTACGTGGCAATTCCGAAAACAGAAGAGGAATTCAAGCTGGTTGAAATGCTGACGGAGGAAGCGGTAATGAAGGCAGTGGACCGTCATGCAGGTCAGATAAGATACATATACGGCCCAAGCGGCAGAAGCACCGTGGCCGAGGGCAAGGATCTGACCCCTGTGAAATACATCGTGGGAACAGGAGGTGCCCTCACAAGACTCCCTCACAGAGAGGAGATAATGGGTCGAATCTGCCAGTATGACCAGACAGGAACAAAGCTGTTCCCAACATCCCATGCCAGAATCGCAGTGGACAACGACTACATTATGGCATCACTGGGAGTGCTTTCGGTTAAGCACAGAGAAGGGGCAATAAAGCTTCTTGAGAAATCCCTGGGCTTCAAGTTCGTAAAGCTGGAAGAAAACGAGCTGGGCATCAAGAGCGCGGCAGCACAGAAGGGCGCTCTGGCAGACGCTGTGGCAGAGCTTGAGGAAAAAGATGCCGCAAGGGAAGAGATGATAAAGCACATCCTGGAATGTGAGGAGCAGGGCTACAACATGACGGCATACAAGCTGGACTACGGCCTCATTACAGAAGAGGAAGCTGAACAGGAAGAGCTGGAATGGGCCAGAAAAGAAGGAGAGAAAATGATGGACGAGGCCGCCCTGAAGGACCGTAAGATGGTAAGGTCCTGCGGAGTAACCGAGCTGGCAGAGGACGGCAGACCGAACTGTAACAGGGAATGCCACATCTGCACCCACACTCACTGCCCATTCAGAAACAAATAGGAGAAAAAGCAGCCTTCGGGCATGCAGATTACAAAAACATACCAAACGAAAAATCCGGGCCCCCTTTGCCCGGATTTTTCATTTCTCATCGTTATCATTTTTATTATCATTTGTGAGGAGGTTTCATGGCCGAGAGGATTACCGCGACACATTGGGGAATGAGAAGAAGAAGTGTTTTGAGTGTCTAATAATCCCCTAGCCATTCGTCTTCAGCAACAATGATCACTTCCTTGTTGCAAGACTAATATAACAATGCAATATGACCTTTTGTGGTCGTATTTATGTAGATTCTGTGAAAAGAGCCCCTGCCCGGCAAAAAAAGAACAAAAAAACAGGTTTACAATCAACACAAAAAGGTTTACAATTACCGGAGGATGGGTCGCATACTGACCCTGCAGAAGGAGCCGCGGCACTGACCCGGCAAGGGGCTAAGCCCCGGGAGGCAGAATGACAGTAAAGGACGAAGTACTGAAAACACTTAAAAACAACAGAAGCCGTCACATATCCGGTGAGGAGATTTCCGAAAAAATCGGTGTATCCCGGGCGGCGGTATGGAAGGCGGTAAAAGCCCTGAGAGAAGAGGGCTATAACATCGAAGCCGTTACCAACAAGGGCTACGCCATGGCAGAATCAGGCCAGCTTGTATCGGAGGAGCTGCTTTGCCGGGCGTTGGGACCGAAGCTCAAGAGAAACGGCGTGTTCTGCTACGACTCAACGGATTCCACAAACCTTCAGGCCAAGAGGCTCATGCTGGAAGGGGAAATCAGACACGGAAGTGTTGTCTTTGCAAATCGCCAGACCGCCGGAAGAGGAAGGCTTGGCCGGAGCTTCAACTCCCCGGAACAGGGAATCTACGTAAGCATAGTGGTAAAGCCCGACTTCGACATGAGCAAATCGGTGCTGGTAACCGTGGCGGCGGCGGTGGCGGTGGCAGATGCCATCGAAGCGGTTTGCGGGCAGGATGCGGGAATCAAATGGGTCAACGACATTTACATCGGCGACCTGAAGGTCTGCGGAATACTGACGGAAGCCGAAACGGACTTCGAAACGGGAATAATCGACAGCCTGATAATTGGAATCGGGGTCAATACCTCAACGGCAGGGTTTCCGGCTGAGCTTAAGAAAATCGCAGGCTGCGTCAACGCGGAGGACGCCCGTACAAAGGCAGACCTCACGGCAAGAATCACCGAAAACACTCTGGCTAATGTGGCGGAAATCAGCGAGGGAGGACAGCCGGGATTCATGGCGAGATACAGGAGCAAAAGCATACTGATTGGTCGTGAAATAATGGTTTACAAAGGGATTTATCGAGAGGATCCAACCAGTGAGCTTGGGGGGATTCCTGCTCGTGTGGAAGGCATCGACGACGAAGGGGGACTAATGGTGGCCTACGAAGACGGAAAGAGAGAAACCCTCACATCCGGTGAGGTGTCAATAAGACTGTAGCGACAAGAAGGGAGACTTAAAAATGGAAAGCATCACTTACAAAAAGACAACAGGAATGGCGCTGGCAGGCCTTTTCGCGGCAATTGCGGCGGTATGCTCCTGGATATCAATTCCACTGGGATTCACACCGGTGCCGGTAAATCTGGCAACACTGGCCGTAATGCTGGCGGGGGGACTTCTGGGCAAGAAATACGGAACAATCAGTCTTACGGTGTTCACCCTGGTGGGAGCCGTGGGAGTGCCGGTATTCGCAGGCTTCAGAGGCGGACTCAGCGTTCTGGCGGGACCAACGGGAGGATACATTGTAGGCTACATCGCAATGGCCTTTGTAATAGGATTGCTCATGGAACAGTGCAGCAGACCGGGAGAGGATGCAAAGGGCAAGGTTGTCGTGGTGATAAAGACAGTTGTGTCAATGATAGCCGGCCTGGCAGCCTGCTATCTGCTGGGAACTGCATGGTTCATTGTCAGCACAGGAACGGGACTGGGTGCCGCAATGGTTTCCTGCGTGATTCCATTCCTTCCGGGAGAGGTGCTGAAGATTACAGCAGCAACAATTCTCGTGAGAAAGCTCAGGAGATTTATAAGATAAGAGACATATTTTTTGGGGAAAAGTCTTGCAAATTTCACATATGAAGAAGAAAATAGAGCGTAGGGTATTTACCTGGGAATGACAGGAGGAAGGAATCGATAATTCAGAAAAGAAAAGGGGGTAAACAGGGCGTATTAAATGAGAACGGTATTCAGCTATTATAAGAAATATATCCCCTTCATGCTGATTTGCGTGGTGGCACTGTTCGGTCAGGTTATTACCGAACTGTTGCTGCCGAACTACATGTCAGACATAATAAACAACGGCATAGTGCCGGGGGACATGGATCATATTGAGCATGTGGGATTGATAATGATATTAATCGCAGCGCTGGCGGCTGTCTGTACAATTACAGGCGGCCTTTTCGCGTCTTTAACAGCGGCGCGGGCAGCGGGCAGAATCAGAGAGGGACTTTTCAAGAAGGTTACGGGCTTCAGCACGGCGGAGCTGGAGAAATTCTCCACGGCATCTCTGATAACAAGAACAACAAACGACGTGCAGATGGTGCAGCAGGCCACGGTAATGAGTCTTAGAATGATGCTTTTCGCGCCGCTTATGGGAATCGGGGCAGTGATAATGGCTCTTCGCACCAGCGTGGCACTTTCATGGACCGTGGGACTGGCGGTGATTTGCGTGCTGGGTCTTATGGTTTTTGCTTTTGTGGCAATATTCCCGAGATTCAAGGTGATGCAGGAGAAGCTGGACAGAATCAACCTGCTGATGAAGGAGCGACTCTCCGGAACCCTGGTGGTGCGTGCCTTCAGAACAGAAAAGAGAGAAGAGGAGCGCTTTGACGAGGCCAATACCGACCTGACGAAACTGTACATATTCGTAAACAGATGCCTCTCCTTCATGATGCCTTCCATGACATTTATCATGAGCGGAGTGGGAGTGCTTATTGTGTGGGTGGGCGCCCACCTTGTTGATGCTCAGCAGCTTCTCATTGGAGACATGCTGGCATATCTTCAGTACGCAATGCACGTGATAATGAGCTTCATGTTCGTAACAATGCTCTTCGTGATGCTTCCTAGAGCAGCTGTTTCAATGAAACGAATCGGGGAGGTGCTGAATACGGAGATTTCAATAGAGGATCCGGAGGAGGCAAAGCTTCCTGCAGAGGGCGAGCAAAAGGGAATACTGGAATTCAGAAATGTTGCCTTTGCATATCCCGATTCCGAGGAGAAGGTTCTGGAGGGAATTTCCTTTACAGCCATGCCGGGGCAGACTACGGCCATAATCGGCGGAACGGGAAGCGGCAAATCCACCCTCATTAACCTGATTCCCAGGTTTTACGATGTGACGGAGGGTGAGATTCTTATGGGCGGCACAGACATCAGAGAGATGACCCAGCATGAGCTGAGAAGCCACATAGGAATTGTGCCACAGAAGGGAACGCTTTTCAGCGGAACAATTGAGAGCAATCTCAGGTACGGTGACGAAAATGCCTCTGAAGGGGATCTGATAAAGGCGGCGGAAATCGCCCAGGCAATGGAGTTTATCAGTGAAAGTCCGGAGGGCCTCAAGAGGGAAATCGCCCAGGGAGGCGCCAATGTTTCCGGCGGGCAAAAGCAGCGTCTCTGCATTGCCAGAGCCCTTGTGAAGAAGCCGGATGTGCTGATATTTGATGACAGCTTCAGCGCCCTTGACTTTGCAACGGACAGAGCACTTCGTAGGGCTCTGAAACAGAATATCGGAAACAGCACCTTCATTATTGTGGCCCAGCGCATCAACACAATCATGGATGCGGACCGGATTGTTGTTATGGATGAGGGACGCATGGTGGGCTGCGGGACACACCGTCAGCTTCTTGATACATGTCCTGTGTACAGGGAAATTGCTCTGTCCCAGCTCAGTGAGAGGGAGCTTGCAATGACCGCCGGCCCGGATAGTCAGGCCGCCGGTGCGGATGAATCTCCGGTGAAGGGAGGTGCATGCTGATGGCAAGAGTAACTGGCGTGAAAAATAAGGCTCCCGGCCATGGAGGCAAGGCTGCCAAGATGATGCCGGGAGAAAAGGCAAAGGATTTCAAGGGAACCATACTGAAGCTTTTCGGGTATCTGAAGCACTACAAGCTTCAGCTTGTTGTTGTGGTATTTGCAGCCATATTGAGCACTGTTTTCACCACAATTTCCCCGGCAATTCTGGGAAAGGGCACGGATATAGTAGTTAAGGGAATCACCGGAGACGGAGTGGATTACAAGGCCCTGGCAGCCATACTCGGCATGCTTGTCTGCCTGTATGTGGCCAGCTGGCTCTTCGGAGTTATCCAGTCCTGGATCATGGCGAAGGTTTCCCAGAATGTAATATACACCTTAAGAAAGAGAATGTCCGAGAAGCTGGACAGGCTCCCGCTGAAGTACTTTGACAGGGTAACCTACGGGGAAGTTCAGAGCCGGATGATAAACGATGTGGAGACGATAAACCAGACCCTCACCGCAAGCATCACTCAGATGATTACAGCGGTGATAACAATCGTCGGCATTCTGGCAATGATGCTTAGTATCAGCCTTACCATGACCCTGGCGGCGATGGTGGTTATCCCTGCATCCCTGATTATTATCAAGCTGGTTGTGGGCAAGTCCCAGAAGCACTTCCACAGCCAGCAGGAATACCTGGGCAAGGTAAACGGCCACGTTGAGGAGATGTTCTCCGGACACGATATTGTGAAGGCCTTTAACAGGGAGGAAATCTCCGGGGCGTCATTCAGCGAATACAACGGGAAGCTCTGCGAATCCGCATGGAAGTCCCAGTTCTTCTCGGGACTGATGATGCCGCTGACCCAGCTTGTGGGAAACCTGGCGTATGTGATGGTTTGCTTCCTGGGAGGCTATCTGGCCCTCAAAGGCAGGATTTCCATTGGACAGATTCAGGCCTTCATTCAGTATGTCAGATCCTTCAACCAGCCTATGCAGCAGGTGGCAAACATAGTCAACCAGCTCCAGTCAACTGCGGCAGCAGCTGAGAGAGTTTTCGAGCTGCTGGAGGAAGAGGAGGAGGCAGACGCCGCTGCTGATGATTCGGGTGCCGGTGCGTCTGACTACGACCCGACTCCTGATGTGGACGGAGATGTGGCCTTCAGGAACGTCTCCTTCGGATACCTGCCGGATGAGCCGATAATTAAGAATTTTTCATTTGAAGCCAAGGCAGGCCAGCGTGTTGCAATTGTCGGTCCTACAGGTGCCGGCAAGACAACCCTGGTGAAGCTGCTCATGCGGTACTACGAGCTGGACGGCGGAGAAATCTTCGTGGACGGGCGCGACATAAGAAGCATGACAAGACACGAGCTGAGAAGCAAGTTCGGTATGGTTTTGCAGGACACATGGCTTAACAGCAATTCGATAATGGACAATATCAGATACGGCAGACCTGAAGCCACGGATGAGGAAGTTGTTGAAGCTGCAAAGGCCGCCCACGCGGATCATTTCATCAGGACTCTGCCGGGGGGCTATGACATGCAGATTAACGAAGAAGCTACAAACATTTCTGCAGGTCAGAAGCAGCTGCTGACAATAGCCCGGGCAATTCTTGCCGACGCGCCGATACTGATTCTGGACGAGGCAACCTCCTCTGTTGATACCAGAACGGAACGCATCATTCAGAAGGCAATGAACAACCTGATGAAGGGCAGAACAAGCTTCATAATAGCCCACAGATTGTCCACAATCCGCGATGCGGATCACATTCTGGTGCTGGATCAGGGGGACATCGTTGAACAGGGAAACCACGATGAGCTGCTGGCGGCAGGAGGCTTTTACGCGAAGCTGTATAACAGCCAGTTCGCGGAATAGTCCCGCCGGGTTTTGAAATAGCCCTGACGGATTGTGAAATAGCCCGGGGATTCAATTCACGAAACAGGGTTTTTGTGATATAATAGCCCACGGCATAAACACAGCAGAAACATTAAAAGGTAATAAATGGGAGAGTAAAATGGAAAAAAAGAAAACACCGGGAGTAACGATAGTTTTTTATATTGTTGGAATTCTGTTCCTGGTTGTCGCAGCCTTCATGCTGGTTTCGGCAATCGCGTACACCAGCACATATCTGCAGTCATACGGAGCAACCTTCAGTGACATGTGGTCAAACTCCCTCCAGTATATCATCGCTCAGTTCATGCCTTACCTGGGAATCGGAATTGTAGCACTGGGAATCGGCAAGGTGGCAAAGGACACAAGAAACATGAAGGTGGAGGCCGCTCAGGGTGACACAAGCCGCCTGGAGGCAATGCTGCAAAAGCAGGCAGATGTTTCCGAAGAGATGTCTGAGAATATCAGATATCTGTCGGAAAACCTGGACACCACAAGAGAAATACTGGGAATCAAAATAGGCGAGAAGGAAAAGAGAGACGCCTACAGACTTCAGGAGATGGGCAAAGGTCTTACAGCTGCCTTCGAGACTCTGGAAAGAAAAACTCCGGAGCCGATAGTAATCACAGTGCCGGCGGTAGAAGCGCCTGCGGTCGAAACGCGTGCGGCAGAAGAGCCTGCGGTCGAAACACCTGCGGCTGAAGCGGCAGCGTCGGCGGCACCGGCAGGTCCCGTTCCGCAGATATTCAGAGTGGCCCGGAGCATGACAGCTCCTGCTTGTCCTGCAGTAGATTCGGCAGCTGATGCAGGTGCAGCCGAGAATTCGGCGACACCTCAGATTTTCACAGTATCAAGAAGGATGACTATGCCTGGCTGCGGCAAATAGGCAAGGGAACATATACACAGCTGGAGAAACAATGAAAAGATACAAATCCTCACACATGATAAGACCGGAACACCTGAATCACCACAGCAATCTGTATGCCGGACAGGGAATCGAATGGATGGTGGAGACTTCCTTTATCGTTGTAAACTGCGAGTACGGCGATCCCCAGGGACTGCTCTACAAGAACACCCACAAGTTTGATTTCTATCATTCGGTAAACCCGGGTGACATAGTGACCTACGAAGGACTCATTGTCAGAACAGGCAGAACGAGTCTCACAATTAGAGTGGGACTTTATGATGAGAAAACAGGAGTGCTGAATGCGGAAGGATTCACAACATTTGTAACGGTAAATCCCGAAACAAACAGACCGGTTGCCCACGGCATTACCCTGGATGAGCCGGCAGACGAGGAAGAAAAGAAATGGCGTGAAGAAGCCGATGGTTTTTTTGCGAAGAAGAGCTGAATAGAAATTTAAGAAGCCGGACTGTGTCCCGGCTTTTTTGCTGGCGTTTCCGGCATCCAAGGCGGCAAACAACATCGGACGGAAAGCGAAGCTGTCCACCGCCGGAAAGCGGAATTCCGCTCTTCCATAGCGCATCAAAATCTGTTATAATAATCGATTGAAAAAGGAGCGAAACATGTTTGATAAATTAGACTTTATAACAGAGAAATACGACGAGCTTGCCAGGAAGGTTTCCGACCCGGAAATCATCAACAACCAGCCGGTCTGGCAGAAGCACATTAAGGAAATGGGTGAGATGGAACCCATAGTCAAGAAGTACACCGAGTACAAAAAAGCCAAGACGGAGCTGGCGGATGCCAAGGAGCTTCTGGAAATGGGCGACGATGAAATGAGAGAGCTTGCCAAAATGGAAATAGGCGAGCTGGAAGAAAAAATAGAAACAGCGGAAGAAGAGCTGAAGGTCCTGCTTTTGCCTAAGGACCCTAACGATGAGAAAAACGTTATTCTGGAAATACGTGCAGGAACAGGGGGAGATGAAGCAGCGCTCTTCGGCGCGGACCTTCTCAGAATGTACACCAGATATGCTGAACGTAACCGCTGGAAAACTGAACTAATGGATCTGAATGAAACAGGAATAGGCGGAGTTAAGGAAGCCGTAATGCTCATCAAGGGCAAGGGGGCATACTCAAGTCTGAAATTCGAAAGCGGCGCCCATAGAGTGCAGAGAGTCCCTGAGACCGAATCAAGCGGCAGGGTTCACACATCAGCAGCAACTGTTGCGGTACTGCCTGAGGTGGACGACGTGGAAATCGATCTGGATCCAAACGATGTGCGAGTTGACGTTTACAGAGCCTCCGGAAACGGCGGACAGTGCGTAAACACCACCGACTCAGCAGTAAGACTCACCCAC
>JALFKB010000100.1 GCA_022775805.1 Clostridiales bacterium
TGGCGCATATAGAGAATTATCCCTCTTCCCTCCTGCTGAACCATTCTCATTGCGGTGTGAAGCTGATCTCCGCAGTCGCATCTGCTGGATCCGAACACATCTCCGGTCAGACATTCGGAGTGGACTCTGCAGAGGATGTTTTCACCGTCGGAAATATCACCGCATACAAGGGCAATATGATGCTCTCCGGAAATGTCATTTACATATCCGTGTATTTCGAAATCTCCGTACCTTGTAGGCATGGTAGCTGAGGCTTCCCTTATCATGTGCTGTTCATTTCTGTAAATGTAATCCTGGAGATCGCTGATGGTGATAAACACCATGTCATGCTCCCTGCTCAGCTCAAGCAGCTCCGGTGTTCTCATCATCGTTCCGTCATCCCTCATTATTTCACAGCAGATTCCGCACTCTGTAAGCCCCGCCAGGCGGCAAAGATCCACAGTTGCCTCTGTATGACCCTGACGAACAATTACTCCCCCGTGGCGGGCAACGAGAGGAAACACATGACCCGGACGTCTCAAATCCTCCGGCTTCGTATTCTCGTCGCAGCACATGCGGCAGGTGAAACCTCTCTCCTCTGCGCTTATTCCCGTTGTGGTTTCAACATGGTCAACGGATACAGTAAATGCTGTGCTGTGATTATCCGTATTGTTGTCCAGCATCTGAGGCAGATTAAGACGGGCTGCAATCTTTTCTGACATCGGGGTGCAAATGAGTCCTCTTCCGTATTTCGCCATGAAGTTTATGTTTTCTGTGGTAGCAAACTCTCCTGCGCAGATGAAATCACCTTCATTTTCCCTATCCGGATCGTCGGTGCACATTATTATCTTACCCTGACGAAGTGCTTCCAGAGCCTCTGGAATTGTGTTAAATTGTCTGTTCATTTTATCTATGTCCTTTCTTTATCTTGAAATATATATCTGTTAAAACCCGTGCTCCCTTAAGAATTCCATGGTGATAACGGATTGAGCATTATTTTTTTCATTTCTTTTTCTGTCAAAGGCAATGAGCCTTTCCACATACTTGCCAATAATATCGTTCTCCAGATTTACGGGATCCCCCTGTTTTCTCCTCAGCAGGGTTGTTTCCTCTCCTGTGTGAGGAATTATGGAAACGGAGAAGCTCCTGTCATCAAGCGCAGCGACGGTGAGACTTATACCGTCTATCGTTATTGAGCCCTTCTCAACTATCAGCCTGAGAATGTCCTCTGCTGCTTCAATTTTAACCCATGTGGCATTCCCCTCACGGCGTGTTTCGGAAACCACGCCCATTCCGTCTATATGTCCGGATACTATGTGTCCACCGAATCTTCCGTCAGCTGCCATGGCTCTTTCCAGATTCACCCGGTCCCCGGACCTGAGCCTCCCTAGATTGCTCCGTCGCAAGGTTTCAGGCATCACATCTGCCGTGAAGCCGTCCTTAAACAGCCTTGTAACCGTAAGGCAGACACCGTTTACCGCAATTGAATCACCTATTCTAGTTCCCTCCAGGACCTTTGCCGCTCCGATTCTCAGCTCCCCGGAAGTGCTTCCGGAAACAACCTGAACAACATGTCCCGTCTCTTCAACTATTCCTGTAAACATCTGCAATCTCCTTAACAATCGTATTCCATTAAAATATCATCACCCAGCATGGTAATCTTTCTGTTCTTCAGCATCAGGGCCTCATTTACCTCGCTGATGCCTTCCCCCTCCACAGGGGTCTTCGCCATCCTTCCGCCGAATATTTTCGGTGCAATGTAGCAGCAGACGTGATCAACAAGCCCACGGCTTCGGAATGCATCATGTACCTCTCCGCCCCCTTCAACCAGAAGGCTGTCTATCTGCCTCCTGCCAAGTTCCGTTACCAGTTCAGACAGATCGACTCTGCCATCAACTTCTCCCGGAAGACAAATCACCTCACAACCCTGTTCTTCCAGATAATCCTTTTTGCTGTTTACCTCGGCACATGCAATTATGGTCTTGAAATCTTTAGCTGTTTTCACGATTGCCGAGGATTCCGGAATCCTCAGCTTTGAATCCAGTATTATCCTCACAGGCTGATGAGCCCCCTCAATTCTGGCATTCAGCATGGGATCATCAGCCAGCACAGTTCCGATACCGCAGAGTATTCCTGCATACCCACCTCGGAGGTAGTGAACATGCTCTCTTGCCTTTGCACCTGTTATCCATTTGCTCTTGCCTGAGGCTGTAGCTATCTTGCCGTCCAGTGTCATGGCATATTTCAGAACTATGTACGGTCTCTTCTTGGTAATGTAGTGAAAGAACACCGGGTTCAGCTCATCGCATTCTTCTCTGCAGACATTCTCTGTCACCTGAATGCCATGCTCCCGCAAAATCCGGGCACCCTTTCCTGAAACCCTGGGATTTGGATCCGCGGAGCCGATAAACACTCTGGCAAGCTTATTCTCAATAATGGCCTCTGTGCAGGGAGGTGTTTTGCCGTAATGGCAACAGGGCTCAAGGGTTACGTACATGTCTGCCCCTTCGGCGCTTTCAGTCAGATTCTTCAGGGCATTTCGCTCAGCATGGAGCTCCCCGCACCTCTCGTGATAACCTTCGCCTATTATCCTGCCGTCTTTAACGATTACCGCTCCCACCATGGGGTTCGGATTTGTATATCCCCAGCCTCTCTTTGCCAGTTCTATTGCTCTCAGCATGTATTCCCTGTTCATCAAATATACCTCTATATAACAAAAGCCCCGGGTAATTTCCCAGGGCAAAAAGTGCACGCGCAAAGCCTGGCATTGATGTTTAAAAAAGCGCTGAAACATAGAGTCTCAGCGCGAATGCACACATCAAATCAAAGCTTGACATTACACAACTTCTTCCATCCAGACTATACTGTCGGTTCCGGAGTTTCACCGAATCTGCCTTTAAGGAACTATTACCCGCAGGCTCGCGGACTATACCGCCGGTGGGGAATTTCGCCCCGCCCTGAAGCTTAAATATTCAATTCATATATCATATAGTAACACAACATCGCATTATGTCAAGAGCATTATATTGTAACTGCTGCACTGTCGGTGTCCTCTCTGCCATGCCGCCGCAACCAGCGCTCAGTGGCTGCACCTGCCGTGATGTTCGTTGTAAATAATGTGGTAAAGGAGCTGCTGCACTGGTAACACAGTGCAAACAGCTCCTCTTTCCTTGGCGGAAGCGGTGGGATTCGAACCCACGTGCCCGTGAGGACAACCGCATTTCGAGTGCGGCTCGTTATGACCACTTCGATACGCTTCCACAACGGAATTAAGTATAACATAAAATCACCTATTATAACAGCAATTTTTATGTCCACTGAAAATGTTGAAATAACAGCCATTATACCAGTGCTTTGCGTTGCTTTTCTATTGCTTAATATTCGTTTATCCGGCTGAATTAATTCCATAAATATGTTATCATTTATGAAGAAAAATTCATATTTCTCATGTACAAGGAGAAAATCATATGTCACGTAAAATCGATATAATAGTTGCCAACCCTGCAGGAAATACCACAATTTTTGTTCTCACTCCTGTGCCTGTAGAGGAGTATGGGGAAATCACGGAGAGTCTGCTCAAAATTGACTTCGGAAAGGATTTCGGCGTAAGATTCACC
>JALFKB010000067.1 GCA_022775805.1 Clostridiales bacterium
CTCCAGCTCAGGGATATTCGCCTCGTAATCAAGGCCCATGATCTGGTAGAGCTCCTTCATTGCGTCCGTCTCCTTGATGTCACCGATGTACTCAGGCACTGCCATGTCCATGAGGATTGAATCCTCACCCACAGCAATATTAAGGTCCCCTGCAAGGGTTATATTTTTCACAATAGTTCCCGGCTTCACCAGACCCGCCTCCCTGAGGCAGTGGAAGCTGGCGATGGTGGCGTGACCGCAAAGCTCCACCTCATCCGCAGGAGTGAAATAACGGACGTTGAAAGTTGTCTCGTCCACCTGTCTGATAAAGGCCGTTTCCGAGTATCTCAGCTCTGCAGCCGTAAGGCGCATCCGCTCAGAATCAGGGAAATCGGCGCCCCGGTCCAGAATCACAACACCGGCGGGATTGCCGCCAAAAACTTCATTAGTAAACGCATCTGCAATGTACAGTTTCATTAGATTCACCTCCGTAACCGTAGTTTCGTTACCGGAACATTATATCATACATAGGCGCTCCGGGGTGCAAAGGCAGACAACAGGGCTCAGGAAAAACGATGGAAATTTCAGGAAAGATGTGTATTTTTTCACAATAATTTGTATGAATAGCATGAAAATCATACAATATTGACACAATTGAACATATTAGTGATTTGCCAAAGAGGGCTTTTTAGGATATAATAACGTCATCAGCGTATACTTTCATATACGCATGTATAAGTTATACCGGTGTTGTCGTACTTTGGGCAACAGACGAAGTATTAAAAAAATCAAGGGAGGTCATAGAATGACTGAAAGAAACATGACAAAGGCTTTAGAAGAAGCTAAGAGAGTTGTTGGCATGATTGAAGCCGAAACACTGACAGATGAGCAGAAGAAAGCAATTCATGACGACTCAATCAAGAACTTCAACGAAAACGTTAACCCAGGATGGCTCGAGTACAGAAAGTCAGTATCAACTGACGCTGCATTCGTAGAATGGGAAGATGAAGGCGACGTATTCAGAGATCTGAACAACACTGAATTCATCGACTGCTTAGGCGGATTCGGAATCTTCGCTTGCGGACATGGTAACCCTGAAATCAGAAAGACAGTTCAGGCTCAGCTGAACAGATATGCTCTCCACTCACAGGAACTGGTTGACCCACTGAGAGGATACCTTGCTAATCTGCTCGGAATGATCACTCCTGGTGACCTGCAGTACTGCTTCTTCTGCAACGGTGGTGCAGAAGCTGTAGAAATGGCTCTGAAGCTGGCTAGACTGGCAACAGGCGGAAGATGGTACATCTCAACTACTGGAGCATTCCACGGAAAATCAATGGGTGCTATCTCAATGGGCGGTAAGGCTGCTTACAGAGAAGACTACATCCCTATGATTCAGCAGGTTCAGCACGTTAAGTACGGCGACGCTGATGCAGCAAGAGTAGCAGTAGAAAACCTGATTACAGTTGGTGAAAAGGTTGCAGCTATCATCGTAGAACCAATCCAGGGTGAAGCTGGCGTTATCATCCCACCGGATGGATACCTCAAGGCTCTGAGAGAGATCTGCGACGAACACGGCATCTGCCTGATCTTCGACGAAATCCAGACTGGTCTCGGACGTACTGGTACAATGTGGAGATGTGACTACGAAGGAGTTACTCCTGACATCATGACTTATGGTAAGGCTTCATCAGGTGGTCTGGTACCTATCACTGGTATCATCGCTAGACCTTGGACTTATGAAAAGTCAGGCGTTGGCACAGGAACAGAAGGCAAGATGTTTGATAACCCATGGATTCTGGGATCACCTACATTCGGCGGAAACCCTCTGGCTTGCTCAGCATTCATCTCAACAATCAGATACATGCTCGAGAACGACATCCCTGGACAGTCAAAGGCAAAGGGCGACTACTATCTGGAAGGCCTGAAGAAGCTGCAGGAAAAGTATCCTACAGTTCTGACAGCATTCAGAGGATCCGGTATGCTGATCTGCATGGAATTCCCAGAAGCAGAAGTTGGCTACAACGTAACTAAGGAACTGTTTGCTCAGCACGTAATGACAGCAGGTACTCTGGTTAACGCTAAGACAGTAAGAATCGAGCCGCCTATCACTCAGGCTTACGAAACAATCGACAAGGTTCTGGCTGCTCTGGACGTTGCACTTGCTAAGACTAAGGAAGCATTCAACCTGTAAGAAATTCACCTGCGAAAGCAGAGTAATTTAAAAAATTCCCGTCTCACAAGAGACGGGAATTTTGTTTACTTAAGTTTAGGAGTTTATCCCACGATACAGGCGTCGGCTGCCTGTTCACACAGCCGTGACTCTGGTCCGGTGGGCTGCCTTTGCCCTTCGCAGGTTCTAGAGAAGACCTGTGCTGAAGTATCTTTCCATTCTGTCCGGAAGAACCGTTGCTATTGTAAGATCCTTGCCGAACTCCTCAGCCGCCCTGAGGCATGCCCAGATGTTAGCCCCCGATGAGGTGCCGCACATGAGCCCCTGAACCCTGGCCAGGCTGCGGGTGGTTTCCATGGCGTCATCGTCGGTAACAGTAATAACCTTGTCAATGATGCTGGTATCAAGAACCGATGGAATGAATCCGTCACCGATTCCCTGAATCTGGTGAAGTCCCGGCTCATCTCCAAGAAGCGCCGAAACATTCTTTGGTTCAACTGCAACTGAGATGAGGTTCGGATTCTTTTCCTTCAGGAACTTGGTAGTTCCCTGGAGAGTTCCTCCGCTTCCAAGTCCTGATACGAATATGTCCACCTTTCCATTCAGCTGTTCCCAGATTTCCGGGCCTGTGGTTCTGTAATGAATTTCAGGGTTTGCAGGGTTTTCGAATTGCTGAGGTACAAAATAATTGTCAGACTGGGATGCAATTCTGTTTGCCTCTTCCACTGCGCCCTCGAGACTGAATCTTGCCGATGTAAGCACAAGATTTGCGCCCAGGGCCTTGATAACCGATCTCCTCTCCGAGCTCATGTTCTCCGGCATTACAATAGTAACATCGTAGCCTTTGCGCACTCCGCAGAGAGCAAGTCCTATTCCGGTGTTGCCCGA
This sequence comes from Clostridiales bacterium, assembly GCA_022775805.1. Lineage (GTDB taxonomy): Bacteria > Bacillota > Clostridia > Peptostreptococcales > Anaerovoracaceae > Lentihominibacter. The sequence continues at coordinate 3,041 of JALFKB010000067.1, forward strand.
TGTGGGTTCAACAATATGCATTCCCGGTTTCAGGCGTCCGTCCTTTTCGGCCTGCTCAATCATGTTCAGAGCAACCCTGTCCTTGATGCTGCCCCCCGGATTCAGGAACTCAGCCTTCGCGAAAATTTTCAGGCCGGTGGTCGGCTCCAGGTCCAGTATTGGTGTATTTCCGATAAGATCCAAAACATTTCTTGTAATCATATTTACTCCTTCTTAATTTAGCTTGATATGGGCATCGACCCAGGATTTACTTTACAGTTCAGGGTCTGTTTTGTCAATCTGTTTTGCTTCGACGGTCGGGAAATTAGCCTGTTCCAGTCGGCAGCGGCAGGTGGAAGCATCCTGTTCCGGCCTGCAGTGGTTCAGGCAAGCACGGGATTTTCAGCAAGTAATGGATGATAGAACCCGCGCGGACAACAAGGATATTCCCAAACCCCATGGCGGCTTTTAAATAAAGGTTCGCTGCTTGCGGCGGCCGGCCTGAAGGGCCACCGACAGCGCAGCAGTCGTATATGAGCCGGTCGATG
>JALFKB010000090.1 GCA_022775805.1 Clostridiales bacterium
CCCTTTTCTTTTATGAGTCTTACGCAGAGCTCGTATGACGGAATATCCGCATCATAATATACAAAGGCAGTAGTTCCCGCCACCGGCTTCACATAGTGAACCCCTTCTGTTTCGTTAATCCATTTATCCAGAATTGCTCTGTTGGTCTTAAGTATTTCCCTGTTTCTTGCAAAGATCTTTTCTCTGTTTGCCAGCGCAATTGATGCCAGTTTATCGTCAAGTATTCCGCAGCTGATGGTGTTGTAATCACGGCGCTCCAGAATCTCATTCAGGGCAAGCTCATCTCTTGTAACAACCCATCCCATTCTCAGGCCGGCCAGGGAGAAAATCTTTGACATGCTGCCCACGGAAATCGCCTTATCATAAAGGTCAACTACAGAATACATGTAGCTGCCGTCTTCACTTATGCCGCGGTACACCTCATCGCAAAGAAGGTAGGCATCTGCTGCCTTTGCAACTTCCACAATCTGCAGCATGCTTTCCTTAGGAATCCAAGAGCCTGTTGGATTATTTGGATTGTTCACCGTAATCATCTTCGTGTTTTCGTCAGCCAGTTTGCGCAGCTCATTGATATCCGGCAGATAATCATTCTCCGGCTTCAGCTGCAAAATTCGCACCTCCGCACCTATGGCCTCAGGGATTGAATAATGCTGCTGGTAGGTCGGCATTACTGAAATCATGTTGTCCTCCGGCTCAATCATCGTCTCCAGCACCATTGCATTGGCGCCTGTCGCCCCGTGGGTGGGAATTACATTCTCGGGTTTCACGTTCTCATAAAGCTCAGCGATTCCCTGTCTCAGTTCAGGCGAACCAAAGATGTAGCTGTAGGTAAGCCGCGTATCTGCCAGGCTCGCCAGATAATCTTTCGGATCGTATCCACCCAGCTCAAGCAACTCCCCCACTGTGAGCGAATCAATACAGGTTTCTCCCAGGTTGTACACTGCATCGTCTTCAAAATCGTTCATCCATCTTTCGACTTTAAATGTTTTGATTTTCATAATATCCTCCCTGTTTCCGGTTTTAAAAAAGGATGCTAAGAGCTACGCCTTATAACACACTTCCGTGCGCCGTACCTACGGCAAAACTCTAAGCACCCTTTGACATCCCACCCGGTGGTGAGAATAGGCTCATGTTTATTTTTCTAGATTCTATCACTTTTTCGGGCAAATGCAAAGACAAAAAGAGAATCGGAGCATTTCGCTCCGATCTGCTGTTATTGGTGCGCCTGGAGGGACTTGAACCCCCACGCTCTCGCACTAGTACCTAAAACTAGCGTGTCTGCCAATTCCACCACAAGCGCATATTCAGTTCGCTGAACTCTGCGTATTATACCACACTATGGGATTGAACTGCAACGGAACTTTTCTCGGCAGACTGCATTCTCGGTCTTGGGTACTGTTTCCTCACGGCACCTTAGGCTCCGCCACTGCCATAACGGCATAATCAGGTCTCTGCTCCAGCAGAGTATTCTTCAGCTCCCGGAAATCTATTGGCTTGGCAATGTGAGCCGCCATGCCTGCGGCTTTTGATTTTTTCTTATCCTCTTCGAAGGCATTGGCAGACAGGGCGATCACCGGTACCGGGCTATCCGGAAATAGCCGCTTGATTTCCCGGACCGCTTCATAGCCGTCCATCACCGGCATTTGAATGTCCATCAAGATGAAATCAAATGAGTCAATTCCTTTTTCAAGGAGGATGTCAATGGCAGTCTTGCCGTTTTCGGCGCAATCTGTGCCGATACCTAAATCCCCCAGCATGTCGCAGATTATCTCTCTGTTCAGGAAAATGTCCTCAACAACCAGTGCTCTCAATCCCTCAAGCATCGCCGCTTCATCGATTGACTCGTCGGAGGCTTCATCGGATGACTCAACGATAGCAATGTCACCGGCAACCGGCCCGCCGGCAACGGATTCCCCATCTGATAATACCTCGGGTTCCATTCCCGATTCATCCTGCAGTTCGAATGGCATGGTAATCGTGAAGGTTGAGCCCTCATTCTGTCTGCTTTCGCACTCGATGCTGCCGCCAAGGAGCTGGACAATGCTCTTAGAGAGAGCCAGTCCCAGTCCCGTTCCCTGCACCCCGCTTGTTGTGGAGTTTTCCTCACGGGAGAACTCCTCAAACAGGTGCTTCTGAAATTCCGGGCTCATGCCGATTCCGTTATCTGCAATCACGAACCGGTACACAGCTCGCTGCTTCGGCGCATACCGGTCAGCAGGCAACCCTTTCCCATTCCGGTCATCAGGCAGCCCTTCCCCATACCGGCCATCCGGATTCCTCAGCTGCCTCAGGGTCACCTTCACAAAGCCCCCGGCCGGAGTATATTTAATCCCGTTGGAAATGACATTTATCAGCACCCTCTGAACCCGGGTTTTGTCCATCAGTACCTTACGGTTCCAAACCTCACCGGTTTCAAAAACCAGCTCTACCTTCTTTTCCTCCGCCAGCTGCCGCAGCACTGTACCCGTCTCCCTGAAGGCCTCCACAACATCGGCGGAAATTCTGTTAATAACCACCTGCCCGCTTTCAATTCTGCTGAATTCCAGAACATCATTTATAAGCGCCAGAAGAATATCTCCCGACAGCCGGGTCTTCTCAAGGCAATCCTTCACCTTACTCTTATTATCAATGTTCTTCAGAGCGATTCCCGTAAAGCCGATGATTGCGTTCAGCGGCGTTCTGATATCATGGGACATATTGAACAGAAACGAAGTCTTCGTTCTGTCAACCTGCTCCAGATTTCTCCTGATTCTTCTGTTTGCCCGGGCGTTCATCAGCATTCCCGCAAGCAGGATAACAGCAATTATCACAAGAAGCGCAAAGGCAACAATAGCCTTGATAATATCATTGAAGGCGCTCCCCGCTGCGTCGGTAACATGCTCCTTCCTTATTACAAAAGCAAGAGACCAGTTGCTTACATCCAGGGGAGTGGAACAGAAGTAGTAGAAATCCCCATCTATTTTCATTTCCATGACAACCGTCTTCTCCTGACGACAGTCCTCAACATAATCCTCAGGAGGTCTGTCTCCGGTTACCTCCACCCTCGGGAACTTGGCATATATTTCTGCTCCTCCCACAAGTTCCCCGACTCCGAACTGTTCATACAGCATATATCCGGAATCAGTTTCAAAAATAAATGTGTTGTTCAATCCGTTAAACAGATCCGAGATGGTTTCATCAAGCCTGTCCACATCCTGCATTGATGCGAAATACTCAAGCCTCACCTCTCTGCCCTCGCATAACACTCTGAGGGGTTCGGTAAGTCTGAACCTCGTAACCAAAAAGGTTTTATCCGGATCCAGGTGAGGAAGGGACGCAATGTACTGCATCTCGCTGTCCGTTTCCCAGCCATAGTATTCGGTATTAGTTATCTTCCCCGACTTCCCGTCGGAGCTGTAGTAGTTACCCTCTCCGTCTGCCATAAAGAACATATCTCCTTCCATCCCCATCTGCCGGGAAATTTCAGGCATTATCTCCTCTACTTCCCCATATTCCGGCATCATGTTCTCCACTGCATTTTTCATGGAGAGGGCCTGTTCGTACTGACCTGCAATGGATTCGTTAACGGTCTTCGCAGAGGACTCCGTAATCTCACTCATGTACTGCTCCCGTTCCGAATACAGTGAGGCATTAATCGCTTCAACTACCACAATAGCGGCAACAATCATTAAAAAAATCACCACAAGCATGGCTACAACTGTGTAACGTCGTTCCCTTGAGTCCGAATGCTCTATCATACCCCTGAAGTTTTTCACCTTTTCTCTTCCCGGTTCCATGTCTTCGCGTCCCTCCCTGTATCCTCCAAAAAACAGCAATTGCCTTTGCATGTTAACGCAAAGGCAACTGTTTCCTTCTGTCATATTCGTCGTTTTCGTAATGCTTCCTTTTGTTCTCGTACATTTTCCTGTCGAGAACATTCAGGAAATCCCTGAATGTCTGTCGGGATGAATCAAATACTGCCTGTCCCATTGAGGTGGACAGGGTGTAGTTCAGCTTGTTACGGCTGTTGTATTCCTTAAAACCTCTTTCAATTTTTTCGATAACTTCCGAAACAACGTTCTCATCAACCGATCTGACTACTATTATAAACTCATCACCGGCGCATCTTATCACGCGACCCCTTCCGACCACGGCATCGCTGAAAATTCTGGCTGTGACC
>JALFKB010000104.1 GCA_022775805.1 Clostridiales bacterium
TACATCCAGACAGAGCCCCACCCTGCTGTCATCAATGTCCCTTGCTATATCCGCAAGCATATGGGGCTCATCATCCAGCACATTCTCAATGCATATCTCAAAATCATCAGGCTTATCCTTCATGAACTCTCTCCAGAATTCCACGGATCTGTCGTGATGCCATTCCTTGAAATACACAAATGGTACATATCCGGAGTGCACCACCATCTTCTTTATTCCCGCTTGAAGGGCAATCTCCGCAGCCTGATTCATCCTGTCCATTGCCAGGGCTCTTGCCCGGGGATCTATCGCTGCGGGATGAAGCTCATTAAAAGGCCCGTGCAAAATCCGCACATCATGCGTTTTCATAAGCTCCGCAAGGTCTGCCTTTGCATTATCTCCCCTGGCGCCCTCCATGTTCTCAGCCTGACAGAATGCGTCCGTCTCAATTCCCACTCCGTAGGTGTCCGCAATCTCCCGCCAGTTGCTGCACATGGTGGCAATATTAAGTCTGCCGCTCAAAAAACCTTTCACAGTTACATTCCCTCTGAGAATGACCAGACTATCTCGTCTCCGTCATTCACCTCAAGCTTATCACAGTAATCCATGGGCATCTCGCCGTTAACATTGTAAATCCAGCCGCTGTACTCGCCCTTGTCTCCGTTGGCAACTCCCTCTATGGCCTCGATGGCAATACCGTCCCCCGTATCCTTGCCGGACACAGCAAGATCCGTTTTCATGAGTATGTCATAAACCGTGTCACCCTCTGCAATATCAACCTTCTCATCCTGAAGCTGATCCTGAACCGTCAGCGTACATGTTCCTATTATCTCAGCTTCTCCTTCTCCCGCTCCGCAGCCTGCCATGCAAAGGCAAAGCACCGCTGCCGTCAGTACCGCAGCAATTATTTTTCTCATTTTCTTCATGTCCCTCTTCTCCTTTCTCGTTTCCTTTCCTCTGCTATTATTCTCCGGGAGCTGCCGCGGTTTTCTGCTTATCTTGTTTTTACCGCTTTCCGGTTGCTCCACTTCGAGTAGTACACGTTACCGTTTTTCTTCACATAGGATCTCACCCTGACATAGTACTTTTTGTGTCTTGGGAGACCTTTGATTTTTTTGTATTTTGAACTGCTGCCTGCATAAGCATACTTCGCACTGCTCATGTCAGGGCCGGCGGAATACTGAATTTGGTAGCCGGTGAACTTCTTGCGGGTGGATGTTCCCGCCTTCTTCCACCTGGCTGTGAAGGATTTTTTGCCGGCGGATACTCTGAATGATTTTGTCACCGGGTAACTGTACCCGTTCATTGCGCTTTTGCGGGCTGTTTCTTCGCCGCAAAGGCTGCATTTGCTGTAGGTCTCTCCGTGTCTGAGATAGCCACCGGCTGTAGTAATTCTGCGGAAATCATGACCGCAAATCACATAAAATCGGAACTTCTCATCTTCATACCTCACCTTGAGAGTTCTAAGCTTGTTGTCCACCGCCATATCCCGTGTTTCAAGCAGATATGCGATAATCGAGTACTTTATTGTGTCGTTATAGGTCGAGCTTGCGGGTTTATCGTACGGTTCGATTTCGAAGCTGCTCTCGCCCTCAGCAACCCTCTGCTTAATTTCAGTCAGATACTCTTCGGCCCACTTTTCACCGATTCCGCTTCTGACATAGTAGCTGTTCTCAATGGAATCCGAGTTGTATCTGCTGTCCGGCTTCCTGTCAGGATGGGCTGCTGACATCAATTCATCGTTAAGACCAAAGTATCTGTGCCTGGCTTCCTCGGAACCTCCCTCGATATCATCCCAAGTGGCATCAACATGACACCAGCTGCCGTCTATTTTAACAGCCGTCCAAACATGGTTGTAACCCTCTATTCTTCCCGCCTCAATTCCGGCTGCCTTCAAAAGCATCATGTATGCGCTGTGATATGCTTCGCAGGTTCCTAGCCCTCTGGCTATGGCTCCCTCTGCTCCGCAATACAGGTAAGAATAATCATATCTGCAGTTGTCCAGCACCCAGTCGTGAAGCCACAGTGCCTTCTCATACTCTCCGGTGCATTCCCTGTTGCATTCTGCCACAATCCGGCTGACCCTTTCTTCAACAGCAGGGTAATCCTTGTCGTCAATCTCTATTGTTATGGTCTTGCTCTTTGTGGTTATTTTACCGCCCGCATCCATAACATAAAACCGCAACATGTATTTTCCCGACGCATAGAATGTGAATTCAAATTCATTATTAACGGTATATCCCTGCAGTTTTGACGGATCAACAACATTCTCCGCCCGGGTGTTGATGGTTATGAAGTTCAGGTAGTACTTGTACTGTCCAGATCCTCCCTTCCCAGTCACTGTAAATGTAACAGGGCTTCCGCACTTCAGCTGGGAATGGGAAACCTCCAGATCCAACTCCTCTGTCGTTTCAGTCGCGGCTGTTCCCGCCACCGTTTCTTCCGCTGCCGTTTCTTCCGCAAATGCAGCGGTCGGCAGCCCTGCAATCATGCAGACAACGAGGACCCATGCTGCTATCTTCGATATAATTCTTCTCATATTGCTATCTCCGGGAATACTGGGCAGTAGTCGCTGTCTTCAAATCCTTATTACATCTCCTTATAGAAATCCTGATTCCACAAACACCAGTGATTTCAGGGCTTTTGGGACATCTTTTGTGGAATTATCATTTCCATCAGCTTCACATTTTCCACAAATCACTATGATTATATGGGTTTTAGGTGGCTGTCTGTGGAATTTCACACTCCGCTAACAGTCCGTTTTCCACAAATCACCGTGATTATATAGGGTTTTTGGGGTTACCTGTGGAATGCTGCCTGCCGCCGCCACCTCATATTGCAATTGACCGCCGTATCATATTGCTATCTCCAGGACTACAGGGCAGTGGTCACTGCCTTCCACCTTAGTGAGAATATCGGCGCCTTCAAGCCTGTCCCTGAGAATCTCAGAGACAAGGAAATAGTCAATGCGCCATCCGGCGTTGTTTGCCCTGGCATTGAATCTGTAGCTCCACCAGGAATACACACCCTCAAGATCAGGATAGAAATACCGCCAGGTGTCAATAAAGCCCGAATCCAGAAGAAGGGTCATCTTCTCCCTCTCCTGATCGGTGAAGCCGGCATTTTTCCTGTTGTTCTTGGGATTCTTCAAGTCTATCTCCCTGTGGGCGACATTCATGTCGCCGCACACAATAACGGGCTTGCTTTCCTCAAGCCCCTTGAGATATGCCCTGAAGTCCTCCTCCCACTTCATTCTGTAGTCAAGTCTTTTCAGTTCGTTCTGGGAATTGGGAACGTAAACATTGACAAGATAGAAAGAAGGGTACTCAGCAGTGATTACCCTTCCCTCACGGTCATGTTCATCTATTCCTATTCCATATCCAACGGATAAGGGCTCTTCTCTGGAAAAAACCGCCGTTCCGGAGTATCCTTTTTTCTCAGCCGAGCACCAGTACTGGTGATAACCCTCAAGGGGCACCTCAGCCTGTCCCTCCTGCATCTTCGTTTCCTGGATGCAGAGAATGTCCGGTGACGCCTCCGATACAAAATCAAGAAAGCCCTTTTTCATTGCGGCTCTTATGCCGTTCACGTTCCATGAAATAAGTTTCATTGTTCCTCCGAAGATAAAACTCTGCCGCAGAATAGAATTCTGCTGACTATTAAAACTCTGCCGACTTCGGTGTTCTAGGGAACGGCAGCACGTCTCTGATGTTTGCCATTCCGGTCATGTACATGATGATTCTCTCGAAACCGAGACCGAATCCGGAATGCTTCACTCCGCCGTACTTTCTCAGTTCCATGTACCACCAGTAATCCTCAGCTCTCATGCCGTTCTCCTCAATGCGCGCCTTGAGAACATCGTAGCGTTCCTCTCTCTGGGACCCGCCGATAATCTCTCCCACACCCGGTACAAGCAGGTCGCAGGCTGCAACGGTCTTTCCGTCGTCGTTTATTCGCATGTAGAAGGCCTTGATATCCTTAGGATAATCAGTAACAAATACAGGCTTCTTGTAAACCTTCTCTGTTATGTATCTCTCGTGCTCCGTCTGAAGGTCGATTCCCCATTCAACAGGGTACTCGAAATTCTCCCCGGACTTCAGTAGAATGTCCACAGCCTCAGTGTAAGTAATTCTCGCAAAATCAGAATTAACGATATTATCCAGTCTGTCCAGCAGTCCCTTGTCCATGAACTGGTTGAAGAACTGCATCTCCTCAGGACACTCCTGAAGAACGTAGCTGATTACATACTTAATCATGTCCTCTGCAACTTCCATGTTCTTCTCCAGGTCGCAGAAGGCCATCTCCGGCTCAACCATCCAGAATTCCGAAGCATGTCTGGCTGTAAAGGAATTCTCCGCTCTGAACGTCGGTCCGAAGGTGTAAATGTCTCTGAAGGCCAGAGCCATTATCTCACCGTTAAGCTGTCCGCTTACAGTAAGATTTGCCCGCTTTCCAAAAAAGTCCTTGGAGTAGTCGATGCTGCCATCCTCATTTCTCGGAGGATTATCCATATCCAGAGTTGTAACCTGGAACATCTCGCCTGCACCCTCCGCATCGCTGGCGGTGATAATAGGTGTGTGAGCATAAACAAAGTTTCTCTCCTGGAAGAATTTATGAATTGCAAAGGCAGTAACCGACCTTACTCTGAAAACTGCAGAGAAGGTATTTGATCTCGGTCTCAGATGGGCAATCTCTCTCAGGAATTCCATTGAATGCCTTTTCTTCTGAAGAGGATAATCCGGATCCGAATCCGCTTCAATCTCTATTGCCTTTGCTTTAATCTCAAAGGGCTGCTTGGCGTCAGGCGTCAGCACGAATGTACCTGTAACTTTAAGGGCTGCCGCAATGGGAGCCTTGGAAATCTCACCGAAGTTCTCCAGGAATTCAGCCTCATAAACCACCTGCACCGACTTGAAGAAGGAGCCGTCGTTAAGTTCCACGAAGCCGAACTTGTTTGAACCTCTGTTAGTTCTGATCCAGCCTCTTACGGTAATCTCGCTGTCGGCAAACTTCTCGCTCTCTCTGTATAACTGTTTTACTAATACATCCGTCATATGTTTTCTCCTATTATGTATTTGTGCGACATTCGCAAAGCCTATTCTATCACTCCCCGGACTGTTTCACAAGTTTTGAAACCGCAGCCTTTTCTTCTTTACTCCTGACGATGAAGTATGCCGTCAGAGTTACTGCCCCGGTAATCACCCAGGTTATTGGGTAGATGTCCATGAGCATCTCGAAGGATCCGCTCTGTCTGAAAATGGTCAGTATCCACAGAATACGCATTACGCAGGTGCCGAGAACCGAAATCAGTGCCGGCAGCGTGGAGTGACCCATTCCCCTCATGGCAGCTCCGGTGATTTCGTAGGAGTTGGCAATCCACTGAAACAACAGCACATGCTTCATTCTTATGTATGCCCATGCCGCAACTGCAGGCACTCCGGTGAAAAGTCCAATCAGTACGGTTTTCCCTGCGAAGAAAATCAGATTAAATGCCAGGGTTGCCGTGGTTCCCATGAGCATTCCCATTATCCATATTTTCCTGCATCGCTTCATGTTTCCCGCGCCGTAGTTCTGTCCCGTGAAGGTCATGGTTGTCTGAACGAAGGCGTTGAGGACGAAATAACAGAAGTATTCA
>JALFKB010000131.1 GCA_022775805.1 Clostridiales bacterium
CATTTGATTTTATCCCCCCGTCTTTCTATCCCAAACAAAATGCTCCATCATACACTTATCGTATTTTATAGATAAAGGCATTATACAACAAAAAAGGCGGTTTTACCACCTTTTTCCTTTTATTATGTTTGGCGCTGTGATAATGGGTCGCAGAGCGGAGCAGGACAGCCCGCTGCTATCTCATTTTGAATTCCACACCAAGCTCTGCTGCCTTTGCGCGGCACTTGTCCAGAGATTCCCGGGAGATTGCTGAGCTGACCACGGAAACCGTTACCCGGGGAACGTACTGCTTCACATCCTGAATGTACTTCAGGATTGCGTCGTAGGATTCGCGCCCGAACCGAGGCATGCAAAGGTCGTAGTACTTGTCCCGGTCCGCCTCGTTGAGACTGATGGAAACCATATCGATTTTGCCTTTGAGCCAAGGTGCAGTTTCTTCGCCCCAGATCAGGTCTGCCAGTCCGTTTGTGTTGATTCGAACCGGCTTGCCCCAGGATGCCTTGATGAATGCTGCCAGCTCCAGCAGGTCTTTGAGCCTCTCCGTGGGCTCGCCGTAGCCGCAGAAAACCACTTCGTCGTAGCGGCTTACATCCCACTGTCTGAGTTCTGCCTTCACCTCTTCAACCGAGGGATCCTTATCCAGCACCAGACTGTCCGCATCCCCCAGGGAGTCGGTGAAATTCCTGATGCAAAACCTGCAGGCGTTGGGACATTTGTTTGTCAGGTTTATGTATAATCCTCCGAAATAATCGTATACTATCGATGCCATATGTGCCTCCTTTGTTATTTATCTGCTATGTCCTCAGGGTCATGTCTTCCGGCCTCAGTCCCAGGTCTCAGTCTTCCGTCCTCAGGTCTGCCAGGGTGAAGCTGACTGCCTTCGCCAGTTCCCCGATTCCCATCTGAACCTGGTATCCGATTTTACCGGCGCTGAACATTATTGTTTCGTAATCGGCTGCTGTGCTGTCCACAAATGTGGGGAATGGTTTCTTCATTCCGATGGGGCTGCAGCCTCCGTGAACATATCCGGTGAGGGGAAGCAGTTCCTTTTCCTTTATCATTTCGATGCTCTTCTCGCCGGCAGCCTTTGCGGCCTTCTTCAGATCCAGTCCGCCGGTGACGGGCACCATGAAAACGTAATGCTGACCCCGGTGCCCCGACGCCACAAGGGTTTTGAAAACCTGCCTTTCGTCCTGGCCCAGAGCGGCTGCAACTTCATTACCGCTGATGGCTCCGGTGCTTTCATAGGAATGCGCCTCGTACTTTGCCTTTTTCTGATCCAGGATTCTCATTACATTTGTTTTGCTGATTCCGTTTTTTTCTGCTGTCTTGTCTGTCCTTCGTCCCATTATTTCCTCACGCGTTTCATCTTCTGTTTATCATCATTTCTTTATCATCAGGTATGCGGCCATCTCGCTTATTATCCCGCCGTCACCCCGGTAGGAATAGAACACATCTCTGCTGCAGCAGGTGCATTCCGGTGCCGCGATAATATTCGAAGCCTTAAGCCCCGCCTCTTCCAAAACCATCCTGTTTGCTTTTTTCAGGTCAAAGTGCATACGCCCGGTTTCCGGATTTCTTAACAGAACCCTGTCTGCCTTATCGCCCCAGAGCTGCCTCACTTCCTCCACCACCTCCGGGCCTATTTCATAGCAGCTGCTGCATATACATGGTGAAATCCATGCGTGGATATTTACCGGCTCCGCACCGAAGTTCTCCTGCATTTGTCTCACTGTCTCCCGGCATATTCTGCTCAGCGCGCCTTTTCTTCCTGCATGGCAAAGGCCTACTGACCTGCTTACGGGATCTGCCAGAAAAACAGCCGAGCAATCGGCGACGTAAACTCCCAGCACTTTTCCCGGTATGTTGGTTACCAGCCCGTCCGTTTCCGGAATCCGCTCCCGCTTCAGGTCGCAGATATTCTCTCCCGGAGCAGTGGTTTTTCCCGAAACATTGACGGCTGCCGCATCAGACCCGCCGCCGGTCTCGTCGGTTACCGCATAGACCCTGGCGGTGTGCTTCTGATTCACCGTCACCAGTTCCTCCGGCGCAGCACCCATCCGGGCAAGATATTCCCGATTGTTATTCAATATTTCTTCGTAGTCTTCTCCCTGCCTGTAATAGAGCTTCGGCCCCCTCTTTCCCAGCGAAAAGGTCCCCAGCGCAAAATCCGGCAGCGGCGCATGAATACATCTATCTTCAGTGTGTTTCACAATTCATCTCCTTTTCTTTTATATTATCACATGCAAAGGCAAGGGAGCTGTTCAGGTACAGATTTTTCAGCAAAAAACGGGGATTTTTGAATATTTTGCTGAAAAATCCGTACCTGGGGATGCACCGGGGCGGCGGCGGGCGCTGGGCCGTGCCCGCCGCCGCCCCGCAATTTGACAACGGCGAATCGGCAATATTACAATAGACGCATGAAGTATTATCTTGGAATTGACGGAGGCGGAACGAAAACCAAGTTCACCCTCTGTGACGAAAACTTAAACAAGGTCAGTGAATATACGGGACCCGGATGCCACTATCTGCAGGTGGGCTTTGATGGTCTGGAGGAAATAATCAGCAGCGGTCTTAGGGAGGTGACCGCCGCAGCAAAGATCATCGACAAGGATATTGCCTTTGCATTTGCAGGGTGCGCAGGGTACGGAGATGTGGCTGCGGATGCACCGTTAATAGGCGATGCGATACAGAGAGGCCTGGCGGGGATTCCATCCAGAGTGGGCAACGACTGCGAAAACGCCCTTGCCGGGGCGCTGGGGGATGCCGCCGGAATTAACATCATTGCAGGCACCGGATCCGTGGGCTGCGGCCGAAATCACCGGGGCGACTTCGCAAGGTGTGGCGGCTGGCACCACGTAATGGGCGGCGACGAGGGCAGCGGTTACTGGATAAGCTGGAGCCTTCTGAAGGAATTCCAGCGCCAGAGCGACGGCCGGGATGCCCGAACCCTGCTTTACGAGGAGGTTCGCCGCGCCCTGGAGCTTCAAACCGACGATGAAATTGTAACGAGAGTTGTGGGCCAGTGGAAGCTGGACAGAACAAAAATTGCCGCGCTGGCACCTCTGGTGCCGGAGCTTTGTAATGCCGGAGATCCCCATGCAAAGGCAATCCTGCAGGAGGCTGCGGCAGAGCTTGCGGATTTCGCCTTTGCGCTTTACGAAAGGCTGGGATTTGACGGATCTGAGATCGTGCCATGCAGCGGCACCGGAGGGGTTTTCAAAATGGGAAGCCCTGTTACCGGGCCTTTTAGCCGGCTGCTGGCTTCAAAGGGCATGGAATACAAAGAGCCCATGTCCGAACCGGACATGGGCGCAGTGATACTCGCTATGAAATACGCAGCTCAGAAGGAATAAACTGCTGA
>JALFKB010000136.1 GCA_022775805.1 Clostridiales bacterium
GCCTTTGCATCAAGTGCAGCCAGGGAGTCTGCCCTTGCTGAATACTCCCTTGTCTCCGGAGAAAGCTCTCCGTGTTCAATTACCTGAACCTCGCTGCGCTCCGATAGAGGTCCGTATAGCATTGAAAGGTATGTATCCTTAGATACCTCCCTGTCAAGGGCGCTGCTGTCCTTTACTGTTCCCACTATTTCCAGACCGTCCTTGGCTCTGGTGAGGGCGACGTACAGAATACGTATTTCCTCCTCCAGGGCTTCTTCCCTCAGCCTGTTCTCGATGAGCTTCTGAAGAAATGTCCTGCGGTGCCAGTGATTCTCGGTATTCACCTTAGGAAGGCCTATGCCGAATTTCCTGTGAATATTTATTCTGTGCCTGCTGCCCTTTCCCGTGATCTTTCCCGAAGCGTTTGCAAGTATGACAACAGGAAACTCCAGGCCTTTGCTCTTGTGGACGCTCATTACCCTGACCACGTTTTCCTGTTCCCCGATAATCTTGGCCTCTGCCTCAGTCTGACCGCTGTCCTTCATGGCCTCTATGTATTTCAAAAATCCGAAGAGTCCTCCATGGCTGATTTTCTCGTAATCGGCTGCCTTGTCCACTATCAGGCGGAGATTCGATATGCGCTGATTTCCCATTGGCAGCCCGCTGCAGTATTCGTAATATCCCGTGTCATACAGGATTGCCTCCATCAGCTCCTCAAGGGGCACCGTTCTGCTTGTTTCCTTCCACAGCGCCACGGTATCAAGCATGTTCCCAATCTTCTGCTTTATTCCCTCATCAGAGCCCTTGTCAAGATACTCCATTACGGCACTGTGATAGCTTCCCTGCCTGCCTTCTATTCTTATCTGTGCCAGTTCACCTGCCCTGAAGCCGAACACAACGGACTTCATCGCCGATATGAGGGGAATGTCCTGTCTCATGTTGACTATAATCCTGAGAAGATTCAGGAAAACTCCCACCTCAACGGTTTCGAAGTACTTCCCGCTTCCTTCACCGTATGCAGCAATGCCTTCATTAATAAGATATCTCTCGATATTCTCAACGGTTCTGTTGCTGCGGGCTATTACGGCAAAGTCTCTGAGCATGAGGGGTCTTTCAATGTTCTTCTTGGAATCGAATATTGTCTGCCCCAGTCTTTCCTTTATTATGTCCGCTATTACCCGGGCTTCGGCATCATCCTTACCGGGTGCATCCTCCTCCAGCTTATCTCGATTAATTATATGAAGTCTGGCAGGAAAGCCTGCATGCTCATCTCCCGCCGTGCAGTTAAGTCTGGCTTCGCTGTCATATCCCTCCATCACACGGCTGAATACATCATTGATGGGTTCAGTTACGTTTTTCTTACTTCTGTAATTCCTGTTTAGACTGATAAGAATGCTGTTCCGGCTGTCATTTCTGTAACGCTCCGCCTTATCCACGAAAAGCTCCGGTTCCGCCAGCCTGAACTTGTATATGCACTGCTTAACATCTCCAACCATAAACAGATTATCCTCACGGGCAATTCTGCTTACAATAACCTCCTGGAGATAGTTGCTGTCCTGGTACTCATCAATAAATATGTAATCGAATTTCTCCCTCAGTTCATCAGCGGCATTGCCGGTGCTGAGTATATCAAGAGCCAGGTGCATTATATCGTCAAAGTCAACAGCCTTTTCCCTTGCCTTCATTTCCCTGAAGGTCTCTGCAAACTCCTCAACAAGCCCGATATAGTAAAGTGTATCGGCGTATACCTCCTTCATATCCCGGTCAGCAAGCTCATAATCCGTCTCCAGAAGTGCCCTTGCCGTGTCAATACCGGCTTTTCCCTTCTTGCGTTTTGCTTCGAAGGCTTCCTTATCCTCATCCTCAATTCCCTCTTTTTTGAAGGCCTGACTTTTGAGTTTAATTGACGCTGTGAGACCTGCCAGCTCCGTAAGTGCTTTCTTTATTGTCTCTTCATCTCCTGTCAGTCTTTCACAGGCCGCATTCCACAGACTGTCTATTGAATCGGCGTTTTCCATGGCTATGCGATAGTTCTCCGGCATTCTTTCCGGATCCAGTGTCATGGCCGCCTGTCTGTAACAGCAGGCAGCTGTGTGAAGTGCCCCCTTTACCTCATCACCTAGAAAGCTGAAGGCCTTCAGCCGAATCATTGGGCTGTCGGAATTGAGAAGGTCTGCCTTTGACCTTGCCCATTCCATGTAGTCGGGGATACTCATCAGATTTCTGTAGGTGTCAAGAATGTTTTCCTTGAAGCCTCCGTCACCCTTCGCTCCGCTGTACCTGAGGATAAATTCTTTGAACTCGGGAGTGTCCTCCTCATAACGCCTGTTGAACACTTCATCCAGTGCCCGGTTCTTTAATATGGACATCTGTACCTCGTCACCGATTCCGAAGCCCGGCTCAAGATCCGTGAGATAGAAGTACTGCCTTATTACATCTGATGCAAAGGAGTGAAATGTTCCGATGGATGCCATGGGAAGCTTCCTGAGCTGATTCGCCAGGTGCCTCCTGTCGGCTCCGGGCTTTTTCATCTCCTTTCGTATTGCCGCCTCCAGCCGCTGTTTCATTTCCGATGCTGCGGCCTTCGTAAATGTAGTAATGAGGAAGCGGTCAATATCCGCTCCCTCATGGAGTACAAGATTTATTATCCGCTCAACAAGCACAGTTGTCTTTCCTGAGCCAGCCGCCGCGGATACCAGAATGTTTTTTCCGGTTGTTTCAATAGCTTCCTGCTGCTCTCTTGTCCAGTTCATGTTCTATCCTTTAAAGCGATGCACCCAGTGCCGTACACTCTGCCAGCTTCGCCGGAGACTTGTTCTCTCCGTCTGCGTCGTTGGCTACAACTCTTCCGGCTATTTCGATTCCCATGAAATCAAAGGAATCCTTCAGCTGGCTGTCGATGGCATCGTATACGCCGGGAGATCCCGAGCTGAGCATGTAGGCGAACTTCACTGCCTTTGGGGGTCTGCCTATGGCATAGAACCTGTGAAGGGCTGCCTGAAGCTGAGCCGTAAGTGTCCAGTAGTATACTGCTGAAGCGAAAACAATGGCGTCACAATCTGCAAGATGCTCATATATCTGAACCATATCATCCTGCTGAATGCACTTGCCCTCTCCCTGCACATGGCAGTATTCGCAGCCCTGGCATCCGTTGATGTTCATGCCGGCAACATCAAATCTTACGACCTGATGTCCTGCACTCTCGGCGCCTGCGGTGAATGCATCAGCCATGGCGCTGCTGTTTCCGTTCTTTCTGGGGCTTCCTGATAACAGTAATATTTTCATCCTATTTCCTCCTCGTATTATTCATTCTATTCATATAAGTTTTATATGAGCGGTTCTCCCGTCATTTCCGGCGGTATCTCCAGATTCATCATCTTCAGCAGAGTCGGAGCGATATCGCAAAGTCTGCCGCCGTCTCTGAGTTCCTTAGGATTGGCGGAAATGTTCACCAGCGGTACATCGTTAAGTGAGTGTGCTGTCATAGGGCTTCCGTCCTCGCTGAGCATGGCATCGGCATTGCCGTGATCCGCAGTCAGCAGAACCTGTCCTCCCTTTGCCAGAACCTTATCTACAATTCTCGGAACGCAGCTGTCCAGAGTCTCAATTGCCTTTACTGCCGCCTCCATTACACCCGTATGTCCCACCATGTCCGCATTGGCGAAATTGAGAACAATCAGGTCATACTTATCGCTGTCTATTGCCTCTATTACCCTGTCTGTAACCTCAGGAGCACTCATTTCAGGCTTCATGTCGTATGTAGCAACATCCGGCGACGGAATGAGTATTCTGTCTTCGTTTTTCTCCGGCGCCTCCACACCTCCGTTAAAGAAGAAGGTAACGTGGGCATACTTCTCGGTTTCTGCTATTCTAAGCTGCTTCATTCCCAGCTTCGAGATATATACTCCCAGGGTATTCTCAGGGGTTTCCGGTGGATATGCCAGCGTTACATTCGGCATCTCCCCGTCATACTGTGTCATACAGACATAGCAGATGTCACTGACCTTTTTCTTCCTGGCAAATCCCATTGTATCAAACTCAGGGTCCACAAAAGCTCTCGTAATCTCTCTGGCTCTGTCAGGTCTGAAGTTGAACATTATTATGGCATCTCCGTCATTGACAAAACCATCGGCATATTCACCTTCCCCGTCAACAACTGTAGGGAGAACAAATTCATCGTTCTCATCTCTGTCGTAGGCAAGCTGTATGGCCTCCTGCCCGGTGGCGGCGCGGATTCCCGTTCCCAGGGTCATGGCATCGTATGCCTTCTCGAGTCTCTCCCATCTCTTGTCTCTGTCCATGGCGTAATACCTGCCGCTGACAACTCCGACTCTTCCCAGATCCTTTTCCTTCATGTATCCGGTAAGGGTGTCCATGTATTTCATGGCGCACCTTGGAGGGACATCCCTTCCGTCCAGGAAACAGTGCACCACCAGCTTCTCTACTCCCTTCATGCAGGCCAGATCTATTAGCGCCAGCAGATGTGATATGTGGCTGTGAACGCCTCCGTCAGAGAGGAGTCCCTGAAGATGAAGTGTGGAGTTGTTCTTCTTAACGTGTTCTATTGCCTTTGCGAAGGCGCTGTTCTCGAAGAATTCTCCATCCTGTATCGATTTTGTTATCATTGTAAGATCCTGATACACGATTCTCCCTGCGCCGATATTCAGATGTCCAACCTCGGAGTTGCCCATCTGTCCCTGGGGAAGTCCTACATCAAGTCCGCAGGCCTTAAGGGTGGTACCCGGATATTTGTCAAAGATTGCATCCAGTCCCGGTTTTGAGGCCATGGCTATGGCATTTCCCTTCCGGCAGGGATTTATTCCGTATCCGTCAAGAATCATAAGCATTGTAGGTCTTTTGAAATCAGTCATTTTGTTTCCTCCTAAGATGAGAACATTATACCACAAAAAAGAGTCCGGCATGGCCGAACTCTTAAAGGTTCTGTGATTTACAGCAGATCTTTTCTTGTAAGATTTATTCTTCCCTGGGAATCGATTTCCGTAACCTTAACAGTCACTTCGTCTCCCACGTTGAGAACATCTTCAACCTTGTCTATTCTTTCCTTGGCAATCTTGCTGATGTGAACAAGACCTTCCTTGCCGGGGAGTATCTCCACAAAGGCTCCGAAGTTCATGATTCTCGTTACCTTGCCTGTGTAGATTTCACCGGGTTCAGGAACCTTAACCAGGTTCTCGATTTCCTTCTTGGCAGCCTCCAGGCTGTCTCCGTCAGGTGAAGCGATGAATACTGTTCCCTCATCATTGATGTCAATCTTAACGCCTGTTCTGTCAATGATGCCGTTTATGGTTTCGCCACCCTTGCCTATTACGACTCTGATCTGGTCAGGGTCAATCTGCATTGTCAGGATTCTCGGTGCATAAGGTGACAGTTCCTTGTTAGGTTCAGGAATATCCTCAAGCATTGCCTCCATGATGTGCATTCTGCCTGCTCTCGCCTGAGCCAGAGCCTGCTGAAGAATTTCTCTTGAAAGGCCGTGAACCTTGATGTCCATCTGAATGGCTGTAACGCCCTTGGCTGTACCTGTTACCTTGAAGTCCATGTCGCCAAGGAAGTCTTCCATTCCCTGAATATCTGAGAGAATGGCCATCTTTGATGATCCGTCCTCTTCAACTCTCTCGATGAGACCCATGGCGATTCCGGCAACAGGAGCCTTGATAGGAACACCTGCATCCATAAGAGCCAGACATGATCCGCATGTTGATCCCATTGATGTTGAACCGTTTGAAGACAGAACTTCAGATACGACTCTGATGGCATATGGGAATTCCTCTTCGCTTGGAAGTACCGGAATAAGAGCTCTCTCAGCCAGTGCTCCGTGACCGATTTCTCTTCTGCCCGGGCTCTTCATTCTTCCTGCTTCACCTACTGAATAAGGCGGGAAGTTGTAATGGTGCATGTATCTCTTTTCTGTCTGCTCTGTAATTCCGTCAATTGTCTGCTTCTCTGAGAGAAGTCCCAGAGTGCAGATTGAAAGAACCTGGGTCTGTCCTCTCTTGAAGAGGCCTGAACCGTGAGTCCTCGGCAGCACGCCGTGATCAATCCACAGCGGTCTGATTTCATCAAGCTTACGGTTATCCGGACGAACACCCTCATCCAGAATCATTCTTCTTACCTGTTCCTTTGTGATATTGTAGAGAACGCTGTTAATATCCTTGGTGTTGTCAGGATAGATTTCTGCGAAGTACTCCTTGGCTTCCGCTTCTACAGCATCCATGTTTTCCTGTCTTTCCAGCTTATCATAAGTCTGGATTGCCGCTCTCATCTTGTCCTCAGCATAGTTTCTTACTGCAGCATCGATGTCTTCAGGAACCTTGTAGAGTTCTATCTCCATCTTAGGCTTGCCCACCTCTGCCACAATCTGCTCGATGAATTCAACGATCTTCTTGATTTCCTCGTGGGCAAACATTATTGCATCCAGCATTGTTTCTTCAGGAATTTCCTGGGCGCCTGCCTCAACCATCATAATAGCGTCCTTTGTTCCCGCAACTGTCATATGCATCTTGCTCTCAGCTCTCTGGGCCTCTGAAGGATTGATAATAAACTGATCGTCAATCATTCCCACAACTACCGAGCCTGTAGGGCCTTCCCACGGAATATCTGAAATGGAAAGTGCAATTGACGATCCGATCATTGCAGCGATTTCGCTTGGAGCATCGTTATCAACGCACATTACTGTTGCAACAACCTGTACATCATTGTAGAAGCCCTTAGGAAAAAGAGGTCTTAAAGGTCTGTCCATAAGTCTGGAGCAGAGAACTGCTCTCTCGCTTGGTCTGCCCTCTCTCTTGATAAAGCCTCCCGGGATTTTGCCTGCGGCATACATCTTCTCTTCATAGTCACATGAAAGCGGGAAGAAATCGATGTCCGGTCTCGGTTCCTTTGATGCACATGCTGTAACATTTACAACAGTGTCTCCATACTTTACCCATGCCTGTCCGTTAGCCAGCTCGCAAACCTTGCCGATTTCAACCTCCAGCAGTTTGCCGCCTATGGCTGTTCTGAATGTCTTGTAATCTTCATACTTCATAATTTACAACTACCTCCTGTAAATTTAACTTCCCTGCCGCCTTAACAGCGGCTGAAAATGCCGTTTATCACGGTTTCATATAAACGATAAAAGGCGGGTGCATCATTGCCCCGCCAATTATTATCATTTCTTACTTTCTGAGTCCCAGTCTTGCGATGAGTGATCTGTATCTTTCCAGGTCGTTTTCCTTCAGATACGCCAGAAGGTTTCTTCTCTTACCTACCATTTTCAGAAGTCCTCTTCTTGAATGGTGATCCTTGTGGTTAGCCTTGAGATGTTCATTCAGGTCATTGATTCTGTATGTGAGAATTGCTACCTGAACCTCAGGGGAACCTGTGTCGCCTTCCTTAAGCTGATACTCTTTGATGATTTCTGCTTTCTTTTCTTTTGTAATCATTTTTTCCTCCTTAAATTTCATCCGCCTGAAGCTGAGCTGCCGTCGGAGTGTCGGCTGACTCGGCAACAGGTATAATCATACCCGATGATTGTACCATCACCGGGTCTCTTTGGCAAGGGATTTAACGAATGTTTATCCGGATTTTAACGAATGGTACAGAGATTTATCCCTCCAGTTCCATGACTCTCAGCATATCCGAGAACACGCCGTAGGCCGTCTGCATGATCTCCGGCTCGTGTTCTACAACAGATACTGTTTTCATTAGATCCGTGGTTATGGACACAACAGAGGTTGTGCTGTTCATGGATGCCAGCATGTGATCTCTAGGTATCTCCTCCGGCCCTACAGTTGCGATGACGTTTCCCTGTTCGTCCCTTGTTCCCCGGCAGAGGAGCTTTATAACCTTGCCCCTTGCCTTTGCATCTGCAATATCTTCGACGGTTATGTCCTCAATTCCCTTTCGCTCCACCTGATCCGGTGTGATTCCCGCATCCATCAGGACATTCAGAAGAGCCGTTATCTTACCCGCCGCGTCGTAGCCTTCAATATCCATTGCAGGGTCAGCCTCTATGAACCCCATGGCTCTGCCCCGTGCCATGATGTCATCCATATCGCAGCCCTTTTCCAGCTCTTCCAGGATGAAATTGGTGGTACTGTTGAGAATCCCTGTCACCTGAGTGACCCTGACCATTTTGAGAGTATGCTCCACGAGGTTGAATACCGGCGTTCCGTCCATTACCACTGTCTCATAGAAGAAGCCCACACGGTTCTCCTCGGCCATATCCCTGAGCTTTCTGAAATGCCAGGCAACAGGACCCTTGTTGGCGGTTATCCCGTGCTTTCCCCTTGTTATTGCCCCAATCAGATGATCAGTGGCAGGCTGTCCCGTTTCTATATTGAGCGGGGAAAGCTCCATTAGACAATCGTAATCTGCCTCCCTTATCAGCCGGTCATGATCCATGTCTGTGGTCATTCGGGCATCGAACCTGCCTGTTTCCTTAACATCCTCAAGAACCCTCCTGAGATTTATGCCCTCTTCGTTGTAAATATTTCCCTTTGTTGCAGTTGCTATGACGGTTACTGCAACATCTCTTCCGTATTTATTCTGTATCTCCTCATGCTTGTCAAGGAGCATTTCCCCAAAGGCCTGCCCCACATTTCCGAAGCCCATAAGAGCCAGTTTCAGCTGTTTCATCTTTTCTCCTAAACTGTTTATACCAAAATATTACACAATTCTGTTCTGACGCTGTCCTTTGATGAATGCCGCCAAATTGCCTGCAGTAATGTCCAGCACCTTCTTCCGGGTTTCTGCCGGCATGAATGCCACATGTGGTGTGATTCGGCAGTTTTCGCACTCAAGAAGAGGACAGCATTCTTCAGGAGGTTCATTGACTGTCACATCAAGTCCTGCGCCCCTGAGCTTGCCCTTTTTAAGGGCATCTGCCAGAGCCTCTTCATCCACCAGCCCTCCTCTGGCAGTATTTATGAGAATCGCTCCGTCCTTCATCTTCGAAATGAATTCCCTGTCAACCAAACCAGCAGTCTCTTCATTGAGAGGACAGTGAAGTGACACAACATCCGATGCGATGGCTGCTTCTTTGTCACGGCTGTAGATATTCACTTTCATGCCCAGGGCCTCGCCGATTTCTGCAACCTTGCTACCGATACTTCCGAAGCCCACTATTCCCAGGGTCTTCCCATGAAGAAGGGTTGGAATCCCCTTCATGGGATCCTCTGTCATCCTTCCTTCTTCAAATACGGAGACTCTGTTTGTTATATCAAGCAGAAGGGCTATGGTATGCTGGGCCACAGCTTCTCTGGAATACTCCGGAACATTGGCAACGGCGATGCCCAGCCTGCCGGCCGCCTCAATATCGATGTTGTTGTATCCCGTTGCGGCAGCGCCGATAAACTTCAGACGGGGACACCTTCTCATGAAACTCTCGTCTAAAGTGAGAGAATCCGTAATAACAGCCTCGGCATCGCGGGCTCTTTCAACCGCCTCCTCCATTGTGGATTCCGAATATGCCTCAAAGCTGCATATGTCCTCAAAAGCATCCCAGCTCAAATCTCCGAAATTGATGTCTCTGTAATCCAGAAATACTGCTTTCATTCTGTTTCGTCCCTTCATAATAAGAAAAACAGGGAGGCAGAGCCTCCCTGAATACAGTGGTCGGAGTATGGGGATTCGAACCCCAGGCCTCTTCGTCCCGAACGAAGCGCGCTACCAAGCTGCGCCATACTCCGAAGTCGCATAACAACGACTACACGATATTAACACTTTATTCCCTGCTTGTAAACCTCATACCGCAATAATTCGGTACAGATTTATTTCACGCTCCCAATAATCTATCTGAGCATGCCCTTTTCCCGGTGGTATGCCTTTGCCTGAATGCAGTCGGAGGCGATCTGCGACTTCAGTGCTTCAATATCTTCAAACTTCTTCTCACCTCTGGTATGCCTGATAAAATCCACGCTTATGGTCTTGCCGTAGACATCCTCGTCAAAATTGAAAACATGGGTCTCAATATTCTTCTCGTATGTACCCACTGTAGGCTTGACTCCCACATTGGTTACCCCGGGATGTCTGATGCCGTCTATGGTGCACATTGTAATGTAAACGCCGTTTGGAGGAGTTACCATCGTGTTGTCTACGGTGATGTTGCAGGTTGGGAAGCCTATCGTTCTTCCCAGCATGTTTCCTTTAACGATTTCGCCGCTTATGGAATACATTCTGCCCATAAATCTGGTGCATTCCTCCATTCTGCCCTCCTGAATAAGCTTTCTTATGTAAGTGCTGCTGACAACAATACCGTCTATTTCAAAGGGCTCCTGAACATGTATTCCGAAACCTCTCCTGATTCCCTCCTTCATCAGCACCTCGGGATTACCCTGGGCTCTGTATCCGAATCTGTAGTTGAATCCGCAGTAGGCCTCCCGGATATTGAATTTCTCCACCAGGATCTTCTCTATGAAGTCAAGGGGGCTCATGTTCAGAATCTCTTCAGTGAAAGGAATGTTAAACAGATAGTCAATGCCCATTCCCTCCAGAATCCTTACCTTTTCATCATGGTAAAGAATGTTCTTTACCGGCTCCACATTTTTAAGAAGTGTGCTTGTATGATTTGAGAAGGTGAACACTGCGCTTTTCAGTCCGGCTGTTTCCGCTTCCTTCACCGATCTGTTTATTATTTCCTGATGCCCTCTGTGAACCCCGTCAAAATTTCCCAGGGCCACCACAGTGGGCTCAACTTTATTTATTTCATCAAGGCTGTTAAAAATCTTCATTTCCTGTTATCTGTTAGTCTTATTCTATCTCTGTTCAATAAATACTTTATCAGCTTTCAGAAGCTTTTCTTTCCTGTCGTGATATCCGGTACCCAGGAACTCTCCCGTTTCCCTCTGGTACACTCTGTATATACAGTCGTATGCCCGACCCCGGGCATTTTCGGGAATTTTCCCCGTTCCTGCCCCTTTGCCCGTTTCCATAAGAGCACGTGAGTCGCACTCCTCTTCCACAGTAAGCTGATTCCATCTTATGCTGTTGCCTCTGCTAAAAAACACCGCTCTGTCCTCAGGCATGGAAACCCTGCCGAAGTGAACCAGTGGATAATCCGGCGGAAGGAGAAGCTTCTCCAGCGCATCCGCTGACATTTCCTTAACCTGATCTGCTGTTACCTTCGCCATGGCAATGTCAATGTTGCCGACACCCCTTCTCTGAAGACCGGTCATGGTGCATCCGCAGCCCAGGCTTTCTCCCAGATCGGCGCATATTGTTCTTATGTATGTCCCCTTGGAGCACACAGCTTCAAAGGCAAACTCCCCGGCGTCCATATCCGCATCCAGCAGTCTGATGCTTTTGATATAGGCTCTCCTTGGCTTAACCTCAACCTCAGGCTCACGGTTGCTGTAGGCATATTCGTAAAGCCGCTTGCCGTTTATTCTAACGGCGCTGAACCTTGGAGGAAGCTGCATTATTTCTCCCCTGAAGCTCTCGAGAGCCGATGCGATATCCTCACCGGTTATCTGCTGCTGACGGCAAATCTCCTGCCAGCTTTTTTCCTGTATCACACTTCCCCAGATATCAAGGGTGTCCGTGGTGATTCCAAGCTTTGCCCGGCAGACATATGTCTTGAAATCCAGATCCATGTACTCCATTATCCTGGTTGCCTGCCCTACGAAAATAGGCAGAACCCCTGTTGCCATGGGATCCAGTGTTCCTCCGTGGCCGACTTTTTTGATTCCCTTCACCCCCAGCACTCTTCTGCATACAGCAACGCAGTCGCTGGAGGTCCATTCCTGTGGTTTATTTAAAACTAAAATACCATCCTTCATCTATCTTCCCTGTAGCGTGTCCCGGCTTCTTTCAAGCTGTTCCTTTAATGTCCTGCGGGCATCATCCATGGTGCCCCTGAAGGTGTATCCCGCCGCCTTCACATGGCCGCCTCCTCCAAAGAAAGAGGCAATATCCACAACATTTCCCGTTGATTTGGCCCTCAGGCTGCACTTCACCGTTCCCGGCTCCTTTTCCTTGAGCATGGCTGCGATTTCAACATTCTCGATGTCTCTCAGACAATCGATGGCCGTTTCCGCATGCTGGTATTCGGCGCCGCACTCCCTTAGCATTTCCTCTGTGATGTAGCTTACCGCACATCTTCCATCCATGAGAAGCTCCATGTTCTCATAGACCTTCATCTGAACATAAATCTCATGAATGTTCCTGTTCTGGAAGGCGCTCACTATTATCATGTTGTGATCAATGCCTTCCTCCATGAGATCTGCAGCAATCCTCAGGGTTTCTGCTGTGGTGTTTGAATACCTGAAATTGCCCGTATCGGTGCTAAGCCCCGTGTAAATGGCATTTCGCATCTCCCGGGACAGCTCCACATCATCAAATTTCCTGATAAGCTTGTAAATAATACCGGCGGTTGCCGCCTCATTCTCATCGATGTAATAAAGTTCACCGTAACCCTCAGCAGTCAAGTGATGATCGATGCAGAGTTTCTTCTTTCCCTCCAGATAACGGGAAAGCCTTCCTGATATTCGTGAATCACCGCTACAGTCAACGCAAAGGCAGACATCCGGATTTTTCATGCACTCAATATCGGTGGTGCAGCATCCGTAATCCAGAAAATCTATATATCCCGGCAGAGGCTCCCCCATGAGCACCATGCAGTCGGCTCCCAGGCTTCTTATGGCAAGGCAAAGCCCCACGCATGAGCCGATGGCATCGCCATCTGCGTTATCGTGGGGAAACAGCAGAACACTGTCTGCCTCTCTTATTACCTCTGCAAGTTCCTTTAATGTGGCATTAGCATTCATGTTACCGCAGTTTACTGATAATATCTTCTATGTGTCTGCCGTATTCAAGGGAGTGATCAACCTTGAAAATCAGCTCCGGCACATGTCTGAGTTTCATCTCATGGCCAATCTCTTTTCTGATGAATCCCTTAGCCTTTTCGAAGCCCTCAAGGACTTCCTCCTGCTGCCTTGCAGCCTCAACGGGATCATTACTCATATGGAGAGGTGAGAAATACACCGTGGCATAGCTGTTGTCGCTGGTAACCTCCACGGCAGTAATGCTTATCATGGAGTTCAGTCTGGGGTCCTTCAGGCCGTGAAGGAGCATGTCACTGATTATCTTTCGTATTTCTTCACCTATTCTTCCCTGTCTGTATCCTTTTCCCATATTAGTTTCTCGCTATTTCTTCCATGGTGAAACATTCAATGATGTCGCCTTCCTTGATGTCATTGTAGTTCTCAATTCCGATACCGCACTCGTAACCCTGGGCAACTTCCTTGGCATCATCCTTGAATCTCTTCAGTGATGAAATCTTGCCTTCGTGAATTACAATACCGTCGCGCACCAGTCTGATGCTTTCGTTTCTCACAACCTTGCCGTCGGTAACGTAAGCACCTCCGATGATACCAACATTAGGCACCTTGAATGTCTCTCTTATTTCAACAGTACCCAGTACAACCTCCTTGAATTCAGGATCAAGCATACCCTTCATTGCGTTTTCCACATCATCAAGGATGTTGTAGATTACGTTATATGTTCTTATCTGAATTCCGTCACGCTCAGCCATTCCTGTTACGGCAACGCTTGGACGAACATTGAAGCCGATAATAATCGAACCTGATGTGCCCGCCAGCATAACGTCGGACTCATTGATTGCTCCAACACCTGTGTGTACAATATTTACCTTTACTTCATCGTTTGACAGCTTTTCAAGTGATGTTACAATGGCACCTACTGAGCCCTGTACATCTGCCTTGACAATAAGGTTGAGTTCCTTGACCTCACCCTCCTTGATCTGGCTGAAGAGTTCCTCCAGAGTCTGGCTTGAATTCCGTGCCAGAACCTCCTGTCTAACCTTCTGCTGTCTGTTATATGCTATTTCCTTGGCCTGACTTGACTTCTTCACAGCATTGAATACGTCGCCGGCTACAGGAACATCTGAAAGTCCCAGAATTTCAACTGCAGTGGCAGGGCCGGCCTTTTTAAGCTTTTCTCCCTTGCTGTTTGTCATAAGTCTGATCTTGCCTGAGCATGTTCCGGCAACAACGCTCATGTCTGACTTCAGAGTACCGTTAAGAACCAGCAGTGAAGCGATAGGTCCCTTGGCCTTATCAAGTCTTGCCTCCAGAACTGTTCCCACCGCCATTCTGTCAGGGTTTGCCTTCAGCTCCAGAACTTCTGCCTGTAGCAGAATCATCTCCAGTAGGTTTGTTATACCTTCTCCGGTCTTTGCTGATACTGGAACACTTATTACATCTCCGCCCCAGTCTTCAACAAGGATGCCCTGCTCTGCCAGATCCTTTTTAACGATATCCGGATTTGCTCCCGGCTTGTCCATCTTATTGATGGCAACAATAATAGGAACACCTGCCGCCTTGGCATGGCTTATGGATTCTATTGTCTGAGGCTTTACGGAGTCGTCAGCCGCAACAACCAGAACTGCGATATCCGTTGCGTGGGCTCCTCTGGCTCTCATTGCTGTAAACGCCTCGTGACCCGGTGTATCCAGGAATACGATCTTCTGACCGTTTATTTCAACCTCGGATGCACCGATATGCTGAGTAATTCCTCCGGATTCTCCTGCAGTTACATTTGTGTTTCTGATTGCGTCCAGCAGAGATGTCTTACCGTGGTCAACGTGACCCATTACAGTAATAATCGGAGGACGAGGCTTCAGATCCTCTTCCTTGTCCTCGAAGGTTTCGATTCCTTCCTCTTCCAGATATTCTTCCTCTTCATCAACTGCACCGATTGCAATCTTGATTCCCATTTCATCAGCCAGAAGCTGAACCGTGTCCTCATCGAGATTCTGATTCTGGTTTGCCATTACCCCCATCTTCATGAGGGTCATAATAGCCTGGGAGAGGGTTGTCTTTGTCTGCTCAACAAAACCTGCCACTGTAATAGGACAGTTTATGAGCACTGTTCCTGCTTCAAGTTCAACTTCAGGTACTTCAGGCTCTTCAACCTTAGGTCTGTTCTGATGTCTCTTCTTTCTTTCCTGTTTTTCAAGGGACTTAGGAGCAGGCTTTCCTGACTTCTTGCCGCCTCTTTCAAGCCTTGAGAATTTATCTCTTTCCTTGTCTCTGTCTCTATCCTTACCCTTCTTGCCGTAAGTGGAGGTCTTACCGGCATCAGGTGCATCTTTCTTGTCTGATTCAGCTGCCGCCTTACGGGATGGGCGTGCCGGTTTAGCGGAGGTTTCTGCCGACTTCTTCGCAGCTGCTTTTTTCTTCTCGGCCGCTTCCTTCTCTTCGCGCTTAATGTCTTCGGCCTTCTTGATAATCTTGATTCTGCTCCTTGGAGCCTCTTCCTTTTTCTTTGGTTCAGGCTTCGGCTCTTCCTTCTTCTCAACAGGAGCCGCAGTTTCCTTTTCTTTCACTTCTTTCTTCTTATCCAGAGCCTTCTTCTCAATGCTCTTTGCCAGATCCGCAATCTTTTCTGCTGTTCCGGCCACCTTTGAAGCCACTTCTTCCGTAACCTCTGCAGCCTTAAGCTCCAGGGCATCCTTTCTTGCTTCAGCCTCGGCCTTTTCCTTGGCAATTCTCTCCTCGAGCTTTGCCTTCGAAATCTTAGGCGCGCCTACAGGCGGCTTTGCCTTCGGAACAGGTGCCTTGGCGGCAGGTGACTTGTCAGAAGCAGCCCCCTGTGCTGCGGCAGGCTTCTTGGTTGCTGCCGGCTTCTTCTTTTCAGGCAGCTTAATAGTGGCCGCCTTTACCGTTACCTTCGGCTCACCGTCCTTCTTATCGCCTTCGCTCTTCTTTGTCTTGCTTCTTCGTGCAATCTTTGTTTCTGATTTTGCATTCTTTCTCAGAATTGTGTTCTTTACTGCCTTTGCATCCATATCCGACAGTTCATCTGATGAATCCGTAACTTTGATTCCCATGGACTGTGCCTTTTCAAGCACTTCCTCCCCTGCGATTTTCAGTTCTTCCGCTAATTCTATTATCTTCATACGCACAACCTCCTTTATGCTATGATTCTATTTCCTTCAGAATTGCCTCCGCGAAATTTCTGTCCAGAATCCCAAATACGCTTCTGCCTGACGTTCCCGTTACGTGAGACATCTCATCTATGGTTCCGGACTTAATGTAATCCACTCCGGCCTTTCTGATTTCCTTCATTATTTTCTTTTCGCTTCCCTGAGAGATATCCTCTGCCAGAATCATGAGTCTCACCTTGCCGCGGCTCAGATTGAAGGAGCAGGTATTTACTCCCGAGACCAGATTTCCTGATTTTTTAGCGAATCCCATGAGGGTCAGAGCCTTACTGTTCATAGTCCTTCAGCTCCTCAAACACTCTATTGAGTTCCTCCTCAGGAATATTGGCCTGCAGGCTTCTCTGCAGCGCCTTTTTCTTCAGCGCCTTCTCCCTGCAGCTGCTGTTTTTGCAGAGATAAACGCCTCTTCCCTTGGCCCTGCCTGTGGGATCAACTGTGAGTCTGCCCTCATACCAGGCAATTCTTATCAGCTGATTTTTGTCCTTCGATTCCATGCATCCGATGCATCTTCTCACTGGCTGTTTCTTATTCTTCATATTCAACGTACTCTTCACCGTCATATTCCTCTTCCTCTTCGAAGTCCTCGCCCTCTCCAAAGTACTGGCTATGACTCTTGATATCAATCTTCCATCCGCAAAGCCGTGCCGCAAGTCTTACATTCTGACCTTCCTTGCCGATTGCCAGTGAAAGCTGATAATCAGGAACAACCACAGTTGCCGCATGCTCTTCCTCATCAACCATTACCTTCTCGACCTTGGCCGGGCTGAGAACATTGCTTATAAGAACTGCCGGATCCTCATCCCATGTGGTGATGTCTATCTTTTCTCCCCAGAGTTCATCAACGATGTTTCTGACTCTGCTTCCGTTCTGTCCTACACATGCTCCTACAGGATCGATGTCCTCATCCTCTGTATACACTGCAATCTTGGTTCTGGAGCCTGCCTCTCTGGCTATGCTCTTTATTACCACATCTCCGTCCTCGATTTCCGGAACCTCCAGCTCGAAGAGTCTTTCAACAAATCCCGGGTGGGTTCTTGACAGGAAAATCTGAGGTCCCTTGGCGCTCTTTCTAACGTCCATGATATAGGCCTTTATCCTGTCATTCACCTTGTATTTTTCCCCTGCTGCTCTTTCTCCCTTAACAAGAATGCCCTCGGTGTTTCCGATGTTTACAAACAGCGTCTCATTGCTTATTCTCTGAACTATTCCGGTTATGAGATCTCCCTGTCTGGAGATGTAGTTGTCAAACACCATTCCCCGTTCAGCTTCCCTCAGTCGCTGAACAACAACCTGCTTCGCCGTCTGAGCAGCAATTCTTCCGAAATCCTTCGGCGTCACTTCATATTCAACAATATCATCTATCTCGTATCTGGAGTCGATTTCTCTGGCTTCCTCCAGGGAAATCTCTGTGAATTCGTCCT
The DNA here is from genome assembly GCA_022775805.1 of Clostridiales bacterium. Lineage (GTDB taxonomy): Bacteria > Bacillota > Clostridia > Peptostreptococcales > Anaerovoracaceae > Lentihominibacter. Next base: position 17,368 of record JALFKB010000136.1, read on the forward strand.
CAACCTCCTCAACAACGGTCTTCTGCATGAGAACCTCAACATCGCCTGTGAACTCGTTTATTTCAACACGAACGTTCGCTGCAGTTCCGTAGTTTTTCTTGTAGGCCGAAATAAGGGCTGACTCAATCGCCTCCATGATCACTTCCTGAGGAATGCCCTTTTCCTTTACCAGATCGCCTATTGCATTCATAAATTCACTCATTTTCTCTTTTCCTCCATATAGAAAACAATTTATCCCTAAAAGATTACTGCCAGATTCGCTTTCGCTATTTCATCCGTTTTCAGTATCCATTCTTTACCGTCATAATCCTTGATGCACACTCTGCCCTCCTCAGGTGCAAAGGCAGCAAGCACTCCTTCTATGTTCTTCGTACCGTCGATTCCCCTGTAAAGCCTGATTTCAACATCTCTGCCTACATATTTGGCGTAATGTTCCGGCTTTACCAGAGGTCTGTCCATTCCCGGTGAGCTCACCTCCAGATAGTAATTCTGTTCAATCGGATCAAGCTCATCCAGTCTTCCGCTGAGGTATCTGCTGATTTTCTCACAGTCCTCTGTGCCTATGTATACGGGATTGCCCTCTTCATCCCTGTCCCGGGAAAGATCCGCAAATATCCTGAGGAACCAGTCTCTTCCTTCCTTCACAAATTCCGTGCTGTACAATTCATATCCGTTTTCCGTGAGAAAGTCCTTCAGAACCTCCTCAACGATTTCCGTTATTTTCTTTTTTGCCATTGCCTCTCTCCGAGAAAAATTCATAAAAGAAGAGTGGGTTTTGAACCCACTCGACTCTAACTTACTATTTAACCATAGTCATACTATCACAACAATCCGCAATTTGCAAGGGATTTCATGGATTGTCTCCGCTTTACCGTCTAGAAGAAGCTTATCTGGGCAGTCTCCGGCAGCCCCTCCAGAACTCCGTGTGCCCGCAGCTCCTCAACAACTGTCTTGTTCACCTTGCCTCTGTCCATTATATCTTCAACAGTTTCATATGGTCTTTCCTCGTAGCCCTTTGCAAAGGCAGTAGCCGCGCCTTCTCCCATTCCGCTGATTGCAACGAAAGGCAGCTGAACCCTGCCGTTGTTCACCCTGAACTTCGTGGCATCCGACTCTCCCAGCCTTGCGGGAGCAAATTCATACCCTCGGGCATACATCTCGTAGGCAACCTCCAGAACCGTGATGTCAGCTTCTTCCTTCTTTGATGCGTCCTTGCCCATCTGCTCGATTTCCGTCATTCTGTCCCACACAGCCTGCTGTCCCTTGAGAATAACCTTCTCATCAAAATTGGCCACCTTTGTGGTGAAGTAAACCGCATAGAATTCAGCGGGATAATACACCTTGTAATAGGCCTCTCTCATTGACATCAAAACATAGGCAACAGCATGGGCCCTCGGGAACATGTACTTAATCTTCTTGCAGGATTCTATGTACCAGTCCGGAATGTCATGCTCCACCATCAGAGCCTCCTGCTCCTCAGTGAGGCCCTTACCCTTTCTGACCTTCTCCATGATGGTGAAGGCATCACCGTTTGGAACCCCGTGCTTTCTCAGATAGTTCATAATGTCATCACGGGTAGCAATTGCCTCCTTCATTGTTGTTACGCCGTTTACAATAAGATCCTTGGCGTTTCCAAGCCATACATCCGTTCCGTGGGACAGACCTGAAATTCTCACAAGCTCTTCAATTGATGTGGGCTTGATGTCGTCCAGCATCTGCCTTACAAACTGTGTTCCGAACTCGTGAATGGCATAGCTTCCATGGGTGAACTTGTAATCCGGATCCTTGATGTCAAGCCCCTCGGTTCCGTTGAAGATGGTCATCACCTTTTCATCCTTAATGGGAACCTTCAGAGGATCCACTCCTGTCATGTCCTGCAGTTGTCTTATCATTGACGGGGCGTCGTGACCCAGAATATCCAGCTTCAGAAGGTTCTGATCTATGGAGTGGTAATCAAAATGTGTAGTTATTATATCCGACTTAACATCGTTGGCGGGGTGCTGAACAGGACAGAATTCGTTGATGTCGTGTCCCCTGGGAACGATTATTACGCCTCCCGGATGCTGACCCGTTGTTCTCTTGACACCCTCACAGCACTCTGTGAGTCTGTCCATCTCAGCCTTATTGGCGCTTTTGCCCTTCTCGTCAAAGTACTTGGCCACATATCCGTAGGCGGTGTTTCCCTTAATTGTGCCTATGGTTCCCGCCTTGTATACGTTCTCCGCTCCGAAAATGTCTTCAACATATTTCTGTGCCTTACCCTGATATTCTCCGGCAAAGTTAAGGTCAATATCAGGCTCCTTGTTTGCCTCGAATCCCAGGAAGGTTTCAAATGGGATGGTAAAGCCCTCCTTGTTGTACGGAGTGCCGCATACAGGACATACCTTGTCAGGCATGTCGATGCCGCAGTCGTACTGGGTTGAATCGCCCCATTCTATGTTTTTGCAGCTTGGGCACAGATAGTGTGCCGGCAGAGGATTAACCTCGGTAATGCCCGACATAGTTGCCGCAAATGATGATCCTACCGAACCACGGGATCCTACAAGATACCCCTCAGACAGGGATTTCTGTACCAGCATCTCTGCGGATCTGTACATAACTGCATATCCGTTGTCAATTATGGAGTTTAGCTCCTTATCAAGCCTTTCCTGAATCACATCAGGAAGAGGGTCGCCGTACATTGCGGTGGATCTTTCTCTGCACACCTTCCTGAGATAATCCTCAGCCCCGTCAATCTTCGGCGGGAACTTGCCCTTGGGAACAGGCATCAGCGGCTCAATCATGTCCGCTATGAGATTTGTGTTCTCAATAACAACCTTATATGCCGTTTCCTCTCCCAGGTATGCGAACTCCTCCATCATCTCATTTGTAGTTCTGAAATAGAGACCTTCGCTGCTCTCAGCATCCTTGTAGCCCTGACCAGCCATGAGAATCTGCCTGTACAGTGCCTCCTCCTCATCGAAGTAGTGGGCATCACAGGTTGCTACAACGGGCTTGCCGGTTTTTTCTCCAAGAGCCACAATCCTTCTGTTGAAATCCTTCAGCACCTCCTGGTTCTCAACAATTCCGTCATTTATCATGAACCTGTTGTTAATCAGAGGCTGGATTTCAAGGTAATCGTAGAATTCAGCAATCTTCTCAAGTTCCTCATCGGAGGCTCCCCGGCGAACTGCGCCGTACAGTTCTCCCGCCTCACAGGCCGAACCCAGAATCAGGCCCTCTCTGTGGGCCATGAGCACCGACCTCGGGATACGGGGCCTCTTGTAAAAATATTTCAGATGAGACAGGGATACAAGCTTGTAGAGATTAAGCAAACCCTGTCTGTTTCTTGCGAATATTATTATGTGATTTGTTTTTCTTGATTTGTAATCTATTGTTCCGTCTTCGGATATAAGTCCGGTATCGTCAACAAGATAACCCTCACATCCGTAGAGGACCTTTATGTCCCCTGCCGCGTGGGACGCCTCAGGGAAAGCCTGAACAACTCCGTGGTCGGTAATGGCCACAGCCCGGTGTCCCCACTTCTCGGCGGTTTTAACAATGTTGGCAGCCTCATTCATTCCGTCCATTGCACTCATTTTCGTGTGACAATGGAGCTCAACCCTCTTCTGCGGGTATGTGTCCTCCCGTCTGATATTCTCAGTCAGCTCTATGCTGTCAGCCATTATTGTTACAGCATTATCGAATCTGTCCCACTGGGCCTTTCCTGCTATTTTCACTGCCGTTCCTGCAGGCAGATGTGTCTGGAAATCATCCCACTTCTGGTTAAGCACAAAGGCTTTAACGCATATGCTTGTACGCTTGTCAGTTACGAAAATGCTGGCAAGCTTTTTTTCTTCGCTTATGGTTCGACAGTCCTTTCGGAACACCTCTCCTCTTATTACTACGCTTCCGCTTTCGGAGTCCACCTGTCCGATTTCCACCGGTTCTCCTGTAACGGCCTTACCCATTACCACATTTCCCTTCACAGGAACATATTTATTGCGTCCTCCCCCTCTCTGCCATCCGCCGGAATTACCGTTCTTCTGACCTGCCGGCCGCTCAGCTTCGGTTTTTCTCTCAACAATTGGGATCTCCCGCCCCTTGATGTCGCTGTATTCCAATATTAGATCTATATCCCTGACATCCTTAAGCAGCCTTCTCAGTTTTGTCTTGAAACGCTCAACTGTTTCTGCACTCAACACAAAGTTAAGCACCAGATACAGTGTGAGCACACGGCTCTCGCTGTTAATTGATGCTTTCTTCGTTTCAACCTCAAGGTCTTCAATTCTGAAATTTTCTGCCTTCGACAAATCAATCGATTCCTTAAGAATCTCTATCATTTTTCACCAGTCTTATCAATTCCTCTGCAATATCTTCTTCTTTAACCTTCTTGATGGTTTTGCCCTTTGCAAACAGAAGACCCTCTCCTCTGCCGCAGGCAACACCGTAATCTGCCTCCCTGGCTTCTCCGGGACCGTTTACAGCGCATCCCATAACCGCCAGCTTTATTCCCTTTCCGGCAAAGCCCGACTCCATGAGTTTGCCGGCTCTCCGTTCTACCTCCTCGGCAATTTTCTCCAGGTTTACCTGAGTCCTGCCGCAGGTAGGGCATGAAACCACCTGTATTCCCTCCTCACGGATTCCCAGGGAAGTCAGCAGTGCCTTTGCGAAATGAATCTCCTCTACGGGATCCGCCGTAAGGGATACCCTCATGGTGCTGCCGATGCCCTCGAGGAGAAGTGCGCCTATTCCGGCAGCGGACTTGATCTTTCCCCGGGCAGGTGTTCCCGCCTCTGTCACCCCTATATGCAGGGGATAATCGGATTCCTCATTGACGATTCTGTATGCGTCGAAATTTATCTTCACATCCGATGATTTAAGGGAAATTACTATGTCATCGAAATCGAATTTTTCAAGGAGAGCCACATTTCTCAAGGCGCTTTCCGCCAGTCCCCGGGCAGTTACTCTGCCGTAGCGGGCAAGGATATCCCTTTCGAGAGAGCCTCCGTTAACCCCCACTCTTATTGGAACGTGGCACTCTGCTGCTTTCCTGACAACGGCTCTGACGTTTTCCTCGCCGCCGATATTTCCCGGATTTATTCTTATCTTATCCGCTCCCGCATCTATTGCCGCAATTGCCATGCGATAGTCAAAATGAATATCCGCAACAACGGGAATCCGTGTCCTTCGTTTGATTTCCCTGAAACCCTCTACAGCATTCTCATCAGGAACGGTAAGTCTTATTATCTCACAGCCTGCATCCTCAAGCCTTCTTATCTGTTCCATGGTGGCATCAACATCTTCCGTTGGAGTGTTGCACATGGACTGAATAGTTATAGGCGCAGTTCCGCCAATAAGGGTATCTCCCACCCTGATTTCCTTTTTCATTACGGCTCCCCCTTCACCATCTAGAACATTGGAATAATAAACTTCAATACATCATTGAAGGTAACGTATATCATCAGCCCAAACAGGAGACAAATGCCCACGAAGTGAATCTTCCCCTCAGTTTCATCGGAAACCCGTTTGCCTGTAAACATTCTAATAACGAGAAACAGCAGCCGGCCTCCGTCAAGGGCAGGAAAAGGCAGCAGGTTCATTATCGCCAGATTAAGGGACAGAAGTGCCGCCAGATATATAACATACATTAATCCGGATTTGGCCGCCTCGCTTGTGGCATATACGATTCCCACCGGACCGCTGAGCTCCTTCATGGAAATATCCCCGGTAATCAGCTGTTTAAGGGCCTTGTACATCATCTCCGTCATGGCCCAGGTGTTTTTTATTCCCCCTGACAGGGCACTGCCCAAATGATGCTCCCTCTCAGGCGATATGCCAATCATGTTGCGACCGGCATCCTTGTCATACTGCAGCTCTGTTGTAAGAGTAAGCTCCTGTCCCTCCCTTGAAACAGTAACCTCTGCAGCATCCTTTTTGCTGTATCCGATGGACTGTATGATATCATTCCATTCGCCGATGTTGTTTCCGTCCACCTGCACTATTTTGTCTCCCGGCAGGATTCCGGCTTTATCCGCTGCTGAGCCCTGGGAAACAGCATCTATTGTCGTCGTAGCTGTTCCCGCCCAGAAGGCTATTATTATCATCAGAATCACACATGTAATGAGATTCATTAAGGGTCCTGCCGCAATAACAAGAGCCCTCTGCCAGGCAGGCTTGTTGTTAAAGGCCCTTGGATCCTGTGAATCCTCGTCCTCCCCCTCCATGGCGCAGAATCCGCCAATAGGCAGCAGCCTCACCGAGTACTTCGTCTCACCTTTCGTTTTCTTCAATATGGCCGGTCCCATTCCTATGGCAAACTCATTCACCTTGACGCCGCAGGCCTTGGCCACCAGGAAGTGACCCAGTTCGTGAACAAATATCAGGAAACAGAATATTAATAACGCATAAATAACAGTCATCTGATTACTACCCCTCCATCAGATTTCCAACATAGTCTCTAATCTTTCTATCCTCCTCAAGTATTTCCTGAAGAGTAAGGTTATATTTCGGTTCATGTTCATTCATGATTCTCTCCAGAGTATCCTGAATGTCAATAAAGCGTATTTTCTCATGAAGAAACATATCCACAAGAACTTCGTTTGCCCCGTTCAGCACAACAGGATAGCTGCCTCCCAGCGTGGATGCCCGTCTCGCCAGTGCCAGGGTTCTGAATACTTCCTCATCGGCGGGAAAAAAGCTCATGCCCCCCTTAAGGTCAAAGAAGTTCAGGCTCTTTACTCCGGCCTCACCTGTAAGATTGAGTCTTTCAGGATATGAGAAGGCGTAACCGATGGGTACTCTCATATCCGGGTTTCCCATCTGTCCCATAACAGATCCGTCCTCATACTCAACTGCAGAATGGAGAATGCTCTGGGGATGAACAACCACCTGAATCCTGTCAAGGGGGACGTCAAAGAGCCATTTCGCTTCAATGATTTCCAGACCCTTGTTCATCATTGTTGCGGAATCTATGGTAATCTTGTTTCCCATGCTCCAGTTGGGATGATCCAGAGCCTCCTGAAGAGTCACCTGCTCCAGCTGCTTCCTGGAATAACCTCTGAATGGTCCTCCCGACGCGGTAAGAACAATTCTTCTAACAGGGTTTCCCGGATTTCCCTGAAGAGCCTGAAATATGGCACTGTGCTCGCTGTCAACAGGAAGCAGCTTCACACCCTTTCGCTTCACAGCTTCCATAACAAGCTCACCACCCACCACAAGGGTTTCCTTGTTTGCAAAGGCAATATCCTTGCCTGCCTCAATTGCTGCAAGGGTAGGCTCCAGCCCCATCATTCCCATAAGAGAGTTCAGAACAATATCCGCCTCCGGCATTGCTGCCAGCTCCTTCAGTTCCTCGGCCCCGCCGCCAACGCAAAAAGCCTGCGGCTTGAATTCCTTTACCTGCTCCATCAGCAGTTTTTCGTTTCTGCCGCAGCTTAGTGCTACAACTTCAAATCTGTCTCTATTGTGTCTAATGACATCGAGAGCCTGGGTTCCGATGGACCCCGTGCTCCCGAGTATTGCAATTTTCTTTTTCATATTATTAAAATCATGGGATTTAACTCAAAACCAGCATACCGTAGAAGTAGATTACAGGTCCCGTAAACAGCACGCTGTCAAACCTGTCCAGTATTCCCCCATGTCCAGGAATGAGGTTTCCGTAATCCTTGATGCCCATCTTGCGCTTGAATATGGATGCAGTCAGATCCCCAAACATTGAAACAATGCTTGCAAGGAAACCTATCACCAGGCAGTGAGGAAGCAATTCACCGGCAAATACTAGTCCGAATATGCCGCTTAGAATTACACTTCCAAGTATACCTCCTACTGCACCCTCCCATGTTTTCTTAGGGCTGATCTTAGGGCAGAGCTTGTGCTTTCCCATTGTCACTCCCGCGAAATAAGCGCATATATCGGTTCCGAAGGCGGTGATAATCACCAGCCAGACCATAATATTTACCTCTGAAAGTGCCAGTGCTCCTATGGTATAGCAGAAGAAGCCAACATAAAACACTCCCGTGAGAGTAACCATGGAGTCCTCCAGCTTTCTCTTCTCAATGCTGAAAAGATAAAGCAGACACGCCAGAACCGTGGCAAATATCCATAGCATTATCCAATGTTCGGATTCGAATGTTATTAACCCGGTCCCTCCTCCGGATGCCGCCACATGTCTGAGAGCTCCCAGAATGTACAGAGCCGCCATGGAGCAAAGAGCAATTGGATAGCTCGGTTTGATGTCAAGTTCTCTGAAGCCTCTGAAGAACTCGTATGCTGCCATGATGCTTATAACAAATGAACCGGCATACAGAATCCATCCGTTCAGTATTACTATTACCAGAAGCGGGAGCATAATCAGTCCCGACAGTATTCTAGTTTTCATTATTTCCTTCCTCCGAAACGTCTATCCCTTGACTGATACTCTGCTATGCAGTCCTCGAAGTCCTCCGGCTTGAAATCAGGCCACAGGGCATCGTGAAACACGAATTCGCTGTAGGCTCCCTGCCACAGCAGAAAGTTTGACAGTCTCTCCTCGCCGCTTGTTCTGATTATCAGCTCGGGATCGGGACAGTCGGCAAACGTGCTTCCTGTCCACAGCCCTTCTGCGATGGTTTCCTCCGTTATTTCTCCGGGTTCAAGCTCTCCCGCCTTAACCCTGTCGGCAATTCCCCTGACGGAACGGAGTATTTCATCTCTTGCCCCGTAATTCAGAGCAATGTTAAACTGCAGTCCGTCATTCTTCTCAGTATCCCTGAGAGTCTTCTCGAGAGCCCTTCTGGAGTCCTCGGGGATTGTGCTGTAATCTCCCAGAATCCTGACTCTTACGTTGTTGTCAATCAGTTCCCTAAGGTCACGGTTAACGAAGGTTACGAGAAGCTTGAATATTCCCGAAACCTCTTCCATTGATCTTTTCCAGTTCTCTGTGGAAAAGGCGTACACTGTCAGGTACTTTATTCCAAGCTTGTCTGAATGATCAACGATTTTCTTCATTGATTCCATTCCTGCTCTGTGCCCGGCTACCCTTGGTACGCCTCTACGTTTTGCCCAGCGTCCGTTGCCGTCCATTATGACGGCAACATGCTGAGGCATAAGTTCTTTTATCAGTTCAGCCATAATTCAATTATACTTCCATGATTTCCTTGTCTTTAGCTGCTACGATTTCGTCTATTTCCTTAATGGACTTGTCCGTAAGCTTCTGAATTTCATCAAGTGTGCTCTTAACATCGTCCTCAGTGTAGTCTCCGGCCTTCTCCAGCTTCTTAACCTTATCGTTTGCATCTCTTCTGAGATTTCTTACAGCAACCTTGGTGTCCTCACCCATTTTCTTAACAGTCTTGGTGAGTTCCTTTCTTCTTTCTTCTGTTACCTGCGGAATCTGAAGTCTGATAACCTTACCGTCGTTAACCGGGTTGATGCCGATGTTCGCAACATTTATAGCCTTCTCTATTTCAGGAATGCTCTTCGGATCAAAAGGTGTAATCAGAAGAGTTCTCGGTTCAGGCACGCTGATGTTTGCCAGTGACTTGAGAGGTGTAGGTGTTCCGTAATACTCAACCATTACCTTGTCAACAAGTGCTGCATTGGCTCTGCCGGCTCTTACTGTTGCCAGCTCTTCCTTAAGCATAGCTTCGCTTTTGTTAATCTTTTCCTGCAGTGCTTCCATACTGAATTCGCTCATTTTAATACCTCCGAATTATTTTACTATTGTTCCTATTGACTCGCCCCGGATTGCCCTCATCATTCCGTTCTCTTCGGCAAGTCCGAATACGTGAATCGCTATCTTATTGTCTCTGCACAGTGCTGCAGCTGTGGCATCCATAACCTTCAGATCCTTCTCCAGCACCTCAGCGTGGGTAAGCTCTGAATATCTGACAGCATCAGGGTTGCTCTTAGGGTCTGCAGAGTAAACCGCATCAATGTTCTTCGCCATGAGGATAACCTCTGCCTCAATTTCCGCTGCCCTCAGGGCTGCAGTGGTATCCGTGGAGAAAAACGGACTTCCTGTACCTGCTGCGAAGATAACAACCTTGCCTGCCTCCAGATGGGCTACAGCATTCTTTCGGTTGAATCCTTCTGCCACCTGTCTCATGTCGATTGCAGACTGAACGACATTGGGCACTCCCTCTGCCTCCAGCGCCTCCGAGAGTGCAAGGGAATTCATTACAGTGGCCATCATTCCGATGTAATCGGCAGTGGAACGATTCATTTTCTCGCTACTTCTGCCTCTCCAGAAATTTCCTCCTCCTGTAACTACAGCAACCTGTACCCCCGCATCAACCACCTGCTTAATCATTGCGGCAGTCTGCAGGGTCATGTCCTCATTGATTCCGAAATGCTGATCCCCGGCCATGGCTTCACCGCTGACCTTAATCAGAACTCGTTTGTAACTGGGCTCCATAAAAGACTCCTTTATCCTTTGTGTCATCAGAAATTAATTCCCGAATATTATACCATATATGGTTTTTATCATAAAGACTTTTTGGTTATTACCGAGGCCATGTATCCGGCTCCGAAACCATTGTCTATGTTTACCACAGCAACGCCGTTGGCACAGCTGTTAAGCATGGAAAGCAGCGCCGACAGCCCCTGAAAGTTTGATCCGTATCCCACGCTTGTGGGTACAGCAATGACAGGTGCGCTGACAAGACCTCCCACAACGCTTGCCAGAGCCCCCTCCATACCCGCCGCAACAATCACCACATCAGCCGGGGTGATTCTGTCAATTTTGTCCAGGAGCCTGTGAAGTCCTGCAACACCCACATCAAAAATTCGATCAACTCTGCTGCCGAGAATTTCAGCGGTTACGGCCGCCTCCTGAGCTACGGGTATATCTGCTGTTCCGGCACTGACAACTGCCACAAGGGAGTTCCTTACTGTTCTTGCCCCATACTCTATTATGCGGGCTTCCCTGTGATAAACCGCATCCGGGAGAACCCGGGAAACCGCCTCGTAGTCCCTTTCATCAGCCCTTGTGCCCATTACGCTGCCGTGTCTTGCGAGCTCATAAAAAATGTCTCTTATCTGTTCAGGAGTTTTCCCTTCACAATAGACAACCTCGGGAAAACCGGTTCGGATCTGCCTGTGATTATCTATGTTAGCAAAGCCCATGTCCTTGTAGGGAAGTTCCTTCAGCAGGCGAAAGCCCTCATCCTCGCTGATTGTTCCCTCTTTTACCTCTTTAAGAATTTTCTTTATGTATTCCTCGTTCATATCCTATCTCAATTATGCTGTTTCATTCTATTATCATTTCAAGCTCTCTTCTGAACCTGTCCATCTCGTGAACAAGAATGTTCATGTCCTCAATTCTTCTTGCTACCGTATATGCATTTTCTTCCTTGTACATGAAAATCCCGTGAAGAGTATCTGACAATTCGTCAAACACCTTGAGGAGCTCTGCAGCATATTCCTCCGGGCTGATCAGCTCCCCGGCATTTTCTCTGTCCCCGGGACAGTAATACTCTATTCCGAAGAGTTCTCTTACTCTATTCCTAAGCTGCGCCTTCTCCTCATTGAGACCGGCTCTCATACAACCGGCCGGTCTGTCCTTTCCGTCGAGTTCCGGAATGGCCGCTGCCCGCCGACGCTCTTCAGCCAGAATACTGTTCATCTCCTCAAATCTTCTATTGAACACATTGGGAGCCATCTTCAGAACTTCTCTGTAGGAACCTATCTGGGCTCTCGTGTTTTTTATTATCTCAAGAAGCTTCAGGGCCACCGACCTCTCCATTATCTCTTCAGAGTTTTGAAGCAGGTCATTTCTTATCATATCCGTAAGCCTGTCTATTCCCTTGTTTTTTCTGGCGCTGATAGGTACCAGCTTTATTGCCTTTGCATCCTCCTCTTCAGGCGGTATGTCCATTATGCTTCCGATGAGCTTGCCGCAATACTCCATGTACTCTTCGAGATCCTCATCATCAACGATATCGACCTTGTTAACGGTGAAGTAGAATTTACCCGCATACCTGCGAACACTCTTCAGGAAATCCACCTCTATTTCATTCACAGGGCTGTCCACCGAAAGCATGAAAATGACCCCGTCGCTTTCCCGGGCAAAATCATAGGCGGATCTGGAATTGTTCTCGTGAACGGAACCCACTCCCGGGGTGTCCACAAGAACCAGCCCGTCCCTCAGAAATTCGGATTCTATCTGAACTCTAACCTCCGCCACACCCTTCTCATTGTTGTGGTTTTCCTGCTCGCTTATGTACCGGTGGAGATCATCAACGGGAACCTCCTCATTCAGACCGTTGGTATAATAAACCCGGGCCCTTTCGCCGGTTTCCCCGGGGCCGTACTCGATTCTCGTCACAGCAGCTGTTATGGGAACGATTCCCGTGGGCAGAAGCTTTCTTCCCAGTATGCTGTTTATCATTGTGGTTTTGCCTCGCTTGAACTGCCCGATTACCGCAATGGTAACCGTCTTGTCTTCAAGCTTGCAGGCAAGCTCAGCCACCTCACGGGCCTGAAGCCGGCAAAGCTCATTCCTCTGCAAGCTTTCCTGTATTTTTCTTGTTAATTCAAGTATTTCCATTATTATTTGTAACTTCTATCTGTATATACTCGTCTCGCTCACAACATAATCCGGTTTCATGTCCGACTCCTCCACCGGTATTTCATCAACAACCTGGAGGTCGTAGCATACGGCAATTGTATCCACCTGTGGATTCTCCTGCAGGAACCTGTCATAAAAGCCCCCGCCGTATCCGATTCTGTCTCTGCTCCAGGTGAAGGCCACCCCCGGCATGATTACCAGGGTGTTCTCTCCGGGCTCAAGTATCTCCTCCGAAAGGGATTCTACTATGTCATAGGGACCTGTAACAGTCCTGTCCATTCCCTCATATCTGTTGAATACCATCTCGCCCGCCTGGTCCTTTTCCCCTTTTTTTATCACCTTGGGAACCCAGACTCTTTTCCCCTGTTCCATGGCCGCCTCCGCCAGCAGCATCACATCAACCTCATTGTTAACAGGCATATAAAGGCAGACATCCTCTGCTCTCTCATAGCTTTCGATATCAAGAATTCTGCGGCATATCACCTGGGAAGCCAGAGCTGCCGTTTCTCCGTCAAGCTCGCTTCTGGCCTTCAGTACTGCCCTTCTGATTTCCTTCTTTGTTAACATCTCTATCTCCTTTCTTTGTGTTTGCTGCATACACGCTTCCGATAATTGCAGCTGCTCCGATTATCTGCTGAAGAGTAAACTCTTCCCGGAGAAATACAACCCCGGCAAAAATCGATATCACCGTGGTGAGATTGGCGAAAAGCGTCGCCTCCGAAACCGTCACGTAATTATTCCCCCAGTTCTGGCAAATGAAGGCAGCCACCGATGAAATCACAGCCAGGTATAGCACCGCAATGATAAATATCCCTTTCATAAGAGGCTCCACCATAAGCTCCCCGGACACTCCCCTGCACTGAATCAGCGCAAAGGCAATAAATACTGCACTTGCCATTGCGAACATGATATAGGTCCGTTCAATGGCGTTATAATGCTCCGCGGATTTCTTGCTGAACACATAAAACAGCGCACCGAAGCATACCGCTCCCCCCAGGAACAATATCCCCGTCAGGGATGATTTCATTCCCCTGGCACCCAGGGTTGTAACAATTACCCCTGCCACGGATACGACAGCACAGACAACATGGCGTCTTCGTATCTCCGACTTCATGAATATCCTGTCAAACACAATTCCCATAATGGGGATAATCGCAATTATGGTTCCCGCAAAGGCAGAAGATGTGAAATAGATTCCGTAGGTTTCACAAAAAAAGTACATTACCGGCTGAACAAGGGCCATAAGCAGCACATTCCCCAGAGGCTTTCCCTTAAGCGAAAACTCCACAAGAGGGCTTCCGTCCTTTTTCTTTATCATCCTGCCGGCTGCTACGATAATGTTCATCACAAGAAATGCAGCCAGAAATCTGTATGCCACAAGAACCGACGGTATTGTTATGTTAAGCGCAAGCCGGGAAAAAAGAAAGCTGAATCCAAAAATAACGTTTCCCGTAAGCACGGCTATGAGGCCTTTGCTGTGAATGTCCATAAATACTTAATTCTTCCTTTTCATTAATGACGTCACACGCCAATTGATGTCACTATCAATTATCGCATTAGATATTCACAGGGTCAACAGCATATGGCGCGCTTTTGTGTTATAATGATGTGAGAAATTTACAGAGAGGTATTGACATGAATATCAGAGATTACATCAACCAGAAGAAACGTGAACTGCTTTCAGGCAGAATAACCTCCGATGCATTCCAGAGCTTTTTCATAAAAAACGCCAAGGAATTTCAGAAGCTGCTTACGTACTATGAATGTGCAATCATGGAGGTAGAGGCGAAATTCAACATTCTCAATCAGGAGTTTTCCCTTTCCCGGGAATACAGCCCTATTGAGACAATTAAGTCCCGTCTCAAGACCATGGACAGCCTCATGGAGAAGGTTGAACGCTACAAGGTTCCCCTCTCGGTAAAATCCATTGAAGAGAATATCGAAGATATTGCCGGCATTCGTGTCATCTGCGGATTTCCTGAGGATATCTATACAGTCGCCAACTGCTTCATTCAGCAGGACGATGTTACTCTCATCGACTGCAAGGACTACATCAAGAAGCCTAAGCCCAACGGTTACAGAAGCCTTCACCTGATAATCTCCGTTCCCATCTATCTTGAGCATGAGAAGCGTGACATGAAGGTTGAGGTTCAGCTGAGAACAATAGCCATGGATTTCTGGGCCAGTCTTGAACACAAGCTGAAATACAAGAAGGAACTTCCGGAGGAGCTTAACGACCGCCTGGTGGCTGAGCTTCTTGAATGTGCAAACATCGGTGCCGATCTGGATGAGCGAATGCAGCATATCCGGCGTCAGCTTTCGGGAACAAGGCCGGACACTCCTGATATAATCAGGGAATCAGACAAGAAGTGATAAAACATATGGGAACTGGGGTTTGATATGTCTGTGATTGTTGAAGCTTTTGCACCCAAAGATTTTTTGCTTCAACATTCATTGATTTATTGTCCATAATCAGGCCATTTTCCCGGTCCAATTTGAAGTATTTTGTTCCAAATGAAAATTGCTTCAACAAAATCACAAAAATGTTGAAGCAATTTTATTTTACCGAAATTTCCTGCAACAATTAGTAAAATATGGATGGTGAATCGGTCGTTTCAGGGGGTAATGTTGAAGCAATTTCACACATGCGGCTATTTTTACAACATTCCCTCCAAAACATCATGCTGACAAATCCGCCATCCCGGGATTGTCGCTTATTAGCCATCTATCATATATTGTATAGCATATATACATTTTCCAGCGAGTATTCTTCGGATCTGGTTACCGCCAGCACCTTGAAACCGTGCTTTTCGTAGAATCTTACATCCTCTTCGCCGTTTGTAAACAGCATAATCGGGAGACCAAGCTCTTCTGCCTTTGCTGT
>JALFKB010000009.1 GCA_022775805.1 Clostridiales bacterium
TTCCCACAGCCTTGTATGCTCTGACCTTGTAATAATACGTCACCCCGTTGGCAACGTTCTTGTCCTTGAAGGATGTGCCTGTGGCCGAGCCTACGTTTGTATAGCTGCTTGATGAACTGCTTGCTCTGTAAATCTGGTAACCGGATGCTCCCGATACCGCCTTCCATGTCAGCTGAACACCGTCTGAAGCTGAGGCCGCAGTGACACCGGTTGTCTGAGCCACGGTGCACTTCATGCCAAGCATGGCTCCGCTGCAGCTTCCCAGCTTTTCCTTGCCCCCTACCACACGATAAGCGCGAACCTTGTAGTAGTAGCTCTTGTTGCTGGAAACGGAGGTGTTCTTGAAGCTCCTTCCTGTAAGGGTTTTAACCAGGGTGTAGGATCCCCCTGAGCTTGTGGCTCTGTATACCTTGTATCCCTTGGCTCCCGGAACCGCATTCCAGGTTACGGTTATTCCGTCTGATGCGGAGGTTACCGAAACCGCCGGCACCTTCAGTACAGGAGTTCCTGTAATCACGGAGCTGTATTTGCTGTATATGGTTTTGCCCTTTGAGTCCTTCCTGTAGGCTCTGACCTTGTAGTAACACTTGGTGTTGGTGGTCAGGCCGGTTCTGGTGAATTTAGTTGACGAGGTGGTCTTGATACGCTCGTACTTACCATTCTTTGATGTGGCCTTGTAAATCAGGTAGCCTGCACTCTTAGGATATGCCGCCCACTGGAAAGAAACTGTATTGTAGGTCGTTCCCGTCACCTTGAATCCCGAAACCTGTCCCGAGGTGCTGAAGCCCACCGGGGTTCCCGGAATTACCTGGCTGAAATGGGAATAATATACCTTGCCATACGAGGTTTTCCTGTATGCCCTTACCTTGTAGTAGCAGGTTTTGTTTGTAGTAAGGCCTGTTCTCTTGAAGGAAGTCCCTGAAACCGTCTTAATCTTCACGTATTTACCCGTGCCGGATGTAGCCTTGTAAATCTGGTAGCCGGAAGCACTGCTGTATGCCGACCAGACCAGAGTTATGGAGTGATCATCATATTTAGAAACCCTCAGATCCGCCACGGCTCCTGCAGTGTTTATCGGTGCAGGAGTTCCTGAAATTATACCGCTGAACTTGCTGTAAACCGTGCTTCCGCCGGAGTTTTTGCCATAGGCTCTGACCTTGTAGTAGCAGGTTTTGCCTGTGGTCAGGCCTGTTCTCTTGAAGCTGGTGGCCGTTGTGCTCTTGATTCTCTCATAGGAACCGTTCTTTGATGTGGCCTTGTAAATCTCGTAACCCGAGGCTTCAGGATAAGCATCCCATGCGAAGGTTACGGCGTTTGACTCGGTTCCTGTCACCTTAAATCCCGTAACCTGCGCTCCTGTGCTGAATGTGGCCCCGTGAACTTCTGTCATGCCCCCGGGCATGAATGATACTGCCACCATCAGAACAAGCGCAAATATGAAAATGCCTGTGGCCCGTTTCCGTGCTGCTTTTTTCATGTTCCTCTCCCTTTTCTCTTGTGCTGATGTTATGTTACCGGATTACCGTCATCAGCGATTGAAGTAACAAATTCAACTCTTTCTTTGCCGTCAACAACGTTATCTGCAAAGAGAATCATTCCCTTTGATTCCAGTCCTCTGAGCTTTCTCGGCTTCAAGTTTGCCACTACCACAACCTTCTGTCCCACGCATTCCTCCGGCTTGAAGTGTTCTGCCACGCCTGATACAATCTGGCGGGTTTCGGTTCCCATCTTTACCTGGAACACCAGAAGCTTATCTGCCTTCGGATGCTTCTCTGCCGAAAGTATTGTTCCAACTCTGAGATCCAGCTTTTCGAAGTCCTCATACTGAATTTCATCCTTCAGCTCCAGAGGAATGTTTGTCTCCTCCGAGCCGCCCTTTGCCTTTGCACCAAGGGCATAGAGCTCCTCCAGCTCCTTGTCGATGTCCAGTCTCGGGAATATGGCATCACCCTTCTTAACCTGTTCTCCGCACATTGCTTCGAAGGTGTAGGCATCTTCCCAGGCAACATCTGCATACCAGAGACCCATCTGCTTCCTGATGGCGTCGGAGGTGGTGTGCATGAACGGATGAATCAGAATTGATATTATTCTGATTGCCTCAGCCAGGTTATGAAGCACGTTGTCAAGACGCGGCTTCATTGCCTCATCCTTTGCCAGCGCCCAAGGCATAGTCTCATCAATGTATTTGTTGGCTCTTCTAACCAGAATCCATATCTCCTCCAGAGCCATGTTGAATTTGAATTCATCCATCTGGGCTCCCACCTTGTCTGCGGCGC
This sequence comes from Clostridiales bacterium, assembly GCA_022775805.1. GTDB lineage: Bacteria > Bacillota > Clostridia > Peptostreptococcales > Anaerovoracaceae > Lentihominibacter. Next base: position 2,277 of record JALFKB010000009.1, read on the forward strand.
CGATGGCGATTTCCTTCAGCTGTGCATCGTAGTCCACATCTCCGGTGCAGCTTCCCGCCTCTGTCAGTTCAGGAACGAAGCCTCCGTTGTATTTCTCAATCATGCTGACTGTTCTGGAAACGAGATTTCCCAGGTCGTTTGCCAGGTCATAGTTCAGTCTCTTCAGCATTACCTCGTTTGTGAACATTCCGTCCTGTCCGAAGGTGTATTCCCTGAGGAGGAAGTATTTCAGGGCATCGATTCCGTATCTGTCAATGAGCACAACCGGATCGATTACATCCTGACCCTTGGCCGCCTTTGATTTGGAAACCTTTTCTCCTCCCAGAAGCAACCATCCGTGTCCCCTTACCTGCTTAGGCAAAGGCAGGTCGGCGCTCATGAGCATTGCAGGCCAGATAATGGAGTGGAATCTGACGATTTCTTTGCCCACCAGGTGAACATCGGCAGGCCAGTACTTGTTGTACTTTTCAGGATCGTCCGGCCAGCCCAGTGCTGTTATATAGTTTGTGAGGGCATCAAGCCACACGTAGATAACGTGTTTTTCGTCAATGGGAACAGGGATTCCCCAGTCAAATGTTGATCTGGAAATGCAAAGATCCTCCAGTCCCTGTTCGATAAATGCTCTCATTTCGTTTCTTCTTGATTCCGGTTCCAGGAATCCCGGATTTTCTTCGTAAAGTTTCAGGAGATCGTCTGCATACTTGCTGAGTCTGAAGAAGTATGCCTCTTCCTTCGCCTTGGTAACAGGTCTGCCGCAGTCCGGGCAGTTTCCGTCAACAAGCTGAGCCTCTGTCCAGAAGGATTCGCAAGGAGTGCAGTACCAGCCCTCGTACTCGCCTTTGTAAATATCTCCCTTTTCGTACAGCTTCATGAACATTTCCTGAACCCGCTTCACGTGTCTGTCTTCGGTTGTTCTGATAAAGTCATCGTAGGATATCTCCATTGTTTTCCAGAGATCCTTGATCCCCGCAACTACCTCATCAACATACTCCTGAGGAGTTACTCCCTTCTCTTCAGCCAGAAGCTGAATCTTCTGTCCGTGTTCATCTGTACCTGTCAGGAACATGACATCGTAACCCTGAAGTCTCTTGAACCGAGCCATGGCGTCTGCCATAACCGTACAGTATGTGTGACCTATATGAAGGTTCGAGCTTGGGTAGTAAATCGGTGTACTGATGTAATAAGTTCCTTTTTCTGTCATTTTGTCTTGTCCTTTCCCCGCTACGAATGGGTAGCGGTCTTAAAATTAACTTGCTGTATTCAAAGGCCGCTGAATCATCTCAGCCGCTTCATATGAACATTTCCGGTTCTCTGCGGGTTTCCCCGTAAAGGTATTCCAGTTCTTCCTTGTGGTATATGTAACCGGGATCGTCAAAGTAGAGGGCGCCCTGCGGGCACTTCTTCTCGCAGCCGCAGCATTTGATGCATATTCCCTGCACCACTCCCGGCTCCTCCGGCTTTATTGAGCCCATTGGGCAGGCTTCAACGCATTCGCCGCATCCGTTGCATTTCTCCCGGTTAAGCTTCGGCTTCACCTTCAGGATGTTTATGTGTTCGCCGTGTCTGTCCCTTGGCTTGTAGTAATCTCTTATTGGTGTTTCTCCCTTCACCTGAACCGGCTCCGGCAGTTCATCCCCCAGTCCGGCAATCTTTGCTGCCACCGCCCTGCCGAAGGCTGCTGCCTTCTCCAAATCATCGGCGTCGGGCCTTCCTGCAGCCAGTTTCCTTGAGAAGGAGTGTTCTCCTATGAAGGCTCCCCCTGCCACAGTGTGAAAGCCCTGTTCCTCCAGTATGTTTCTGAGTTCAATCAGCGCATCGTCGTAATTTCTGTTCCCGTAAAGCACCACCGGCACAGCCAGCGCGCCGCCTCCCTCTATTGACGGAGGCAGGTCATCCTTGGCGGAACCCTGCAGGAACTTCAGGAGCACATTGGGAACCCTGCCTGCGATTACCGGCACTCCGAAAACCACAATGTCATCTTCTCCGAAGCTGTATGTCTGCTTCCTCGCCGGTGCCGGTGTGAAATTGATGTTTTCTGCCTTTGGGAAACCTTCTGCGGCAATGGCATCCGCTATGGCGGTTACTGTCTTCTCGGTGGTTCCGGTGCCGCTGAAATACATTGCTCTGACTTTTCTCATGTCCATCTCCTGTATCTATTCCTCTGTGTCTGCTTTTGCTTATCTATTCGTCTATGGATGTGTTTCTCCAGATCTGTCTTTCTGAGTACAATATTATCAGGTCTACTATGTCGTCTATTTCCAGATATCCGCTGTCCAGGGACAGGTTGAAGTTTACATGCTCTCCCCACTTCCTGCCGGTGTGGTATGCATAGTAGTTGGCTCTGGCCTTGTCTGTTTCCTTCATCACCTTCCTGACCTTATCCTCAGGAACACCGTATTCCTCCACTGCACGTCTGATCTTGTCCTCTTCCTCGGCGTAGATGAATACGTTGGTTGCGTACGGAAGACCTCTCAGAATGTAGTCCGCACATCTGCCGACGATAACACACGGGCCCTCATCCGCTATCTTGCGGATGGCATCAAACTGCGCCAGAAATACTCTCTCGTTCAGACTGAGTGATTCCGGTCCCGATTCTCCTGTTCCCATGGCGGAGGTCAGGCTGTAAAGAAAGCTGTTCTTTGCCTTCTTCTCGGCTCCTGCGAACATTTCCTTGGCAAATCCGGATTCCTCTGAGATTCTGTCGTTAATTGTGTCGCTGTCGTAATAAGGTACCCCCAGCTTCTCGGCAAGTCTCTTGCCTATGAGCCTTCCGCCGCTTCCGAATTCACGGCTTATTGTTATTACTTTCTTGTCCTTGCTGTTTTCTGACATGACAGTTCCTTTCCGCATTGTATATTGCTGTGTTTAATTATATCACGCAGTTTCTGTGAAATGCGCAACATTAACAATTTTTAACATTTTGACGGCTTCCGCCCACCGGCTTCCGGCGTCCACGCCGAACTTAAAACTTCTCGTATCCCATGATTGCCCCGTCCTCCAGCCGAAGGATGTATCCGTGCCCCGGATCCGGAATCCACTGATAGAAGTTGTCGGAATACTTTTCAGGCCAGATGCTGTTGAGGATGGCGCATATTACGCCCCCGTGACAGATGCATATGCTCATAGCCTTTTTCTCCCGGTTTCTCAGCTTCAGCATCAGCAGCTCGTGCTTCGTCTTCAGCTCCTGGAAGCCGCCCCATACTCTTTTATTGAAGTCCTTGATTCCCTCTCCGTTTGGAGGCGGCGTTCCATCCTCGCAGGTGTTGCACCAGTCCCGGTACTCCGGCCTGCTGTTAAGCTCCTCGTAGGTTTTCATTTCAAAGTCTCCGAAGTCCAGCTCCCTGAGGGCGCTTATTTTCTCATGGGGTTTATCTCCGTATATCAGCTGAAGGGTCTGCTCCGTTCTGAGCATTCCGCTGGTGTAGTATTCAGCATCGGGGCTGCTGGGATAAAGGCCCTCCTCCTTGTTCTCTTTTATCTTCTGGATTCCCTTTTCGGCCAGGGGAACATCGGTGCTTCCGTAGTAGAGGCGCCGGATGTTTCCGGTGGTTATCCCGTGTCTGATAAGCACTATTTCCGATTTCATTTCATGTCCTTTCCTATGCCGCAAAAAACTCTTATCACTCTATCAGCCTCTCCGGCCAGCCAGAGGAGAAGTCTTCCGTTCATTTCTCTGAATTCTCTCACCGTTCTGTCGATGGGAACCACTCCCTGGGAGGTGTCCGTTACCACCAGTACGCTATCCTGCCACAGATCCCGGTTCTCCTCAAAACATTTCCGGGGATCCTCCCCGCTTTTCGCGCACTCCATGACATAGCCCTCTATGCCGCATATGCAGTCCGCTTCAAAGTTCGGGACGGCTCCCGCTGAACAGTCCCAGATTGTATCTACGTTAAAATTTGCCTTTGCATAATTCAGCTTTCCCTGGTATGCCCCTCCAAAAATCAATATCATCTGTTCCTCCCAAAGGCAGCCTCCGCCTGTTACACAAGCAGGGCCAGTGTCATCATTCCGAACATTTCCGAAAGTGTAATCATGTGGCCGGAAATGTCTCCGTTCATTCCGCCCAGCTTCTTCCTGTCGTACATTCCGGTAAGAAGAGCCGAGCCTGCAGTAACCACTGCCGCAGCCAGCGCACACATTGCTCCCGCCAGAGGACTTGTCTGCAGGTGCTCCCAGCCGGAGCCGATCATGGCTGCCACGGTTACGAAAGCTCCTATCAGTATGGCCACTGTAACCTCCACGCCGTTTTCTTTTCTCTCCGCCGCGGCATACTGGCTTGTTGCCATGGGTTTGCACATCATTACATTCAGGGCCGCCATGGTTCTGGACAGGGTGAAAATCATGATGACAATTCCGCAGGTTCCCGGGGTGAAGGTGTGTGCCATGGTTATCCATGAGGATGCGAAAACCAGCAGCATCAGCGCCAGTGCCGCAGCTGCAAAGGCCCCCACATTTGAGTCCTTGAGAATTCTCTGTCTCTGCTCCATCTCGGGATGTCTCGGCATCACCGCATCGCTGCAGTCCATGAAGCCGTCAAGATGAATGAAGCCGGTCATCAGAAAATATGCACCTGTCAGCACCGCTCCTGTTATGGCGCTTCCTGCTTCCATGGCCGCCAAGAGCCACCATATGAGGCAGCAGATTATTCCCATCCCGGTGCCTATCAGGGGCAGCATGGCAAGCTGTGCGCTTCTGGCATCCCCGTCCCACTTCCTGTAGGGGCAGGGTATCCAGCAGAACATCCCCCATGCCATTAAAAATCCTCTTATGTATTTCACTTCCAGATCTCCTCTGTTCCGTATGATATTTCCACTACTCTGTGGCAGATGGCCCCAAGGGCCAGATCCGTCTCCGCCAGGGCTTTGCGGTATTCCTCCGTGGAGTCGCTGTATTCCCCCATGTCGCCGTATATCCCGTCGGACACAAATACCACGCTTCCTCCCGCAGCATCTACTGCCTTTGCAAAGGCGGTAAGCTCTGTCCGGACTCTTTCGGGGGCGGTCATGTCGCAGGTTATTTCCTCACCGGCGCTGCCCTTCAGCTGTCTTGGGAACATCTCGTTTTCGAGAATTGCGGTGACGCTGTCCAGAAGGAAGGCGCCTCCCAGGTCCAGATCCTCCCGGCTTAAAAGCTCCCGGATTCTTACCGGCTGCTCTACAGTTTCGAAGCCCCAGCCTTCTCTCTCGCTTATGTGTCTGGCGATTCTGGCAAGGTCCTCTCTGTCTCTGGGTATCATTGTCGCTATGTAATACAGGGGCCTGCCTGTTTCCCGGGCAATTTCCGCCGCCTTATTCTGGGCGTAGTATGACTTGCCGTTCTTGCAGCCTCCGCTGATGAATGTGTTCACTTTTTGTATCTTTCCTCGCTTCTGATTTCCTCAAGGTAATCGTCTCTTATGGCGGCCTCTTCAAAGGTTGCCATGTTTGCCATGACGTCACAGGCTCCTTTGATTATTCCGAAGGCTATTGGGCATCCGCTGCCTTCTCCAAGTCTCATGTCCAGTGACAGGAAAGGTTTCAGCCCCAGTCGCTCCACAGCTATGCTGTAGCCTCTTTCAAAGGATTTGTGTGAGGCTATCATGTAGTCTTTGGCTTTAGGTGCAATGATGGCTGCCGACAGTGCGGCAACTACTGAAATGTATCCGTCTATTACCACGGGCATTCTGTTCCTCGCTGCTCCGATGTATGCTCCCGCCATGGCGCAGATGTCGAAGCCTCCCATACGGGAAAGGGCCTCTACCATTTCCTCCGGAGTTCTGATTCCACCTGACTTCATAAAGTAGCCTGCAGCGCTGTCCACTATTTCTTTTTTTCGTGCAAAGCCTTTATCGTTTACTCCTCCGCCTCTGCCTACGGTTTCCTCTGCCGGTTTGCCTGTTATGGCGGAAAGAAGGGCTGCGCTTGTGGTGGTGTTTCCTATTCCCATTTCGCCTATGCCCATTATTTCGTAGCCTTTGCTCTTTATGACATCAGCCATTTCCATTCCCGTTTCGATTGCCCGAAGGGCTTCCTCCGGTGTCATTGCGGGACCTAGTGCGATGTTATCTGTTTCTCCTGTTTCAGGTCTTATTCGTCTGTCTGTTATCCTGTGTGTATCCCCCAGGGGACTTTCGTCATACAGTTTCCGGGGAATTGGGTCTTTCACGCCCATGTCCACAATTAGAAGGTCGCTTCCAAAGCTCTCTGCCAGAGCCCCTACTCCCGTGAGTCTTCTGGTGAAGTTTATTGTCTGGGCCATGGTTACGGACTGGGGCGCCGATGCCACCCCCTCCGCTGCCACGCCGTTATCTGCACAAAAAACGGCAACGCAGGCTCTGTCAATTCTGTTTATTGTCTTTCCGGTCATCCCTGCGATTCTGATGGAGATTTCCTCCAGCCCTCCCAGGGATCCCGGCGGCTTCGCCAGGGTTTCCTGACGCTCCCTTGCCAGGCTTACTGCCTTTGCATCTGCCGGCCGGATTTCTTCTGCCTTGTTAAGTAGTTCGTTTATGTTCATCGACTGTTTCCGTTTCTGTGTGTTGTTATTTGCCGAATCTGAAGCATCTGCCGCACACCTCAGGCATAGGCGTGCTTTCATTAAGATTTCTGCAGTAATCCTGGCATTTGAATTTGTCTATGCCCTTTTCTGAAATTGCTCCTGCCGGGCAGGCTTCCACCATTTCTGTGCTGCATGGTCCGTCGTAAAGCCACGGTTCTGTGAGCTTTCTGATTTCCTCCGTAATTTCCTCTTCGCTGAATTCCGGTGCCGGCTCCGCGTAAAGCCCGTCTGTTATGATTCCGCTGGCCCTTCCGCCATAGCGGCCTTCACTGATAAGGGAGCCCGCCGGGCCCATTTTTCCCAGTCCTCCAATGGCTGCCGCCAGCTTGTGGGACCATTCTTCCCTGCAGGTTTTCGGGTCCCATTCCAGCATGGTGTTCAGGTAGGATGTGAGTCTTCCCACCTCGCCCAGGGTTTTTACTATTTCTCTGTTGAGAACCATTGCAAGCCACAGCGATTCCATGTTTGCCCGAACCCATTCCTTTGACGGTTCCTTTGATTTCTCACACATTTCAACAAATTCTTTTGTGTATGGCGTGTAATGAACCACAATGCTCTTGCCCGGTCTGTAGATTTTCTTCGGATGATCGTTGTAGCCTCTGGCAAACAGTGCGTCAAACCTCGTGTCCTCTGCATCCACGTAGGCAATTCTTGGGTTTTCGAATCTGCAGATAATGTCTTCTCTCGCCTGGAATTCAGCCACTACTCTGTTCAGGTTGTTCTGCAGACGTTTCTTTAGTAGTTCCTGATTCATTTTCTTCTTTCCTTTGGTTCCTTGCGTTGATTGCTTGTTTTATCGGTCACTTGCGTTTCCGATTACTTGTTTCTGCGGCTCTTCTTTGTGAGTTTCTTGAGCTGCTTTCTCTGTTTTTTCTCTATCTTTTTCAGCTTCTTTTCCAGTTTTTTGGCTTTCTTCTCGAGTCTTATGGCTTTCTTTCTCGCCCTTCTGCTCATCTCAACGATTTCATGATTGGCCTCCGCCTTGAGATTCTCCACAACCGGCTGGGCCTCCTTCGCAAGGGCATCTGCTTCCAGTGAAAGCTGCAGCAGCTTCATCTTCGCTGCTTCCGCCGTGCTGCTTGCTGTCTGTTTCGCTCTGCAGGCTGCACCCGCAGCTCTTGTTTTCAATAATTCTCTCAATGTCACTTCTGGTTCCTCCTTTCCGGCTATCTTTCGATTTTACCGTGATATTTCTTTATGCCACCAAGGTTTTTAACATTTGTATATCCTCTGCCCCTCAAGGCCGTTACCGCATTGGCCGCCCTCATGCCGCTGAGACAGTATACGCAGACAAGATCGTCCTTTTTCTTAATATACCTGTCTGCTTTATGAATATCGTTCACCGGCACGTTGATGGCTCCCGGGATATGTCCGCTATTGTATTCATCCCGGCCTCTGACATCAAGCAGCACTCCTCCCGGAGTGTTTCTGCACTCCGTCACTTCCTGAAACATGTCCTTTCTGTGGAATATGTCAAATATGCCCATGCCGCATCACCTCTTCTTCCGTTCGCGTTCATACAACTCGTCTATCATATTATAGCATAAAACCCCCTGGCACAAAACATCCGGACGCATCACAGCCGGCTCCTTTCTGGCTGCATCCCTGTCATCCCCCGGCCGAACCCCGTGCTCCCCTGCAATCCCGGCCATCTGCCAGCTGCTCCCCAGCTGGCATAAGGCGCATATTACAAGGCAATGCTGCAGCAATTCACACCATAAAGAAATGCTTCAACAGACGCCTGCGTCGTTGAAGCATTTCTTCAGTTCTTTTGCTTAAATTATTAACACATTAAACTTTTAACAGCCGTTGCGTTGATGCGCGACAGCTTCTCAAGTTTGCCATGCCGGTTAAGGCTAATTAAACAGCGACTTGAACCAGTTTATGATTCTGTCAAAGAACCCGCTGTTCAGAAGCTCCTGGGCCTTGTCTTTGAATCCGCCCCAGTCAATATTCAATCCCTGGAGATCTTCAATCATTTCTCTGGTTTTATCCACTGCTCCTTCGGACAGTTCAACGCCGTGTTCCTTGGCACTTTCAATGATTGATTCTTCAATTTCCTGGGAGGACATGTCCGGATTATCTGCCAGATCCTCCTTTATGTCGTTAATTATTTCGCCTGCTGTTTCCTTGTCGCCGATTTCTTCACCGAGCTCGCCTGTTGTTGTTATCTCACCAACAGCGCCCTCAATTACATCGTCATCCACATTTTCACCGGTCATTTCCTCATATGCCTTGATGGCTCCCACCAGTGCGGCTGTGCCGGAAATCTGGAAAGGTCCCGCAACAATCACTTCCGCCCCTTCTACTCCTGCTGTTTCCAGAGCGTTTCTGTACATGCTTTCTGTGCAGAATCCGATATTGTGAGTCTCCACATCAATGTCGCTTCCACTATTCTGCCTTATCAATACAGAGGAGAGAGCCCTCTCACCAATCTGACTTGAGTCGACATACTTGTCCAGATACTGATGCTCTTCGGAATTTGTTACGTAAAGCACCTCGTATCCCTGGGTATCGTCAACCCCCAGCAGATCCAGCACCGTTGCCTTCTCGCTATCCGAAAGATCGGCTCCCAGAGCCAGATAGGTGTCCGATTCCGCCCCAAAGGCAGTTCCTGTAAATGTCATTGTCAGCGCCATTACAAGCGCCAGTATAATAGCCAGTGTTCTTTTCATATATTTATTCCCCCTTTCGGCTGGGGAAATTATACCCTCTCTCTGTGATAATTGTGTGATTATGCCGGTCAATTGCCTACACCACTTTTTTCAGACTCAGCGCCGCCAGAGCAAGTCCCGCCAGAGCGCCCACAATCCCCGTGATCAGGAAGCTCACTCCTGTCATCGCCACTGTCATTTTAAGAACATATGCTATCAGGCATGAGGACATTGCCGTGAGAATGATTCCCGCGATTAGAACAAACAGTCCGGCTCCGCTAAGAACTGCTG
>JALFKB010000030.1 GCA_022775805.1 Clostridiales bacterium
ATGGTAACAATCGGAATAGGAGCCGGTGCAGGTACAGACGGACAGGTGCTGGTATGGCAGGATCTCATGGGAATATGCATGAGCCTCAAGCCTAAATTCACCAAGCATTTCGGTGAAGTTGGGGAAGCCATGAAGACTGCCTTTGCAGATTATAACCGTGAGGTGAAGGAGGGCGTGTTCCCGGCGGCGGAGCATACCTATGCCAAGAGCGATTGCAGCGACGAATTCTACGAAGGGCTGAGGGAAGAATACTAATTCAGGTAAAGAATATTGAGGTATAACGATATGATAATTGCCAATACAATAAGTCAGGTGCGAGATCAGGTAAGACAGTGGAGAAGAGAGGGATTGACTGTGGGCCTTGTTCCCACAATGGGATATCTTCATGAGGGCCACGGAAGCCTAGTGGGGAAGGCTGCAGAGGACTGCGACCGGGTTGTTGCCTCTGTTTTCGTAAATCCCACACAGTTCGCTCCCGGAGAGGATCTGGCCTCATACCCCAGAGATTTTGAGAGGGACTGTGAGATTCTCGAGAAACAGGGCTGCAGCATGGTGTTTCATCCCTCAGTTGACGAAATGTATCCTGATGGAAACGGCAAGACCGATACATATATTGAGATTCTTAACGACATGCCGAAACAGCTTTGCGGCAGGACGAGACCCAATCATTTCAGAGGGGTTTGCACAGTTGTAGGCAAGCTGTTTAATATAGTGCTTCCCGACAAAGCATACTTCGGTGAGAAGGATGCGCAGCAGCTTGCGATTATCAGGCGCATGGTTCGGGATCTCAGCTACGGAATTGAGATAGTGGGATGTCCCATTGTGAGGGAGCCTGACGGCCTGGCGAAATCCTCCAGGAATATTCATCTTAAGCCTGATGAGAGAAAGGCAGCGGTGGCGCTGTACCGGTCACTTAAAATTGCAGAAGAGATGGCATCTGACGGAGAAAAATCCTCGAAGGCTGTCACCGATGCGGTAAGAGCGGAAATCGAGAAGGAACCCCTGGCGGAGGTTGAATATGTGTCGGCTGTGGACAGCCTGAGCATGGAGCCTGTTGAGACGGTAGGAAAGGGCACCTTAATTGCCATTGCCGTACGCATAGGACAGACAAGGCTCATTGACAATTGCGTCCTCTAATATAGAAATAGTATGTAGAAATCTGAGGACTTCTTTACTGATAACTGATTTGACTCTATAATAACAATGTGAAGGACTGTCAACTGAGAGATGTATCGGCAGGAGAAGGCGTAGAGGACTAATATATAGAAAACACTATGAAAAAGACAACAGCGATTACCAACACGGCTAAACTGATTTTTTTCTGCACCCTGGCAGGTGCTGCAGCAGGGCTGGTGCTTTGGGTTTTCCTGAGGGTAATATATCTTGGAACGGAACTGATATGGTACATTGTTCCTGATGTTTTGAACGAACAGTCAGCCATGCCGATATGGTATCCTCCGGCGGTCTGCACAGCAGGGGGACTTATAATCGGACTGTTCAGAAAGAAATTCGGTGATTATCCCCAGAGCATGATGCAGGTTCTGGGAACTGTGAAGCAGACCGGCACATATCCCTACGATAAGATTGCCGTAGTCATGATTGCTGCGATTCTGCCCCTTGTGTTCGGAAGCAGCGTAGGCCCTGAGGCGGGAATGGTGGGAGCCATTGTTGCCCTGGGATGCTGGGTAAACGACAATTTGAAGCATGCCGGCAGAAATGCCGCCCTCTATTCCAGAATAGGTATGGCGGTGTCCCTGTCGATTCTTTTCTATTCCCCTCTGTTCGGATTCTTTTCGGCGGCGGAGGAGGATGATGAGAACATTCTTTCCGGCGGCGACAGCTCCGGGAAGGGAAACAGAATACTGATATACGGTATCGCGATTTCTGCTGCCCTGGGGGTTATGATGCTCCTCAACATGCTCTTCGGACGAACCTCGGGAGGTCTTCCGAGATTTGAGGAGGTAAGCCTCACAGCAGGGGATCTGGCAATGGGAATACCATATCTTCTGGCGGGAATGATCCTGGGATGGATTTTCATAAAGACGGAGCTGCTCTTTGGCCTGATAGCAGGACATGTACCGGCAGTTGTGAAGGAGACTGCTGCGGGACTCATCCTGGGAGTCTCCATAACCCTTGTGCCGGCTCTGGCATTTTCGGGAGAGGAGCAGATAGGAGTACTGATTCAGAGTTATGATGAGTATCTGCCTGTGGCAATACTGGCTCTGGGCCTTGCCAAGGTTCTCCTTACGAACATGTGCATTCAGCTGGGATTAAAGGGAGGTCATTTCTTTCCCATGATTTTCGCAGCGGTATGCCTGGGCTTTGGAATAGCCCTTCTCTTATTTCCGGGAAGTGTGGCCCATGCAGCCTTCGGAGCCGCAGTGGTAACCGCAGGAACCATGGGAGTGCTGCTGAGAAAGCCGCTGGCGGCAACATGTCTGCTTTTGCTGTGTTTCCCGATGAAAGCGGTGCCTTGCATATTCATCGCAGCGGTTATTGCAAGCTCAGTTACGAAGGCTCTGTCCGGCGGCGGTGAAGACGAAAAGACGGAAGACATATCTGAAGAATAGGTGTTTAATTCCTGCGGGAAAAAGGATATAATTACTGAAGCGTTTGAAACGTTTCATGTGGAAATAGTAAAATATATTAAAAGGAGTACTTAATGATTAAGCAATTAAAAGGCGACGCAATGCTGATGCTGACAGCAATTATCTGGGGAACCTCATTTGTTGCGCAGAAGGAGGGAATGGATTTAATAGGTCCTCTGGCTTACAACGGAACAAGAACCGTTATTGGAGCCCTTGTGCTGATTCCCGTAATCCTTATTCTGGATCGTATCAAGAAGAACAAGGCCATGGCTGATGGAAGCTATGCAGAGCCGACACCGGAGGAAAAAAAGGCGGCAAACAAGACGCTTATAATAGGCGGTATCTGCTGCGGACTGGCTCTCTGTGTGGCAGGAAATGTTCAGCAGGTAGGAATATTCCATACTTCCGTAGCCCACTCGGGTTTCATTACAGCTCTCTACGTGGTAATCGTGCCCCTTCTGGGCCTGTTCGTAAGAAAAAAGGTAACTCCTGTAATATGGGGCTGCGTTGCGGCAGCGGCAGTGGGTCTTTATCTTCTCTGCATACCGTCAACGGGCTTCGGCAGTGTCAACATGGGTGACGTGATAATCTTCATCTGTGCCATCTGCTTCGCAATACACATTCTCGTTATCGATTACTTCTCACCGAAGGTGGACGGAGTCAAGCTGTCCTGTATACAGTTCTTTGTGGCGGGAATTCTTTCCCTGGTATTCACACCGGTTGTGGATCCGGCTCTGGGATTTGACCTTCCGTCAGTTTCAACAATGCTGGCTTCATGGCTGCCGATTCTGTATTCAGGTGTGCTCTCCTGCGGTGTGGCATACACTCTTCAGGTTGTTGCCCAGAAGGATACAGATCCTACAATAGCATCCATGATTCTCTGTCTGGAATCCGTATTCGCTCTGATTGCGGGTATGGTTATCCTAGGTGAGATGATGAGCATGAGAGAGATAATCGGCTGCGTAATAATGTTCGCTGCTATAATCGTCGCAAATCTTCCGGCAAAGGAGAAGGGAGACGTGCAAAAGCAGTAGATGACTGAATCTGGAATTGACTATAGAAATGTAATCAGGATAGCCGGTGCATATGTGGCCTGGGTTATGGGCTCAGGCTTCGCCACGGGGCAGGAGATTCTCCAGTTTTTTACCAGCTACGGATATTACAGCTTCATACTGCTGGGGATAAATCTGGCGGGATTTCTGATAATCGGTCCCATGATTCTTGAGGCTGCCTGCGCCAACCGGGACAATCCGGGTTACAACCACTTCGTTTATTTCTGCGGCAGGAAGCTGGGTTGGCTGTACTCATGGTTTCTTCCCATCTCGCTTTTCGCTGGAATGATTATCCTGATATCAGGCTCAGGAGCAACCCTTGAAGAATACTACGGCATAAACCACTATGTGGGAGCACTGCTTATGGCGGTGATGGCTCTTCTGGCATACTTCGCCGGATTTCAGAGATTCGTCAGGGTGGTGTCCTTTATCGGACCTGTAATCATTCTCTTTTCCCTTGTTGTGGGAATAGTAACGGTTGTAAGGGATGCTGACGGGCTGATGAGAGTAAACGAGTTTACGGAGGTAATGGAGGCGAAACAGCCGGTTCCCTTCTGGTGGCTCTCGGGACTTCTCTATATATCATACAATCTGTGCGGAGGATCAAAGTATTATTCTGCCCTGGGAATGACTGGCACAACTCCGAGGGAGGCGAGAATCGGTGCTGTTGTCGGAACCTTCGCTCTCATGGCGTCGATTCTCCTCATGAACAGCGCCATGCTGACAAATATCGGAGAGTGCGGCAGGCTGGATGTGCCTACACTGTATCTGGCGCGGATTATCGCCTATCCTCTGGGAGCCGTATTCAGCATTATCCTGATAATGGGAATATTCTCCTCCTGCAGCGCCATGCTGTGGACTGTCAGCGAGAAGTTTGTGAAGCAGGGGACGGCAGCGGGAAGACTCTTTGCCACTGGCATCTGTATTGCCGCATTTCTGCTGGGGCTGCTGCCATTTTCGGGACTGGTAGGATCCGTCTACACGGTTCTCGGATACATCGGACTTGTTTTCGCGGGATGCGTTGCGTTCAGGAGATTTAGCTAAATAAGAAAAAAATGATTGGAACACTTGTAAATGTAGCAACGATAATAACAGGAAGTCTGGTGGGAGGACTGTTCAAGAGGGTGATGAGTCAGCGTGTCAATGACGCTCTCTTTATCGCCATGGGCATGGCTGCCTTTGGACTTGGAATAAACTCTGTTGTTCAGAATATGCCGGATACCGAGTATCCTGTTCTGTTC
>JALFKB010000124.1 GCA_022775805.1 Clostridiales bacterium
ATGTATTCAAGAATCTTCGCCTTCAGTCTTTCATAGTCTGTAGAGTTCATTCTCCCTAATATACCTTTCCACAGCCGGAGGAACCAGATGGGCTATTGATCTGCCCTCAGCTATTCTCTCCCTTATTTCCGTTGAAGAAACATCAAACTGTCTGTTATTAATAGTTATAATGTCCGTCCCGTACTTCCGGGTTATTCGGTCTATCGCCTCCATCAGTTCCTTGTGCCTGTATCCCGGTCTGTCGCATCCTACAATGTAGGAATAACTGGTGAGAAGTTCATCTGCATTTTTCCACGTATCTATTTTAAGAAAGCTGTCAGTCCCGCAGATAAAGTACAGTCTGGCCTTGCTGTTCATCTCCTGTATCCGCCGCATGGTGAGGTATGTGTATGAAACACCTTCACAATCCAGTTCATTTCTCGATACGGTGATATGATCATTCTGCCCCGCAACAAGCGCAAGCATTCTGAAGCGATCCTCACCGGATTCCGTTCGCCTGTCCTGCTTGAAGGGCTGTATCCCGGCGGGAATCATGATTACCTCATCCATCCCGGCCATGGTTACCGCATCCTCAGCAAGACCTATATGTCCATTGTGGACAGGATCAAAGGATCCTCCCATTATTCCTATTTTCATTTATTCCGTTATCTGTTCCTTAAGTGCAATTCCAAGTTCATCGAGCTGGGCTGTATCAACAACTCCCGGAGCCTCGCTGACCATGCACTGGGCATTCTGATTCTTTGGAAATGCAATAACTTCTCTAATTGATTTCTCTCCTGTGAGAAGCATTACCAGACGGTCAAGTCCGTAAGCAAGCCCACCGTGAGGAGGCGCTCCGTACTTGAAGGCTTCCACAAGGAATCCGAACTTTTCGATTATTTCATCCTGCTCCATGTTCAGGGCTTTGAACATGTCTTCCTGCATTTCTCTGTCATGGATTCTTATGCTTCCTCCGCCCAGTTCAACGCCGTTGAGTACTATATCATAGGCGTTGGCCAGACATGAATGAGGATCAGTCTTGAGAAGCTCAGCATGTTCCGCCTTAGGTGATGTGAATGGATGGTGCATTGCTGACCATCTGTCCTCCTTCTCGTCATACTCGAAGAGCGGGAAGTCAACTACCCAGAGGAAATTGAAACGGTTATCGTCAAGAAGTCCCATTTCTCCTGCAATATGTCTTCTCAAAAATCCCAGACTGTCAAATACTACCTTGTTTTTATCCGAGATGATAAGAACAAGATCTCCTGCCTTTGCACCGAGGTAATCAGCTATTTCTCCAAGCTGTTCAGGGGTGAAAAACTTGTTTACAGATGATGATACTCCATCCTCTGCAACCTTCATCCATACCATACCCTTGGCGCCGTAGCTCTTCACAGCTTCAGTAAGCTTGTCAATTTTCTTGCGTGTATATTCCTGTGCAGCGCCATCTACACAGATTGCTCTAACGCTGCCTCCAGCTGCCACAGCATCGGTGAACACCTTGAAATCGCAGTTCTTCACCAGGTGTGAAATGTCCTGAAGTTCGAAGCCGAAGCGGGTATCAGGCTTATCGCTGCCGTATCTTGTCATAGCTTCTTCCCATGTCATTCTAGGAAACGGTGTTTCAATTTCGATGCCCTTCATTTCCTTCATGACTCTCTTCAGGAACCCTTCCTGAATCTCAATTACATCGTCCACCTCAACAAATGACATTTCCAGGTCAATCTGTGTGAATTCCGGCTGTCTGTCCGCTCTCAGGTCCTCATCTCTGAAGCACTTAACAACCTGGAAATATCTGTCGGTGCCTCCTACCATGAGAAGCTGCTTGAAGGTCTGAGGTGACTGTGGAAGCGCATAGAAGTGTCCCTGATTTACTCTGCTCGGCACCAGATAGTCTCTGGCACCCTCAGGTGTTGATTTGATGAGCATAGGCGTCTCAACCTCGGTGAAACCGCACTCTGCGAAATAGTTTCTGGCCAGAGTTGTAAGCTTGGCTCTGAAGGCCAGATTATCCTGCATTTTTTTCTTTCTAAGGTCAAGATATCTGTATTTTAATCTCAGATTGTCATCCACATTGTCATCATCCTTGATGTAAATCGGCGGCGTATCTGAAGCAGAATAGATGACAAGATCCTCAGCAATGATTTCAACATCACCGGTTGCCATGTCAGGGTTCTTGGATTCTCTTTCCACAACCTTTCCCTTGATTCCCACAACATATTCGCTTCTCAGGGTATCTGCCCTGTCGAAGAGTTCCTGTGGAATCTCATCATTGAATATAACCTGTGAAATTCCCGTCTTGTCTCTAACATCGCAGAAAATGAGGCCTCCCAGGTTTCTTCTCTTCTGAATCCAGCCGTTCAGAACCACATTTTCACCGATATTATCTGCTCTTAGCTCACCGCACATGTGGGTTCTCTTGTAAATCATCTAATTCTCCTTATTTCTTAAGTTCATCAAAAATTCTATCAATGGATACCTCTGTCTGTTCTCCGGACTCCATGTCCTTAACCTGAAGCATTCCGGATTCAAGCTCAGACTCTCCGATTATTACTGTTCTGGCAGCTCCGCATCTGTTGGCCAGCTTGAACTGATTCTTGAAGTTTCTGCCCATTACATCCATTTGAACAGCCACTCCGGCAACTCTCAGGTCGTGCATCAGCTTCAGGGCAAATTCTCTTGCCTTGTCACCCATGAAGGCGATAAATACCTCGGTGCCCTCCGGCTTTGGAATTTCGAATCCGCAGGCTTCAGAAGTCATGAGTATTCTCTCCTTACCCATTCCCCAGCCAACGCCCGGTGTTGACGGACCGCCAACCTCCTCTACGAGACCGTCGTAGCGTCCGCCGCCGCATACTGTACCCTGGGCTCCTATTTTAGTCGTTACGAATTCAAATGCAGTCTTTGTATAATAGTCAAGACCTCTTACAATCTTAGGATTTACCACGTACTCAATTCCAAAGGCATCCAGATTCTTCTTGAGATCTTCAAAGGCCTCTCTGCAGTCATCGCAGAGATAATCCAGCATCATCGGTGCATCCTTAACCAGCTCCTGATCTATCGGTGACTTGCAGTCAAGAATTCTCATTGGATTTGTGTGATATCTTTCCTGGCATGTTGGACAGAGCTCATCGTATTTCGGCTCCAGGAACTTCTTGAGAGCCTCCCTGTGTTTGCCTCTGCATTCCGGACATCCTACGCTGTTAATCTGCAGTTCAACATCTGTAATTCCCATCTCCTTGATGAAATCGTAGCCAATGGCAATGATTTCAGCGTCAGCCATCATGTTTGTGGTTCCGAAAATTTCAACACCAAACTGGTGGAACTGTCTAAGTCTTCCTGACTGAGGCTTCTCATATCTGAAACAAGGAATGTTGTAGTACACTTTTGTTGGCTGAGGATTTGCGAAAACCTTGTGCTCACAGAACGCTCTTACAACCGGTGAAGTTCCTTCCGGTCTGAGGGTTATGTTTCTGTTTCCCTGATCCATGAATGAATACATTTCCTTCTTAACGATATCTGTTGTATCACCAACGCCTCTCTGGAACAGCTCAGTATGTTCGAATACCGGAGTTCTTATTTCCTGGAAACCGTATCTTCTGCATATCTCAGCAAATTTCTTCTCAAGATACTGCCACTTGTACGCCTCTTCAGGCATCATGTCCTTCGTTCCTTTAGGTGCATTTGTTAACATCTTTCTTCCTCCTGCTATATAAAAAATCCTTTGTTCTTTCTCTCAATCATTTCCCGGATTCTCTGAATGTATATCTCATAGTTGGATACATTCGCAACCCTCTCCAGTCTGTTCTCCTCAGGGAAATATACCTTGCTGATTCCCCCGGCGCCCAGGGCCAGAATCGACTGCGCCTCCTCCATTATTCGCACATTGTACACCGAGGCCTTATCATCAAGGCAGAAGCCAGTGTTTTCAGTGTTTCCCGAGGTGTGCTTCTGTCTGTAAAGGTAGTATGGCCTGAAACCGTTTTCCCTTAGTTCACCGTGGGCATAGTCCAGCATGGTCTCACCAAGCTCCTCACGGCGATAGTTGAAATTTTCATCCATTTCCTTTAGCCCGGAAGCCCTTTTCACCGCCAGAGTGTGGAGTGTGATATTGGACGCTCCCAGGTTTATTACCTCCCGAAGGCTTTTCTTGAAGTCCTCAAAGGTTTCCTCCGGAAGTCTCGTTATCAGATCCGCGTTAATCGTGTCAAATCCCGTATTATGGGCAGCCTCGAAGGCTCTGTAAACATCCTCAACCGAGTGTCTTCTTCCTATGAGCTCAAGAGTAGCTTCCTTCATTGTCTGAGGGTTTATGCTTATCCTGTCAACTCCGTGTGCCCTGAGAACCTCCAGCTTTTCCCGGGTAATTGTGTCCGGCCGGCCGGCTTCAACAGTAAATTCCTTAATGCCCCTCAAGTTAAAGGCCCTTTCGGTTTTCTGCAAAAGCAGGTCAAGCTGCTTGCTGCTCAGGGTTGTAGGGGTGCCGCCGCCGAAATAAACAGATTCCGGCTTCAGCCCGGCTTCCGCCGCAGCCTTTCCGGCATAATCCATTTCCATGTGAAGAGCCTCCAGATACCTTTCAATTTCTGTATCCTTTACCTGATTGCTTGTGAAGGAACAGTAAAGGCACCTGGTGGGGCAGAAGGGTATCCCAATATACAGAGAAAAACTGCCTCCCTCCGGTTTGCCGAGAAGCTCTCTCTGATAGTCCAGAATCTCCGTTGTAAGCAGCGCCTTGCTCTCCTCTACCAGATAACCTTCTTTAAGCACTTCAAGGGGATTACCGCCCCTGTCAAGAATTTCACCCGCAAGCTTCACAGGTCTTATCCCTGTAAGTATTCCCCATCTCGGTTTCTTGCCGGTACACTCTGCCAGATCTCTGTACAGTTCTCTCTTGACTTCATCACTGTTTGCCTTTTCTGC
>JALFKB010000004.1 GCA_022775805.1 Clostridiales bacterium
GCTGCAGACTCTTCAGAATCCGTTCCGCTGTATAGTCCGGGGACACCTCAACTGCTGAGCTGAGAAACAGCCCCTCAATATAATTCCTCCGGTAAAACTCCATGGTAAGCTCTGCAAGTTCTTCAGGCTCAAAGGCCGCCCTGGGGCACTCGGCCGTCCTCCTGTTTACGCAGTACTCACAGTTGTAAACGCACTTGTTTGTGAAGAGCACCTTCAGCAGTGAAACGCATCTGCCGTCGGCGCTCCAGGAATGACAAATTCCGGAAGCGTGGGCATTTCCCATTCTTCCGTTGGCCTCTCTGTTTGAGCCGCTGCTCGAACAGGACACATCATACTTGGCGCTGTCCGCCAGGATTTCCAGCTTTTGCATCAATTGTTCTCTCATGGTCTGATTATACACCTGTGGGAACATCTGTTCAAGAACATTTATTCGTTACGCAGGAGGCGGCTAGGCCGCTTCACGGATTAATCACGAAAATTTGGTAATATTATCCAGCGAGGTCCGCGAAGCCTTGCATACCAAGGGTTTCAGAAACCAGCAGAAATGCCTTTGTGAAAATAGACGCAAAATGCTGAGTAAAGCAGGGCTATTATGGGAAAAAAGACCATTGGTGGGGCATATTTCACCACATTTTCACAATGTAAAAAAATGGCATGTTGAAATTTCAACGTTTTTTGAAGATGCTGGAAAAAGTTCGTGATAATGGCGGTGCAGCGAGGCGGCGGGGCGGGTAGAGTTATGATATAATGTCCTAAAAGGGAAAGGAGAATTATCAATATGAAAACAGCATTGGTTCTGGGCGGCGGCGGAAGCCGGGGCGCCTATGAAATCGGAGTCTGCAAGGCTCTGGAGGAACTGGAAATCGAAATAGATATGGTCTTCGGCACTTCTGTTGGTGCCATCAACGGCGCTATGATTGCCCAAGGGGATTTGGCGCTGGCTGAGAAGCTGTGGCTGGAACTCTCCACGGACATGGTCTTCGACATAGGCGGCTCGGCCGGAGAGCCGAATCACGACAGAGTGTCAGCGAAGACAACTTTCTTCGACGGTGCGCGCAGCTATTTCAACGACGCAATACAGGACAGGGTCAGCGAGTTCACAGAAAGAATCGGGGACAAAATCCGAGAGCGGTTCGGGGAGCTTGACATAGCAGGCATGCCCGCTGAAGAGGCCGCCGGATACCTGCGTGAGATAATAACCAACGGCGGTGCATCCAATACGGGTCTGATGGATATGATGAAGAAGTACATCCGTGAGGAGGATGTCCGCAGCAGCCATATCAGCTACGGACTCGTTGTGACAGAGCTGCCGGCTCTGGGCGGGCACTATGTATATACGGAGGACATCCCCGCGGGGCAGCTTCTGGACTACATCATGGCAAGCGCCTCATGTTTCCCGGCAGTTCAGGTCTGCGATATTGACGGCAGAAAATTCATCGACGGGGGATACCATGACAACCTTCCCGTCAAGATGGCTCTGGAAAGGGGAGCTGATTCAATAATCGCAGTAAATCTCAAGGCAGTGGGGGTCCTTCGCCAGGAGTTTATTGAACAGGCAAAGGCAAACTGCAAAAGCTTCATTCACCTTAAACCCTCCCTGGATGCAGGGAACATGCTCACCTTCGATGCCGGTCACACCACAAGGCTTATCACCCTGGGATATCTGGACACCATGAGAAGGTACGGCAGATTTGACGGAAAAAAATACACCTTCGAAAAAGGTGTATTTTCTGAATCTGAAATTTCTGCAGCCGACAGCCTTGCAGTGAAATACGCAATGGATCCTGCCAGGATATATGACCGCAGCAGCTTCCTGGATGCGCTTCTTGAAGCCGTCTCCCGCCGGTGAGCCAAACATCGGCTCCCATAAGGACAAGGGACACCGGCTCCGGTCAATGACACTCATACCGACTTCGGTCAATGACAAACAATGCCGGCCCGGCAATGTGCGCCATACCGACGCCGGGCTTCAGCCGCAGCGACGCTCCTTGGAGCGGTTCATGTGAATCTCCATTGCAAGGGCGCCCTCCCGGGGCGCCTTGTCAACAAAGGCCTTGAATATGGCCCGGTGTTCCTAAAGCACGGTGGTCAGATAGCTGTCGCTGCGCACAACCTGAGAGTTTTTGTATTTCAGGAAATTCTGATAGGAGGCCAGCTGCTTCTGAAGCATCCTGTTGTGGGAAGCCTCATAGATAATCTGATGAAATCCCGTATTGATAACAAGCATCTTCTCGATGTCGTTTCTCATGGTATAGAATTCCATGAACTCAAAGGTTTCCTCCAGCCTCTCCATCTCCTCTTCGGTGATACGCTGAATTGCCCACTCCACAGCCTGAACCTCATAGGCCTTTCTCATGTCGAACATGTCCTCATAATCCTGATCGGACATTCCGATAACAAAGGCTCCCCTGTTCAGGATATTCTCAACGAGGCCGTCAGCTTCAAGCTGCCTCAGGGCCTCTCTGATGGGCGTTCTGCTCACACCGTATTCGTTGCATAGCTCCTGCTCAACTATTTTCTGTCCCGGTTTAAGCCTGCCGGTGAGAATGTCCCTCTGGAGATTTGCCAGCAGGCTGGTGGAAATGGGTGCGTTGCTCACCTCATTCATTTCTGTAAATTTAAACATTTCCGTTTCTCCATAAATCGGATAAAACAATCGTAGTTCTCGTCACATCACCTGTCACATCTGATGGAGACTGTTAAAGAGCCTCCAGCACGAACTTTGTGAAATCAGCTGCAGTATCGCCGCTTCCGTCACGGATGATGTGAACATTTTCAGCTGCAGCATCAAGAGCCTTCTCAAGCTGGTCTGCCTTTGCCATGGCTCCCATGTGTCTAAGCATCATAACAGCAGCTCTGCAGATGCTTGCAGGGTTTGCGAACTGACCTCTGCCTTCCTTGATCATTCTTTCTGCTGAGCCGTGAATTGCCTCAAACATAGCATATCTTGAACCAAGATTTGCGCTTCCTGCAGTACCTACACCGCCCTGCATCTGAGCCGCTTCATCAGTGATAATGTCTCCGTACAGGTTAGGAAGAATGAAAACATTGAAGTCTCTGTTAACCATATCGTTAATGAGGTTGGCGCTCATGATATCAACATATCTGTCGTTTGTCTTGATTTCAGGATACTCCTTGGCCATTTCGTAGCACAGCTCCAGGAACTTTCCGTCTGTCTTCTTCATGATGTTGGCCTTGGTAACAATAGTCACATTCTTGTTGCCGTTCTTCTTGGCATGCTCAAAAGCAGCCCTTGCCAGTCTCTGAGTTCCCAGAGTTGTTGTAACCTTGAAATCCATTGAGATGTCATCTGAAATGTCCACGCCTCTGTTACCCAGAGCGTATTCGCCTTCAGTATTCTCTCTGAAGAACATCCAGTCAATGCCCTTCTCAGGAATAACTACAGGTCTTACATTAGCGAACAGGTCAAGTTCCTTTCTCAGCTTAACGTTGGCGCTTTCGATGTTCGGCAGATCGTCGTTTTTGCCCGGAGTCATTGTAGGACCCTTCAGCAGCAGATCGCATTCCTTGATTTC
Organism: Clostridiales bacterium; assembly: GCA_022775805.1. Lineage (GTDB taxonomy): Bacteria > Bacillota > Clostridia > Peptostreptococcales > Anaerovoracaceae > Lentihominibacter. The sequence continues at coordinate 3,537 of JALFKB010000004.1, forward strand.
TGCCAGAACATCATCAGGTACAGCCTGAAGCTTCTCAACTCTGTTTTCTATTGTGAGTCCCTTGATGGTTCTGATTTCAATCTTGCCTGCTGCGATTTCTTCCGCCAGCAGCTTGTTAAGAATCTCCCTGCAGGAATCCATGATGATTGGGCCGATACCGTCGCCGTCAATAGCTCCGATTACAACCTTGTCCATTGATGCGAAATCCGGTGCCGCAGGGGCGTTCTTCATGCGTTCAACTCTCTTAAGCTGTTCCTTAACCAGTGTTTCAAAGTGTTCAGTGTAATTCATTATTCCATTCTCCTTTTATTGTAATTAATCAGGCATCCTGCCTTGACGATTTCCTTTTCTTCAGCAGTCATATCCGATATGAACAGCTCGATTTCGTGGGCGTTTTCTCCCAGCACATAAGCCTTGATTGACTTCATGTCTCCCGCCAGAGCCTCCTTGATTCCCGGAACGTAAATCAGATCTCCAACACGGAAATCAGGTTCTGCCGCCATCTGGAACGGAACCATTCCCCAGTTCATCACGTTGGAGCGATAGCGCTTCGTAGCATACTCTCTGCAGATGTTGGCAAGTCCACCCAGCACTCTCTGGCAGCTGGCGGCCTGCTCACGGGCGGAGCCGTCTCCCGGCTTAACGCAGTAAATCACGCTTCCCACCTCAACATCTTCCTTCGATGCACCCGGAGTTATTCCGGATATTTCTCCAAAGGCAGCCTCCAGGATTTCTGTCTCATCTGTCTTTACTGCCTTTGCACGGGCAACGTATTCCGGATCTCTTCTCGAGAGGGTAAACTCAGCCAGTCCCAGCGGATTTGATCTGAAGCTGGAGGTTTCTCCCGACGGAATCAACTCGTCAGTTGTTGTTACAGGGTCCATGATTCTGGAGCACACCTTAAGCAGAATGTTGTCCGAAAGAGCCGGCAGCTCAGGCCAGTCCTTGATGTTCGGGCCGTAAACCAGCTCAGACTCGCCCTGTCCCTTGCCGAATCCGCTGTATACTCTTGAGGTGTATGAGGACTCATCAAAGCTGTACTCAGGCACCACATAGTCATCCGCAAAGGCGGTAGCAGGGGTCAGTACGCCGCCGTTGGCTGCTGTTGCCGCAATTGAGCGGGCGTCCATGAGAGCCACAGCCGAAAGCTGACCGTTACCCGGCTTGGAGCCTTCTCTGTTCGGGAAGTTTCTTGTGGTATGTCTTATTGAAAGGGCGTTGTTTGCAGGTGTGTCTCCTGCGCCGAAGCACGGTCCGCAGAAGGCTGTTTTGATTGCTGCACCTGCCGCCATCAAATCTGTAATTGCTCCGTTCTTCACCAGCTCCATGAATACAGGCTGGGATGAAGGATATACCGAAAGGGTGAATTCGTCGTTTCCGCAGTTGGCATTCTTCAGGATGTGAGCAGCCTCGCAGATGCTGGAATATGTTCCGCCGGCACAGCCTGCGATGATTCCCTGCTGTACTCTCACCTTGCCTGATGCGTCAACCTTATCTGTAAGGCTGAATTCCAGGTCAGGGTTCTCCTGGATAACTGCCGCCTCCTTCTCGATTTCACGGAGGATATCGGCAGGTGATGCCAGGAATTCTTCGATTTCATATGTGTTGCTTGGATGGAACGGCAGAGCAATCATCGGCTTTACTGTGGAAAGGTCGATGTAGATCATGCCGTCATAGTATGCCACTTCCTCAGGATCCAGCTGTCTGTAGTCATCCCCTCTGCCGTGAACAGTCAGGAAGGCCTTAGTCTTCTCATCAGTTCTCCAGATTGATGACAGGCATGTTGTTTCGGTGGTCATTACATCCACGCCGTTTCTGTAGTCGCATTCCATGGACGCAACTCCCGGACCTACAAACTCCATAACCTTGTTCTTAACATATCCGTTCTTGAATACGGCTCCTATTATTGCCAGGGCAATGTCCTGAGGACCAACCCCCGGTGCAGGCTTGCCGTCAAGGTAAACACCCACAACTCCCGGATAGGAAATATCGTAGGTATCTCTAAGGAGCTGCTTAACAAGCTCGCCTCCGCCCTCTCCCACGGCCATGGTGCCAAGAGCACCGTATCTTGTGTGGGAGTCGGAACCGATTATCATTCTGCCGCAGCCTGCATGTCTTTCTCTCATGTACTGGTGAATTACCGCAATGTGAGGAGGAACATAGATGCCGCCGTATTTCTTGGCTGCCGACAGACCAAACATGTGGTCGTCCTCGTTAATGGTTCCTCCAACCGCGCAAAGGGAATTGTGGCAGTTTGTCAGCACATAAGGAATAGGAAATTCCTTCATTCCCGAAGCCTTAGCTGTCTGCACGATTCCCACGAAGGTAATGTCGTGGGACGCCATGGCATCAAACTTTATCTTAAGCTTGTCCATGTTGTCTGAAGTGTTATGTGCCTTCAGAATACCGTAGGCTATTGTGCCTTTGCGGGCCTCCTCTTTATCCAGATTTCTTCCGGCAGCCGCCGCTGCCCCTGACGCATCTTTCTCAGGAACGATATCCTTGCCGTTAATGAGAAACGCGCCGCCGTCGTAAAGTTTAATCATTTACCCTCACTCCTGTCTCATTTATGCAATAAAAAAAGCAAAATTGTACTATTATTGTATTTTCTATACAATAATACAATTTTGCTTTATTTAAGTCAAGCAATAAAGGTTCTGATTGCCGTTCTCACAACCCTTATTATCGCCCCCATCACCAGCAGGCCCATGGCTATGGCTCCCGCCATCAGCAGCATCTGCAGTCCAATCTCTGCCGTACCCGTGAAATCCTCCTTAAGAAGCGCTTCCATGGTATAAAAAATCTTGGCGCCGGGAACAAGACACAGAATCCCAGGTATTATGAATATCGTGGCGGCATCCTTAAGCACCCGGGCGAAAATATCGCTCATCAGCCCCACCAGACAGGAGGCAATGAAGCATCCAAGTATGGGAGAGTCGAAGCAATTCACCGTTATGAGATAGGATACCCATCCGCAGCCGCCGATAAACACACAGGCTGGCATTCTCCTGAGAGGTGCCCTGAATATTATTGCAAAACCAAGGGTTCCTGCCATTGCCAGCAGAAACTGAATAAGAAGGTCCACTATCATAATGTAATACCTCCCGTCATTGTCCACAGCTTGATAACAACACCGGCGCCGGCTGCTAGGGATATTCCGATAAGGAAGGCCTCCGTCAATCGGGCAAGTCCCGACAGCATATCACCGGACAGGAAATCCCTGATTGAGTTTGTTATTGCAACTCCCGGAACAAACAGCATGATGCAGCCCATTACCACGAAGGAATAGGATACTCCCGGTATAAGGGTCTCCGCAATGAGAGCGCAGATGGATGTGAAGGCGGTACACAGGAAACCTCTGATGAAGAAATTGATTTCGCTCCTCTGCAGCAGCCTTGAGAAGGCGTAGGCTCCGAATCCCGCAACAAAGGCAACGAAAAAGTCAGGAATTGCGCCGCCGAATATCAGTGCGAAGCAGCCTGTAACAACTGCCGCAGCAAGACCCCGCACAGGGAACGCAACCGGCTTCCTGTTCTCTATTTCTTCAAGCATTTTCATGCCGTCCTTCACCGAAAGATCCGTGGTTGTGAACTCCCTGGAAAACCTGTTAACCTCTGCAATCTTCCTGAGATCCGTCTCGCTTCCGGTGATTCTCTTAACGTATGTTACCGTATCGTCCTCATCCTCAATGTTGATGGAAACGAAAATGCCTGTAGGCATGGCAAACACATTGACGTGATCAATTCCGCAGGCCAGGCATATCCGGGAAATGGTATCCTCCACCCTGTAGATTTCCGCTCCGCTTTTCATCATTATTTTCCCCGCCTTGATGGCGAGTATAAGTATCTCTTTCTGTCTTTTCTTATCCATATCCGAATTATATTATTCCCGGCTGAACCTGTAAAGCTCAGCATACTTGCCCCCTTTAGCCATGAGGCTTTCATGGGTTCCCTCTTCCTTTACCTTGCCTTCATCTATAACCAGAATTCTGTCTGCATTTCTTATTGTAGATAGGCGATGAGCAATAATCAGAGTTGTTCTGCCCTCTGCCAGCTTGTCAAATGCCCCCTGAATTCTGGATTCCGTAACAGTATCAAGAGCCGATGTGGCCTCATCCAGAATGAGCACCGGCGGATTCTTCAGAAAGATACGGGCAATTGATATTCTCTGCTTCTGGCCTCCCGACAGCAGCACCCCTCTCTCCCCTGCAAAGGAATCAAAGCCCTCAGGCATAGCCATTATATCGTCGTATATTTCAGCCTTTGCGGCAGCCTCCATAACCTCCCGGTCGGTGGCGTCAGGTCTGCCGTATCTGATGTTTTCGGCCAGGGTGTCGGCAAAGAGGAAAACGTCCTGCTGAACGATGCCTATGCTCCTGCGAAGAGCCTTAAGATCCATATCCCTTACATCAACTCCGCCGATTTTTATGGAGCCCCGATCCACATCATAGAACCTTGGAATCAGCTGGCACAGTGTTGTCTTGCCGCCTCCGGACGGGCCCACAATAGCCACAGTTTCCCCGTCTTTGATATGAATGTCCACTCCGCTTATTACATCGAGGCTGTCGTCCTCATATGAAAACCAGACATTTTCTATGTCTATTCCGTATCCCTTCTCGCCGGGCTTCTTATCCCCGGATTCAATCTCAGGCTTCATTCTCATTATCTCCATGAACCTGGTGAGTCCTGCCCATCCGTTCATGAATGATTCCATGAAGTTTCCCAGCTTTCTTATGGGCATTATGAATGTGGAAATGTACAGATAGAATGTAATGAGATCCACATAGTTCATGCTGTTTCTCATGATAAGCCATCCGCCGAAGGCCATGATTGCCACAGGCATGATGCACATGAAAAACTCCAGGGATGACATGAAAAGCCCGAAGGCCCTGTAATTGTCACACTTGGATGTTCTGAAAAGATCGTTTGCCTTTGCGAATCTGGCATAATCCGCCTCCTCATTGGCGAAGGCCTTGCTTGTACGAATCCCCGAAATTCCCGTCTCGATTTCTCCGTTAATATCCGCCAGCTTCTCCTTGACCCTACGGGAGGTGAGAATCATCCTGCGTCTGTTCATCATTATCACGAAGGCCGCCACAGGAATAATTATCAGAATCACAAGGGCAAGCTTCCACTGAATGGTGAACATTATGCCGATTGATCCCAGAATCGTTACCAGGGCGATGAAGAGATCCTCAGGCCCGTGATGAGCCATTTCCGTTATCTCAAACAGGTCTCCCGTCATTCTGGAGAGAAGCTGTCCCGTTCGGCTTCTGTTGAAGAAGCCGAAATCCAGGCTCTGCATGTGTGAAAACAGGTCCTCCCTGAGATCCGCTTCAACTCTGACACCGAACATGTGCCCCCAGTAGGTTATTATGTAGTTAAGGAGCGCTCTCAGAAGAAATGCAAAGGCCACAATGACCATTACTCTGAAAAAGGCTTCGAAGGCTCTGTCCGGCAGCATGCTGTACATGGCATGCCTTGCCACCAGAGGGAAGGTCAGGTCAATAATGCAGGCCGCCAGGGCACAGGACAAATCCAGCACAAAAAGCCCCAGGTGGGGTTTAAAGTAACTTAAGAATACCTTCATTGTGGATCTGTCGTAATTCATTTAGTCCTCCGCTGTGCCTTAATGTCTTTATTACCATCTGATTCTATCATACTGAAGAGCCCTTTTGTAGAATTGAAATTCCCGCTGCTGGGTTGTATAATTACAGTGAGATTTTGTTGCTTTTGCAAAAGCAACACACAGACTACAACAAAGGAGCTTACAATGGAATCAGCTGAAGTAATCCTGGCTTTGGCCAAGGTTTTCATAATGATACTGCCGGGATACATTCTCGCGAAACTGAATGTACTGCAGGAACCCCACACCTCGGGGATTTCTTCATTAATAACCTGCATCACCTACCCCTGCCTTGTTATCAGCGCAATGCAGATGGAGTTCTCCTGGGAGATTCTCAACAACTGCAAGTATGTTGTTCTGATATTTATCGGCGTAGTACTTGTTGCAATGGTAATATCCAAGGTTCTGACATCAATAATCAGAATGCCCGCCTCCCAAAGCGGCATCATGGCCTTCATGATGGTGTTCGGCAACACGGGTTTTCTGGGTCTGCCTGTACTGGATGCTCTCTTCGGCAAGGAGGCTGTTTTTTACGGTGCTCTGGCGGACTCCTCCTTCGACCTGCTTATGTTCACCTTCGGTGTGACCTTCATAAGACAGGCTGCAAAGGGAGAAGAGAAAATGGGCATCGGCGAAACCATGAAGGGTCTTGTTAATCCTTGTTTCGTGGGAGTACTTATCGGTCTGGCTCTTTATGCGTCACAGATCATGCTGCCGGATATCATCGCAGGACCTGTTGAATCCATCGGTTCCGCCACAAGCCCTCTGGCAATGATTGTGGTGGGCTCCCATCTGGCAAGAATCAGACTCCTTGACATGTTCAAGAGCTGGCAGCCTTACCTTGTCTGTCTTCTGAAGCTGCTGGTGGCACCGGCAATAGCTCTGGTTCTGGTGAAGCTTATCATTGGAGGCGGCACACTCTTCGGCACCGTCATAGTAATGGAGGCTGCCATGCCGTGTGCAATGCTTTCGGTAATACTGAGCGACCGCTACGGAGCAGATGTGAACCTGGCGACAAAGGGTGTAATGCTTACTACAATAATGTGTCTGGTGACAATCCCGATTGTTGCCATAACTCTTCAGTATATTTAATCAGTATTTAAAAGGTATTAGAGATGGACTATTCTTACGAGGAAATAATTTCATATGTGCAGCTTTACTTCACCACAGGGGTGAGATGGGTATGCATGGGACTGGCGATTCTTATTCTGCTTCACCAGTTTCTGGCTCTTATCAGATTGAGAAATCCATCTGAAATATGGGCCTATCTCAAGTGCCCTGATGGCACCTCGGTTCCGTTGACTCACTGGGAAAACCTTGTGGGTCGTCACAGAGGCTGCGACATTATCCTGAATCTCGGAGCCGTTTCCCGAAGTCACGGAACTCTTATCCGGGACTCCGAGGGAACCTGGGTCTACAATGACCTGAATTCAAAAAACGGATCATTTATTAACGGCCGCAGGGTTACGGAGCCAACCGAAATGCAGGGGGGCGATGTGCTTACCGTGGGGGGAACGGACTTCGAGCTCTATCCCCTGAGCTACAGGGAACGAATGGAGAACATTGAGAAGAGAAAGCGGAATACGAAGCGCACTTCTCCATGGCTTTCCATGCTGGCGATTACTGTATTCCAGCTTCTGACCGTAATCCAGTTCAAGGTGTCTCTGGGAGAGGAATTCCCTGCTCAGCTGCCGGCTGCCTTTGCGCTTCTGTGCATCCTCATGTGGGTCTACGTAATAGCCCTCAGGATGATGAAGAGAACGGGCTTCGAGGTGGAGCTGATTGCCTTCTTCCTGTCGACTCTGAGTCTGGCGGTTACAGCATCGGCATATCCTTATTCGGTTATGAAGCAGTCAATATGCATACTGCTGGGAGTGCTGCTTTTCTTCGCCATGTGCTGGTTCCTCCGGGATCTTTCAAAGGCAAAGAGATTCACTTACATTCTCATGGGCATAAGCGTTGTGCTGCTGATTATCAATATCACCATGGGTACTGTGGTAAACGGTTCCCAGAACTGGATACATATCGGCGGTTTCTCCATTCAGCCATCTGAAATGGTTAAAATCGTGTTCATATTTGTGGGGGCCGCATCTCTTGACGAGCTGCAGCAGAGGAAGAACATGCTGGTGTTCATGGGCTTCAGTTTCTTCTGTCTAGGCTGTCTTGCCATTATGGGAGACTTCGGAACGGCTCTGATATTCTTCGCAACCTTCCTGGTTATCTCCTTCCTGAGATCGGGAGATTTCACCAAGCTGTTCCTGGTTCTGGGCGCTGCAGGTCTCATGGGCCTGATGGTTCTGAGGTTTATGCCTTACGTCGCATCCAGATTCCAGATCTGGCGCCATGTCTGGGAGGATCCTACCGACAAGGGCTTCCAGCAGGTTCAGACAATGACTTCAGTTGCCAGCGGAGGAATTCCGGGGCTGGGAGCCGGAGAGGGAAATCTGAGCGATGTGGCCGCCTCAAGCACCGACCTGGTCTTCGGTCTTCTGGCTGAGGAATGGGGGCTTGTTATTGCCATACTGGCAGTGCTTTGCATCGTTACTCTGGGGGTTTTCGCTTACCGTTCGATTATTGCCGGCCGTTCCACATATTACTGCATAGCAGCCTGTGCCACAACATCCCTGTTCATGTTCCAGACTATTCTGAACGTGTTCGGTTCCGTGGACCTGCTGCCTTTGACTGGCGTTACCTTCCCATTTATTTCCTCCGGCGGAACAAGCATGATTGCCTGCTGGGGCATGCTGGCCTTCGTAAAGGCTGCAGACACTCGGCAGAATGCAAGCCTGGCTGTTCGCGTCAACGAAAACAAACTGAAGGCTGCCGAACGGAGAGCTGCCAAGCTTCAGCCTGAACCGGCAGAGGAGGAGTACGAGGATTTCATCGAGAACCTCGACCGGGAGCTTCAGGAGGACTACCGCGATCCGCTGCCTGAGTTTAGAGAGCCGGCGCGGCGGGAGTATGTTGAGCCGCGACCTGAATATAGAGAAACAGCGCGGCACGAGTATAGAGAGCCGCCTCGGCCTGAGTTTAGAGATCCGGAGCGGAAGGAGTATGTTGAGCCGCGGCACGAGTATAGAGAGCCGGCGCGGAAGGCCCACCCGAAGGCTGTGAGATATACGGAAATCAGCGACGACGATTTCTTTGATGCCTTTGGAAATGATAACGTAAACAAACCGGAAAGGGACCGTGACAAGCCGGTCTCCCTTGAAGATATATTTGGAGATGATGGGATTTTTGGAGATAGGAAATGAAAAAAGTTGAAAAAAGAGCGATAATGTGTCTCCTGCTGGGTTTGTTCCTGATAGCAGGGGTAGGCTTCTTCGTCTATGAGGACTGGAGCGAGGGCGCCGACTGGGTAGTATACGAGGGCAACCGTGATGTCTTCGCAGACGGAGATCTTGCCAAGGGAGGAGTATACGACGTAAATGGCGAGCTCCTTATGAAGAACACCTCTGAAGGGATGATTTTTAACGACAGCGCCGATGTTCGGGCTGCCTGCCTGCACATCACAGGGGACAAGGACAACAACATAGCCACCGGAGCCAACAGGGCCTTTCTCGACAAGCTGATCGGCTATGATTTCATTAACGGCATATACAGCCTTAACAATGAGGGTGAAAATGTCACCCTTACCATAGACTCGGATGTCTGCGCCACTGCCTACAATGCACTGGCGGGCAGGAAGGGCTGCGTGGGAGTATACAACTACAAAACCGGCGAAATTGTCTGCATGGTGAGTTCCCCTACATACGATCCCCTCAATGTGCCTTACACAATTCCCGACGGCGCATACATAAACAGGTTCCTGGACGCTTCCTTCGCACCGGGTTCAACATTCAAGCTAGTTACCGCTGCTGCATCAATCGAAAATCTCGATGACGCCTACAGCTTCCATGTCAACTGCACCGGAAGTGTGGATTACGGTCACGGAGATGAGGTTACCGATATTTCCGCCCACGGCGATGTGACACTCACCAAGGCACTGGAAGTTTCCTGCAACTGCTACTTCGGAAAGCTCACCGAAAAGCTGGGGCCGGGACTTATGGAGAAATACGTCGAAAAAACTGGTCTTAACAAGAGCTATGACATAGACGGCATTGATACAAAGGCAGGAACCTTCGACTACCCTGACAGTGGTGTGAATCTCGCCTGGACCGGCATTGGTCAGTACCACGATATGGTTAACCCATGCTCCATGATGGTCTACATGGGTGCCATTGCAGGAAACGGCACTGCGGTTCTTCCTACAATCATGAGCCCTGCTAACTTTATTGAGGAGAACATTGACAAGGCCAAAACTGCAATACTGAAAACCGAGGACATGATAGACGAGAGCACTGCATCTTCCCTCAGGGACATGATGAGAAACAATGTAATCAATCACTACGGCGGCGACGGTGCCTTCCCTGGATTGGAGCTTTGTGCCAAGTCCGGTACCGCCGAGGTTGCAGGCCAGACTAAACCGAATGCCTGGTTCACCGGCTTCATCGATGACGAGGACAACCCCTATGCCTTTGTAGTGCTTGTGGAGGATGCCGGCTACGGCTCTGACGTTGCCGGTGATGTAGCCAACAAGGTTCTTCAGGATATAGTCAATTAAAAATCAGCCGCATCATTCAATTGGTGCGGCTGCTCTATTAATAATTCACTTATTTCCCGTCATTGAGTTCTTCAAACATTTCCCTGACGCTGGGGGCATTTTTTGTGAGTTTCTTTATGGTAAGATCCTCTGCCTTGCCGTTTGCCAGACGGAGGTTATTTTCGGAACCAAGAAGCGCATCTTTTGTTTTCTGCAGATGGTCTATAGTCTTGTCGATTTCGTCAATAGCTTTCCTGAACTTCTCGCTGGCCAGCCTGTAGTTTCTTCCGAACTGTTCCTTGAAGGTGTTCATGTTCTCTTCGAAATTCTGAATATCTATCTGCTGGTTTCTTACGATGGCCAGCTCCCGCTGATACTTCAGGGAATTAAGGGCCGCGTTGCGAAGCAGTGTTATGATAGTAATAAACATCTGCGGTCTCACAACATACATCTTCTCATGCCTGTAGGACACATCCACTATTCCGCTGTTATACAGCTCGCTGTCTGCCTCAAGGGTTGACACAAGCACTGCGTATTCACATTTCTTTTTCTTCCTGTCCTTGTCCAGCTTATCAAAGAAATCCTCGTTTTTGTGCTTTGTTGCCGTGGTATCGCTTTCATTTTTCATCTCGAACATTATTGAGATGAATTCGGTGCCATTCTCATCAGACTCTCTGAAAATGAAGTCTCCCTTTGTGTTCTCCACGGCTTCGTTGTCCTTTTCAAAATATGCATTTGGGAAGGCCGTCATTCTTATTTTGTTAAACTCGTCGCTGCAGTGTCTTTCAAGACTCTCCCCGACCATTTTCGTAGACTGCTTTGACTTGAAGTCCTTCAGCTGTTCAATTTGTTCATCCTTAAGCTTCAGCATTCCGGAGTATTCATTTTTCAGACTCTGGGCCTGGAGTTCCCCCTCCTGCTTCTGAAGCTGCAGCTCGCTGCGAAGTCTTGTTATTTCCTCATTCTTCTCCGCCAGTTCAGCGTCCTTTTGCTGAACGGCTTCCGTCATGGCCAGCTTCTTTTCTGTCTCGCTGTTCTCTAGCTTCGCATTCAGTCTTGCAATCTCCCTGTCCTTCTCGGCTGCGGTTTTTTCCTGATCCGCCTTAATCAGCTTCAGCTCCGCTTCACGTTTCTCGGCAAGGGCCTTCTCCTGCCTTTGCAGTTCCCTTAAGAATTCCGCATCCCTGACTTGGCTCACGATCTGAGCGTAGCCGCTCTCGTCAACCTGAAACACCTGTCCGCAGTTAGGGCATTTAATCTCTTTCATTTTAATCTCACCAACCTTTCACAGTAACGTTATCTTACACAGCCGCCAAATCAGCCTGTGATGACACTACCTGTGAAAGGTATTCTTTCTGCGTGATGCAGCAGCAACAGCTAGGCCGCACATGACAGCGGCCATCGCCATTGCCAGAGCAGTGGAGACCTTTCCCTGGTCGTCCGTAGCAGGGGATCCATCACTTTCATTCGAGCTGTCATTATGTCCAATGCTGTATAACATTCCATATATTATTCCTTCAAAGCACCATGGAAGAGTATCTGCAAACAGGCTTTGCTCCAACTCCAACGCCTGCTCTGCTATTATTCCATGATCGTTAATGAGCTCACTTTCATCCTCTGATGGGTCGAATTCATCATAATCGCCGCCATCGGAATACTGTTCCCAATATGAAGGATACTGGCCTATTTCATGCACTGTATCATCATATGTTACATCTTCCGATCTGACCAGTCCCAGGTCCTGAATACCGTAGGCGCCTCCCATTTTGAAGTTTTTGTCATATCCGAAGAGGCCGACAAGATACGATCCCGCATTTGCGTTCTCTTCATGATACCATTTGATAATTGCTGCTTTAATCATGCCGTGAACGCTGTCCTTGCTTTCTTTACCGAATCCTGTGAATGGTTCCCCGGAATCGTACTTTTCAAGCCAGGTTCCGTCAGCTCCGGTGTATTTAACTGTCCAGTGCCCCACAAAGGATTTCCCATCCATTCCCTTTATGTACTCGTCGAAGAAATAATCACAGACCGCCTTTGCCATATCGAGTACCGCCTGAATTGTACAGATTTCCCCTGCACCAAGTGGTATCGGCTCATTCTGAACCTCTCCCTCAAGCTTCCCCTGGTCCGGCGTCTCTTCACCGGCTGCAGTCTCTTCCTCACCGGTCTCAGTTATTGTTCCCTCTTCCTCAGAGTCCTCAGCGGCAGGCGTATCTGTGCTATTTGCTGATTCTTCATCAGCAATCTCGCTGTCCTGCACATCCTTTTCCTCCAAAGGCAGGTCCTCCTGAACCATTTCCACCGACATTTCTGTTTCCCCCGAAGCGTTCTCATCGGCAAAGCTCACTATCGGTGTGAATGTAGTAACCATCAGCGCAGAAAGTACAATGGCAATAATTTTTCTTCTCATTTCTTAATACCTCCCGTTATAAAAAACTTAATATCCATATGGCAGCCGGCACCTTTCCCCTATGAACGGGGCTAATGTTGTAAAAATCAGATGGAAACCAAATTTGCTTCAACATAGCCCTGAAAAACAGCCGATTTATCGCCTAATTTTTACCAATTGTTGCAAATATCTTCAGCTATCCGAATTTGCTTCAACATTTTTTAATTTTTGTTGAAGCAAATATTTTGTAATTCCAATTGCTTCAAATCTGCCTTCGAAATAGGCACTATTTGAGATCTAAACTCAATGGATGTTGAAGCAAAATAAAGAATAATCCAATTGCTTCAACATTACAGGCGGCTGAAGCAGTAGACCGCTTGATACCGTTAGCTTACTGCCTTTGCGCAAATGCCATCAGGCCTTATATGTACCTGCATATGAGATTGTTCATTTTGATGTCCCATTCTCTGTCGGAGTCCTTCATTACAGCCTCCTCAAGGGACTCCCGTTCCCCTGCCGACAGATTTTCGAGGTCCCGGAGATCATAGACTCTTAATGTTCTCCTGAGATACTGGAAAAGTCGTCTTCGCTCAAGGGGCATCGCCAAGTATTCGTCCACCTTCTCCAGCATAGGTTTGCTGTCAGCCAGAGGGCCTTCAATGTTCTGCAGCAGATTTACCATGTGGTCGCTGACAAGCCTTGTACCGATATTAGAATCTGCCAGCCGAATTACTTTCCGAATTTCTCTGACCTTGTCATCCTCGCTGCAAAGCTCAAACCGTCCCTCCTGCCAGTCTTCGTACAGCTCCGTTCCCTGCTTCACCGCCGCGGTGCGGATTCGCACAAAGTCAGGACCCACACTGTTTACAACCTGAGCGGTGCCCCGGGCGTTTTCCTCTGAAAGAGCTTTGCCTCCTACTCCCGGCATGAAGTATATGCTCAGTTCTATGCCGCCTGCCTTTATTGCCCGGCCTGCCTTGATCTGCTGAGCCTGGGTCACGCCCTTGTTTATCATCCTCAGCACCTCATCAGAGCCGGTTTCATAGCCTGAATGAATCCTGTCGAGGCCTGCTTCCTTAAGCTCTGCAAACTCCTCGGCACTTGACCGGGAGAGATTCTCTGCCCTGCCGTAGGATGTGATTCTCTTTATACCCGGAAAGGCCTGCCTGAGATATACCAGCACATCCGTCAGCCTGCCGCTTGAAAGGGCCGTGGTGTTTCCATCCTGGAGGAAGACGTTCTCTCCCCCTGCCAAAAGCCAACCCGCCACTGTGTAATAGCAGTTTCTTTCCTCCGGGTCATCAAGACTCTGAAGCTCCTGGTTCAGACCCGGAATATCCCAGCCCCCGGAAGCCTCGGCAGTCTCGGTAGCCTCGGTAGTCCCGGAAGCCACGGGCGACTCGGAACCTGAGCTTCCGGTACCATGCCGCGGAAGCCTGTGCTTCTCAACTCTGTCTGCCCAGTATCTTATGTTGTCAATATCTTTTCTGATGCTGTCGGCACTGTATGCCTTGAATTTTGTGTGTCTGTACAGCTGGCAGAATTTGCATTTGTTCCAGGTGCATCCCTCAGTCACCTGGAGCAGCAGACTCTCTGCCTCGCTTGGCGGCCGTATAGGCCCTATTCTGAATGTTCTCTTTTCGTTATCCATCTTATCTTCCCTAAAAATGCAGATCCGTTCTCTGAATCAGATCCTTCTGAAGAGCCTTTCCCAGCTCAACGAAATATGCACTGTATCCGGCCACTCTGACAAGCATATCCCTGTAGGAATCCGGATCCTTCTGGGCAGCCTTCATGGTCTCCGAACTCATGATGTTAAACTGAACATGCATGGGACCACCCGCCAGGTACTCATCTATGAAGCTTATGAGGTTATCCCTGCCCTCTTTGCCTGCCACCGCATCCTGAGGGAACTTGAGATTAAGCAGAGTTCCGTTTGTGGCAAGGCTGTGATCCACCTTGGATATGGAATGGGCAATTGCAATTGGGCCCTTCAGATCGTGGGAGCCTCCATCGGTGTGTACCGGCCCCATGTTATCCGAAATGGCCTCTCCGGCTTTGCGGCCGTCCAGTGAAGCATTGGTATTAAGACCCATGCCCACATTGGCGCTTACGGAATAAACCCCCGGAGTGTATTCTCCTCCCCTTATTGTCTTTCTGCCCGACAGATGCCTGCAGTAGCATTCAAACATGAACTTGAACAGCTCGTCTGCGTAGTCATCGTCGTTGCCGTAATGGTGAACCTTGGAGCTGTTCACCAGGGAATATAGAACCTCGTGGCCCTCCCAGTTATCCTTAAGGGCCTGCAAAAGCTGAGCCCCTGTATATTTCTTTTCTTCAAACACAAGCTGCTTTATTGCCGCCAGTGAATCGGCGCACGTTGCCAGCCCGCTGGCCTGGGGACCAATGCCGTTGTAAACAGTTCCCCCTGCGGAAATATCAATTCCATCCTCCAGACATCCGTCAAAGAAGGCCGACACATATGGAAGGGGCTTCCTGTTCCTGTGGGCTCTGTCCACGATATTCATGGTTCCGCACATCTGGTCGCACCAGTATTCAAACTGCTTATCCACGCTGTCCAGAACCTCCCGGAAGCTCTCATAGTTTTCGAGACTTCCCGTGTCCGGTCCCAGATGTTCACCCAGTGCCCCGCATTTTTCCCATCGACTGCAGTGAGGACCGCAGTCAAGGCATCTTCCTCCGTTGAGCACCATTTCCATGAACTTCACTGTATTGATATATGAGCCGTCATGCCAGCCGTATTCCCTACCCGGAAGACTCGGTTCCACGCAGCCTACAACTGCATAGTCTCTTGCCTCCTCAAGAGTCATTCCCTTTCGCTGCATCGCCTTGATGGCGGAAGCATCGTTAAAAATTTTCGGGTGTCCGTATCCGGCCCTTATGCATTCTACGGTTTTTACCTTCAATTCATACGGTGTATTCTCGTGCATTCGCACCAGCAGCCACGGACACATCATTCTCGTATGAACCGATGCATCAAGCATCATCATTGTCAGGTCGTTTGTAACATCCCTGCCCATACTGTCCACACCGCCTATTGTCAGGCATTCGCCGCCGAAGCCCCTGCCCTGACGAACCTTGGCAGTACCGCCATCCCGGATTTTGCAAGGGTTGTTCATCTTAACAAAGGTTACCTCCAGCAGCTCCTGCGCAAAGGCAGGACAGATTTTTCCGGATTTCACATCAGCCACATAGTATGGATACAGCCACTGATCCATTCTGCCGTAGGATATTGAGTGCCCGTTTGATTCGATCTGGGTAAGAGTCGTGGCGAAGTTAAACAGCTGCAGCGCCTGCCAGAAGGTCTTAGCAGGACCTCCTGCCACCTGCCTGCAGTTTTCGGCCATCTGCAGCAGTTCTCTGCGGCGCCGTGCCCTGGTGCCGTCCAAATCTTCCGGTATCTCTTCAGCCATGGCCTCTGCCAGGTCGGCATATCTCTCAATGTATTTTTTAGCAGCCTCATGGCAGATGATAACCGCCTGATAAAAGTCCTTTTTCTCAGCGTAATCCGCATCCCGCTTGCTCAAAGCCGCAAGACCTGCCTTTGCACGGGAAATCATTCCGTCAAAGCCTTCCTTCAGGATTTTCTCGTAATCCATCACCAGATGCCCCACACCGCCGTAGTGATAGAGGTTCGTCTGAAAAATCTTCTTACCGCTCTGGGAGCCTTTTTTCATCTCCTCATCCAGGTAGGCCTCGATTTCGTCATCCACTGCCTTTCCCTGCCAGTACCGGCACAGCTCTATGAATTCCTGCCTGTCCTCCTCGCATACGAAATAGAACTGATCGTGTTCCCTTTCCTCAAAGGGCTCGTTCAGCACTTCGTGAAGCATCCAGTTTACGGAAAACTCCGGGTACTGGGGCGATGCCTTGGCCGGTGCCGCAATCTCTCCCAGGATGAGGTCATCATCGTAAATATGAATGGTTGCATTCATAAGAATCTCCTCGAAAGCCCGGGCGCATCTGATCTTTGTTGTGGCATTTTCGTTCGCCCTGTACGCATGGGTCACATTGCGCATTCTCTCAATATCTATGTTGAACTCCCTGTCAAGGAATTTACTGCGAAGCAGGTTCACACGTGGGAAAGGAGACCAGTCTTCATGGTTCACCATATATCCCAGACTGTAGGTTTTGTCAAAGGGGTCGTATCCCCTGGCTGTGGTATGTATTGTCATTTTTCAGTCCTTTTCCCGGGTACCCACCATGCAGCGGATTCCCCTGTTGTTAAAGTATTCTGCGAAGCCTTCAACTCGTTTCTGGAAGGCCTTTCTGTTAAATCTGAGCCCCTTCATCATGTAGGGCATATCCAGAGATCTGTATTTTTCTTCTCCGAGCCTCATGTAGCTCAGCAGTTGGATTCCCGATACCCTGCCTCCAAGTCTGTTCAGGATGAAATCTCCGGTCTGAGTCATATTGTCAATGTTGTCGTTTACGCCGGGAATCACCGGTATTCTCAGGGTTATGTCAGCACCAAGGTCCGCCAGCCATTCCAGGTTTCTAAGAATGAGGCTGTTGTCTGCGCCTATGTACTCCCTGTGCTTCTCCGGATCCATCAGCTTGATATCCACAAGGAACATGTTCACATGGGGCATTACCCTCTTCAGGGCTTCTCTGTCAACGTGAAGTGATGATTCCAGACAGGTGTGGATATCTTCCTTCCTGCAGGCTGCCAGAACCTCCTCCACAAATTCAGGCTGAAGCAAAGGCTCGCCTCCGGAGATGGTGACTCCTCCCCCGGATCTGCTGTAGTATCCCCTGTCTCTGAGGATTTCCTCCATTACCTCCTCCGTGGTATAATACCTGCCCCATTCCTTTATGGCATCTGCGGGACAGGCTTTGGCGCAGGCAAGACAGCCTTTGCAGGTGCTCCTGTCTATTACAGGTTTCCCCCGATAAAACGAAAGCGGCACTATGCCGCCGTCATTTGCTTCCCGGCAGGCCTGAAGGCACAATCCGCACTTCCCCCGGGAAATACACCTTGTCTTGTATATGCCCGGCTGGGGATTGCTTCCTATGCCCTCGGGGTTGCTGCACCATCTGCAGCTCAAAGAACAGCCCTTGAGAAACAGTTCCGTTCGAATCCCCGGCCCGTCGTGAATTGTATAATGCTGAATGTTAAAAACGTTACCCTTCATCTTTTCATGCTATAGCTTGCCAGATTCTCTGTTAAAGCATGCCTATTGCACCCTGAACCAGTATGCTCACAACTGATATGCATACCCAGCAGGTGAATCCCAGCAGAATCGGTTTGGCTCCCGTGCGAATCAGTTTTACCACATCGGTGTTCAGTCCGATGGCGCTCATTGCCATTACTATCATGAACTTGCTGACTTCCTTGAGAAATGCGAATGCTCCCTCTGCAAAGGCAAGGGCTCCTCCCGTCAATACACCTGTGAGAATTGTTGTTACAACCGAAGCAAGGAGAAAGTAGAGTATGAACATTGGAAATGCTCTTTTGAAGCTGAATCCATCTCCGCTTGCTGCTCCGGTTTCAGCCGCTCCTCTGCGTTTTGCCTGATAGACTGCCAGCACCAGGGTTATCGGGATAATTGCCAGTGTTCTTGTGAGCTTAACTATTGTGGCATATTCCAGAACCGCACCTCCCGTATTATGCATAACATCCCAGGTTGCAGCAGCTGCAGTTACTGACGATGTATCGTTAACTGCCGTTCCCGCGAACAGGCCGAAGCCTGCGTCGCTCATTCCCAGCATTCCCCCAAGGCTCGGGAAAATAAGTGCTGCCAGAACGTTAAACAGGAATACTACTGAAATGGACTGAGCTATTTCCTCATCTCCCGCTCCTATCACCGGTGCCGTTGCCGCTATGGCCGAACCGCCGCATATGGATGATCCCACTCCTATGAGTATCGCAGGATTCTTCTCAAGGCTGAGAATTTTCCACAGTGCAAAGGCAACAATAAGGGATGTTGCTATTGTGCTGAGAATTACGGGGATCGAGTCAGCGCCCACTCTGGCAACTGTGGCCAAATTGAGCCCAAACCCCAGAAGCACTACGGCTGTTTGAAGTATCTTTTTTGATGTGAACCCTATGCCTCCTTTGAAGGGCTCTTTATTCGTAATGAATCTGGTTACAATCATGCCGGCTATTATGGCTATTACCGGCGCTCCGATTACTGCCAGCACAGGTGCCAGCTTGACGATAACGTATGATGGTACTGCTATGGCAAGGCACAGCAGAATTCCTTTGTAATTGTCTGTAATAAATTTTTTCATAGCAGTATATTATACCATAAATTGTATACTTTTGTCTCTGTCTGCCAAGATGTAATTCACTCCCTTCGGTGCCGCCATTGGATGTCCCGGGTTCAGCTCGTTGTGCCTGCTGAAATACTGTTCTGTCATTTCCTGTGGGTTTAGCTTCTTCCTGATGCTGAAGCCGCATTCTCCCAGCAGCTTTGTCATTTCCTGTGGACTGTATGCTGCTTTCATTACCTCGCCTGCACCACTTGCCAGTTTCCTGTTTACTTTTGTCTCCTTGCCTTCGTCTTCACATGGATAGTCGAAGCATATCGTCGAGCCTCCCGGCAGGATTCCCGCAGCTGTTTTCAGCAAGTTCTTCCATTCTTGCTTCTGGAGATAATAGCTGATACCCAGCAGACTTCCGAAGGTCTTCTGACCGGTTTCGTATCCCCTGCTGATGAGTAGGTCTGTCCAGTCGGCCTTGGCGAGGTCGCATGACACCTGAACAGCTTTTGACTTGAGGCCGGCTTCGGCGATTCGCCTTGCTTTATCCTCTGTCACCTCCGGAAGATCCAGCTCAAAGACCCTCGGGATGCCAGTGGGGGTGTTGACCCGGATATCAATATTTGTGTTGACTGAAGTATCGTTGTCGCCACAGTACGGGATGCCGCTGCAATGTCTGATTGAGTATGTGTCATAACCTGATGCGAAAACAATATATTGCCTGCAGCCGGATTTTATTTCCGCCTCCAGAGCTTCCTCGCAAAAAGCGCTTCGACCCAAAACTGACGGGGACAGCTGCATGTCGACAATCAGTCTCAGTCCCTCCTGAGGGGTTCCCTTGAAATCCGGCATGAAGAAAGGTATACCCTCTGTCATGCTTGCGGCGATTCTGTTGTAGTCCTCTCCCAGCAGCTCCGCCGCCATGCTGTCAGAAAAAATTCTTCCTGCCTCGCTATTGTGTTTGTAATGGTAAGCTCTGGCAAAGCAGCTTACCTTCGCTGTCATGTTATCCATCCTGCATTCTCCTTTCACCTGTCGGCTAATACTTAATACACCTGCCGGAAAGGGAGTACAAGGCTTGATTTTTTTAGCAAAATATGGTAATATAAGGGCGTCGAAGGGAGAAAAATCTTCGATTTTTATGTCTTATGATGGGGTTCTGACTCGTTTCAGCACATTCATAACAGACCGGGGCATCCTAAGTCCATGCAGTTGTCCGCCACTGCTGATGTTGAAGCAATCGGGTTTATGTACATATTGCTTCAACATTCATAGACTTCAAGCAAAAAATCATGCCATTTTAATGGTCTGATTTGAAGCATTTCTGATAATCAAAAAAATGCTTCAACAAAATCTCAAAATTGTTGAAGCAAATAGGGATAGCAGAAGATATTTACAACAATTGGAAAAATTTAGGCGATAAATCGGCTGTTTTTCAGGGCTGTGTTGTAGCAATTCTGAATATCGAAGGAAAACTGCAAAATTGCTATGTTATACCTAATGCCCTGCCCTTTGCATGAGTACTCCGCCGTTGTCGCGAAGCCACTTATTCCACTTCCTGTACTCCGGAAACACCCGGAGGACTTCATCATAGAATTTCTTCGAGTGGTTCATTTGCTTGAGGTGGCAAAGCTCATGAACAACGATTGCGTCTATGACTTCAGAAGGCGCCAGCATCAGAAGACAATTAAAGTTCAGATTGCCTTTGCTGCTGCAGCTGCCCCATTTTGTTTTCTGTTTTCTTATTGTAATTCTGCCGGGTTCAACTCCTATGAGGGGCGCGTAGTGAGCCACTCTTCCCGGTATGTATTCCTTCGCCCGTGCGGTGAGCCGAGCAATATCCTCTTCGCTGAGAAGCCCTGCCCGGACCGCCCTTTGCTGTTCCCCTTCCAGTCGTTTCATTCGCTCCTCGATCCAGCCTTCTGCCGAAGCAACGGCCCTCTGGATTTCTCCGGTGCTTGCTCTCTGGGGCGCACGAACCAACACCCCGTCTGCAGTCACTTCGATGCCGATTGTTCTGCGTCGGCTGCGTTTGATTGTATAGGGAATATCTGATCTCATCTGTACGCTTCTCCTTCAGCGCTTTCTTGCCTTTGCATGGTGCTGCTATTCTTCATAGGCCTCCTCAACCTCCGGATCGTGCCAGATGCCCTCCTCGTCGTAATAGCCCTGCCCGTTGAATGCGAATCCCGGCTGCACCGCATCGTCGTTCATTTCCTCGTCCGTTTCTTCGTAAATCATCCAGTCGTACATAGATACCTCGCAGTTTGTTTGAATGGTGCGCGCATAATGCTAATAAAGATTATACAAAGGCAGGAAAGATATTGCAATTCGAGGAGGTCACTTAAGACTTTGCTTTCCTGCCGGGCAGTCCACCCCATCGCCAATTCACGATGGTTACTTGTTCACTTATTGTTACTTTCGTTTTGTCTTATCACTTATCACGAAAAAATGGTAATTATTTACATGCTATTTAGTGAGGTCTTATGTCCCAAGGGTTTCAGAGCAGATTTTCACAATGTTAAAATATGGAGGGTTGGAATTTCAACGTTTCTGAAAGCTGTTGGAAAAAGTTCGTGATTAGCCCGGTAGAGGGGCCGGTCTGTATGCAAATTAAGGCGGCCGGCCGTGAATATCACAGGAATATGTATTTGCAGATGAACAGTATCCCCAGCACGTACATCAGCGGGGTTATCTTGTCCCTGTGGCCACAGGCCAGGTTAATGACAACATAGGAAATGACGCCGATGGAGATGCCTTCGGAAATGCTGTAGAACAGCGGCATGGCAATTATGCACAGGTAGCACGGGATCGCATCATGATAGCTGCCCTTGCCCAGAGGAATTTCCCTGATGCCCTCGAACATCAGGAAGCCCACCACAATCAAAGCAGGA
>JALFKB010000027.1 GCA_022775805.1 Clostridiales bacterium
TTAATAGTCTTGTGATGAGAATTGATGCTCTGGGGACAAGTATTCTGGTAACCGGGGATATTGATGAAGAAGGCGAGAGAATGGTGATTGAGGAGGGGCAGGAAGCCCTTAAAGTTGATATTCTGAAGGTGGCCCATCACGGGTCGAAATACAGCTCATCAGATGAGTTTCTGGATGCGGTTTCCCCGGGTATTGCAGTAATACAGGTGGGAAAGAATAACTACGGACATCCCACACCGGAGACGCTGGAGCGGCTCGAGTCGCGGGGCGTGAGCGTGTACAGGAATGACGAGTGCGGGGCTGTGGGGTTTGAAATTGATGAAGGGGAGATTGAGAGAATAAAGACGATTATAGCACTGACAGAATGCGGTTCATCATCTGAGAATGAAGAAAAATCAGCATCACAAAGATTTGTGCAAAACAAGGAGCAAATTAGTACATTTTACCTCTAAAATTGTTTGAATAATAAGAAAAATTGCAATGCATTTTTTTTAGAGCAAAGGTAAAAAACAGTTGAAATAGCGAAACAAATTGTTATAATTATTACAAATGCAGAATTATTTTGCGAAAATTTTTTATGAAGTTTGCGAACTGCTTTTGCAGTGGTCGCTGAATGATTAAAATTTTCTAAATTTTTAAAGCACGAGGAGACTCGAAGGACAGCAAAGTTGTTAGCTAATTTAAGGCCGTGCATTTTTTTATTTGCAGGGCACTTCATTTTTAGAGGATTCATTAAAAGAGGATAAGGATTACATGGAGTTTTTGAATGAGACGTTTCTGACGGCGGCGGGAGCTGTTGTTCTGGCGATTGGCGGATTCGCCCTGATGAGAATGCGCAGGCATTCCATAATAGAGGCGGCTTGCTTTGCCGGAGGGGTTCTGGGGATGATTGGCGTACTTTATTTGATAAAAACGATAGCGTTTTGATTAAGGCTTTACAACGGCGACGTTTGAGCAATATGAGTTTTTATGATCAGTTATAGTTTTGTTATCAAAAGGAGGTTTTATGTCAGACGAAAACAAAGTTGTTGGAACTGAAGAACAGGAACTTAAACGTGGTATTAAGGGCTGGCAGGTAGCTTTCATCGGCCTGGGCGGCGTTATCGGTTCATGCTACTTCCTGGGAGTAGGCTGGTGTATCCAGGTAATGGGACCGGCAGTATTTCTGGCATTCCTGATTGTGGGAGTAATCGTATTCGGACTTATGATTGCATATGCAGAATTATTAGTTAACCTTCCACGTTCGGGATCATTCGTTGCGTATACCCATGAATTCCTTGGGCCTACGCTTTCAGTAGGTATGGGATGGTCATTCTGGTTTAACTGGGTTTGCTACTGCCCTTCAGAAGCTATTGCCGTATCCTACGCACTTCAGGCTCTCACAGGCAACACAAGCCCGATAGCCTATGTTGCATTCGCTGTAGGTACAATGCTTGCCCTGACAATCATAAACTGCTGCGCAGTAGATATCTTTGCTAAGATCGAGTCAGGACTTGCTATCACCAAGGTTTGCGTAATCATTCTGTTCATCCTGGTTGCATTTGGTATCTGGGTAGGTCTCTGGGGTAACCCTGATGGCGGCCTCACAAATGTTGCAGGCGAACACATTAAGGATGGATTCCTCGGAACAAGCGTAAACTTCGGTTCAGGCGTTGGCTTCTATGGCGACGTATTCCCTAACGGCTTCGGAATCTGCGTAGTACTGATGGTAGTAGTACTGGTAACATTCCAGGGTACAGAAATCGTTGGTCTGGCTGCTGCAGAATCACAGAATCCTGACGAGTCAGTACCAAAGGCATGCAGAAGCGTAACATATCGTATCGTTCTGCTGTACCTGCTGCCAATCCTGCTGGTTCTGCTGATTTTCCCTACAGAGCTGGCAACAGACGAAAGACCTGTATTCGCAGATGTAATGACTGCATACGGACTTACACCGCTGGCATACGTATTCCTGGCTGTAGTACTGGTTGCTGCATTCTCATGCGCAAACACAGGCTTCTACGGAACAGTAAGATGTATGTACGGTCTGTCAGTTGAAGGACTTGCACCTAAGTTCCTCTCAAGACTGAGCAAGCAGGCTGCTCCAAGAAATGCCGTACTGTTCACACTGGCATTCATGTGGGTTGTTCTTATTATCGGTCTTGTATCAGAACTTACAGGATTCCTTTCAAATCTGTACGGTTCACTGCTTTCAATGTCAGGCTTCACAGGAACTCTGGCATGGGTTGGAATCATAATGTCACAGAAGAGATTCAGAAGCAAGCTTAAGAAGAACGGTTATGACCCAGAAACTTGCCTGAAGGCAAGAGTTAAGCCTGGTCTCTCATGGGTACCATGGTTCGCTATGATTGCACAGCTCATCTGTCTGATTATGCTGGCATTCGGTGATATCATCGATCCTGAAGGAAATGCAGGCGGCGGTCTCGTAATCTTCTGCATCGCAACATCAGCGGTTATTATTCCGATGATTGTTTACTGGATTCAGAGAAAGAGAGGAGTTATCGGAAAGATCAATACTCTCAAGCATGGTGAAAAGTCATTTGATGAGACTTTCCCTCCACTCAACTAGTAAACAGGTTGCGGTAATATAATTCATAAAAACTAGTATTTCAGGATACCATTTTCCCGGGATGAATCCCGGGGGAATGGTATCTTTATTGTATGACGGGCAATTAATGGTAAAAAAAAACGGCAGGCGCTCATGCACCTGCCGAAAAACTACAATTTTTTTCTGTTTTTATCTACCGTATACAACTACGTCAATAAGTTCTGCAGCTTCTTTGATAGTTTCAACGATTGATTTTACAGCTTTCATTGTTATCCCTCTTTTCTTAATTCTTTGCTGTTTTGTTTCCTTACAGTTATTAGTATAGTGTTTAATTTGCTGATTGTCAAGCAAAAACGCGTATTAGTTTGCTGTATTATACGCAAATGGGCAGCGAAAGATGGCTCATATATACTGAATTGTCTGAAAACAAGCGATACCTGCAGCTTGGTAAAAGCGCTACAAACCCCTATGTACCAAGGCCTTTGACGATTGTGAGCCTCTGGGGCGACAATAGTCCGGGCAGATACTAATTTGTTGCCGAATAAGCCTCCGAGTCTTTGAATTACTGTGATATAATTAGGAAACTGATAATGTTACGACAAATTTAAGGGAGAAAACAAACTGTAACGGAGGGATATATGAGACTGCTTGTGGTTGAGGATCAGAAGGATTTATGTGATATTATTGTCCGCAAACTCAAATCAGAGGGATATGGAGTTGATGCCTGCAATTCCGGTGAGGATGCCGAGGATTATATAAACGGAACTGAGTATGATGCAGTGCTTCTGGACATAATGCTTCCTGGAAAGACGGGAATAGGTCTTCTAAAGGACATGAGAGCAGGAGGAAACACGACTCCGGTGATTTTGCTTACGGCACTGGGAGATGTTGAGGACAGGGTGGCAGGTCTTGACTCAGGGGCTGATGATTATCTGGTGAAGCCCTTTGATTTTGATGAGCTCCTTGCCAGAATAAGAGTTCTGATACGGAGAGGAAACGGCAGGGCATCGGGAGAGATAAAGGCTGGAGACCTTGTTATGGACACGGCCGGAAGGACAGTAACAAGGGGAGGCAGGGAGATTGAACTGACTGCCAGGGAGTTCAACATCCTGGAGTATCTTCTCGAAAATCGAGGCAGAGTGCTCTCCAGAGATAAGATATGCAATCACATCTGGAACTACGATTACGACGGCGCATCAAATGTAATAGATGTCTACATGCATCATCTGAGAAAGAAAATAGATGAGAATCAGGATGAAAAGCTGATCAAAACAGTTAAGGGAGCAGGGTACGTGATACGATGAGGAAGCTATCAATCACTTCAAAGATTACAATATGGTATACGGTCTTTCTGGTTGCCATAGCAATGGTATTTGTTTTTACCATTTCCTCTGCCGAAAGCAATAGAATCAAGGAGAATATCAAGAACAAGCTAATTGAGTCTGTTGTGGAGGCAAGTGAGGATATTGAAGAATCCGGTGAAGATTTCATATTCGATAACGACATTGATTACAGAGAAAACGGAATATACATCAGCGTATATTCCGGTGACGGCAAGATGCTGGAGGGCTTCAAACCCTCGGAGCTTGAGAAACTTCCGGCTCTGAGGGACAGGAAGCTGTGGGAGGTTGAGGACAGCAGCGGTGAAAGCTGGTATGTCTACGACAGCATATTTGAAGTGGGAGACAGATATGTCTGGGTGAGAGGAATCACAGAAAACTATGCAGGGGGAGGTTTTTCTTCCGGCATTGTGAAGCTTATGCTGGTGGCACTGCCGACTCTTATATTAATTGCCGCCCTGGGCGGGTACGCCATAGCCAAAAGAACTCTGGGACCCCTGAGGGAGGTGGTGGGAACTGCGAAACAGATAGCCAAGGACAATAAGCTTTCAAGGCGTGTTGCCGTTCCCGAGACAAGGGATGAAATAGCCGAGGCTGCAGGTGCTTTTAACGAGGTCTTTGACAGCCTTGAAAAGGCTTTTGATGAGGAAAAACAATTCACGTCAAATGTTTCCCATGAATTGAGAACTCCCATTGCGGTAATATCAACCCAGAGCCAGTATGCCCTTGAGGATGAGTCCTATAGAGAGAAAGCCCTTGGAATAATCAGCAACGAGGCGAAGCGGATGATGCAGCTTGTGAACAGGCTGCTTGTACTGGCGCGAAGCGATTCGGGAAGATTGGTACTTGAAAGGGAGAAGATAAACTTAAGTGAGATTTGCCTGAACATAGCGGAGCAGCAGGAGATGATTGCCTTTGAAAGAGGCATAAACCTTGATTCCCGAATAGAAGAGGGGGTCACCATTGAAGGCGACGAGGCCATGATTATCAGAATCATTCTCAACCTTCTTGATAACGCTATGAAATACGGCTGCTGCCGGGGCGGAAGCATACGGTTTACAATGAATACGGAGGCTGATGCGGCGGTTTGCACCGTGTCTGACGACGGACCGGGAATGTCCGAAGAAGAACAGGAGAAAATCTGGAAAAAATTCTACAGAGGCGATGAATCAAGAAATGACAGCAGCTCAACTGGGCTGGGTCTTGCCATGGTCAGATCCCTGACAGAAGCCCATGGGGGCAGCGTGAAGGTGGAGAGCTCTCCGGGAAGAGGCGCGAAATTCACCATCAGACTGCCTTTGTGAGATGAATGAAATTTAATCGAAATTTAATGTTCAGGTAATTTACCCTTAATATTCGCAGTATATTATTAACACATAGAATAAAGAGAGTCACGGGACGAAAGGAGAGATTAAGAATGAAGAAAGTATTAAAAGTAACAGCAGTTCTGGCAATGGCAGCAGTAGTAATAATGGGTCTTGCTGCCTGCGGTACTGAGAAAACGGAAGAAATCACGAAGGATCAGGCAGTTCAGATTGCCCTGAATCAGGTTCAGGGGGCAGGA
Organism: Clostridiales bacterium; assembly: GCA_022775805.1. GTDB lineage: Bacteria > Bacillota > Clostridia > Peptostreptococcales > Anaerovoracaceae > Lentihominibacter. Next base: position 5,453 of record JALFKB010000027.1, read on the forward strand.
ACATCGGATGTAATAAGATCTGATAAGACCGTATCCGACGGAAATGTTGTGTATGACATTACCATAATATATGACGGCAGCGAATACGACTTTGAAATCAGCGCCAGTGACGGAAGCATTCTTGAGCAGGACAGCGACAAAGTGGCTGCGGTTACGGCGGCAGAGGCCGGCTCTACAGGCAAGTTCTCTCTGGATGATGCAAAGGCAGCAGCCTTGGCTGAGGTTGAGGGCGCTACAGCTTCAGATATCGTAAAGGCAAAAAAAGGCTACGATGACGGCGTGAGAGAATACGAAATCGAAATCCACTACAATGGTCTGGAACATGACTTCACATATAATGCCATCAGCGGAGAAATTATCGAGAAGAGTGTTGAATTGCTCGATTAAAATGATATGATATAGTCATGGCGCAAAGACAGGAACATGCTTTTATTAAGATAGGCAAGGACATTAAGGCCGGGAAGATCCCCGGTCTTGTTTTGCTGAAGGGAGTGGAAGCGTATCTTGTTGATTTCTACAGCAGGGCATTGATATCCAAGTATGTGAATAAGGCAAGTGAGGCTCTGGATCTTGTTGTCCTTGACAGGAAGGGTGTTACGACACAGGGTATCATCGAGAACCTTGAAACTCTGCCCCTCATGTCCGAGAGAAAGGTGGTTCTGCTGCCTGATTTCGTTGACGAAAGGGGAAAACTTCCGGAGGCCTTTCAGAATGAGGGCCAGCTGCAGGACTTGATTGGTTACATTGAAGGCAGCCTCAGTGACAGCGGGAAGGATTCGGGACGGCTGTTGCTGATTACTGCCGCCGAGCCGGGAAAGGACAGGAAGGAAGGTGCCGGTGACAGGGAAGTGTCAGCGCTGCTGAAGGCAGCTGCAAATGCCGGGACAGTATATGATTTCACGCCTTTAAATCCGGGACAGCTTAGGAGCTTCATCGAGAAACGTTTTCACGGAGCCGGCAAGGAATTCAGGTCGGGAATAATTTCAATGATTGTTGAAGAAACTGGATACGGAAACAAGAACATCGATTACGGGCTCTACAATCTTGATAACGATATAAAGAAAATAATCGCCCACAGCGGCAGCTCCACGGAAATCAGCCCGACGGATGTGGCCTCAGTCATTACCGTAAATCCTGAAAACAACGTGTTTGCAATGATAGATGCCATAGGAAGGAATCGAAAGGACGAAGCCTTTAGGCTTTTGCATAATCTTCTTGAGAACGGAAGCAGCGAGTTTCAGCTTCTGGCGCTGATAACAGGACAGCTTGAGCTGATGCTGACAACCTGTGAAATGAAGGATGAGGGGATGAATCTCAAGGGGATTCAGGCTGAGCTCAGGAAAACTGATAGAATTCACGAATTCAGGACACAGAAGGCTCTGGAGGCGGGAAACAGGTTCAGAATTGAGGATCTGAGACGCATTCTAATCGGAGCATATGAGATAGAACAGAATATTAAATCCGGACTGATGCCGGGACCGCTGGCATTGGAGTTTTTTATTGCGGGGATTTGAGAGGAGAAGCATGGGAGAACATAACAGACAATTGAAGGCAGACCTGATGCTGGTGCTTGTAACACTATGCTGGGGTGTATCTTATTTCATGACAGACATATGCCTTACTGACATGGATCCATTTATAATAAATGCCTACAGATTCATCGGGGCGTTTATTGTGGCAGGCCTTATTGCGTTCAAAAAAATTCGCAATGTTAACAGAATAACCCTAAAATATGCTTTTTATATTTCCATATCTCTTGTTTTCGTGTACTTCGGAGCGACCTATGGGCTGAAATTCACAACCCAGTCAAACGCGGGATTCTTCTGCGCCACATCAACGGTGTTTACGCCGATAATGGCATACATTTTCAAGAAAACTGTGCCGGATAGAAAGCTGGCGATAGTGGTTGTACTATGTACCCTGGGAATAGCTCTCATGAGCCTTGATTCCAACATGAAAATATCCATAGGGGACCTGCTCTGTCTTTCCTGCGGAATTTCCTATGCAGTGGATCTTCTGATTACCGAAACCGCAGTATCCCATCCTGATGTGGACGCCTTCCAGATCGGGGTCTATCAGCTGGGGTTCACCGGCCTTTGGATGCTGATATTGGCCCTCATATTTGAAGAACCGACGCTGCCTCAGAGCGCCGGATGCTGGATGTCACTGGTATTTTTGGCTCTGTTCTGTACGGGTATAGCCTTCATTGTTCAGGCCATAGCCCAGCAGTACACCACCGCAACCCATGTGGGAATAATTTTCGCGCTGGAGCCTGTTTTCGCAGGAATTGTGGCATTCCTGTTTGCAGGGGAGAGGCTGCTGCCGAGAGCATATTTCGGAGCGCTGCTGATGCTGGTGAGCATAATCATGATGGAGGTTGATATCAAAGGAATTTTTGGCAAGAGGAAGGGCCTGCAAAAGCAGGGGAAAGACCAATAGTACTAATATTGTATAATAATGTATACATAATAAGGCTCAATAGACTTTTTGTATTGATGTTGATACAATATCATCGTCTGCATTAAGTCTTTTTTTATAGAAAAACAACGCATTAGCCATGTGAATATTGTATACAAGGCCCGTGTGTGGTAAACTTAATGTTATTGAAAATAATTAGGCATAAACGCTATTGTTATTGGTAGGAGGATAAAATAATGAGTGAAAAAGCTTGCAACTGTAATTGCGCAGCCGAACGTGCAGCACAGTTTACAGAACTTGCACCTACACTTGAAAAGTATGCAAAGGTGCCCGGTAGTCTTATTACTATTCTTCAGAAGACACAGGAAATCTACGGATACCTTTCAGTGGATGCAATCAACTACATTTCAGAGTGTACAGGAATTCGACCGGCAAAGATTTACGGTGTGGCAACATTCTATGCACAGTTCAGACTGCAGCCTATCGGTAAATACCTGATCATGCTCTGTAAGGGTACAGCCTGTCATGTTAATGGTGCAGACATGATTGAAGAGGCAATCTGCGAACACCTGAACATCAGTGACGGTGAAACAACAGAGGACGGCCTGTTTACGCTGAACAATGTGGCATGTCTCGGATGCTGCAGCCTGGCGCCTGTTATGATGGTGAAAAGCGTAGACGGAGATGAAACATACGGAAATCTCACGAAGGACTCAGTAAAGGCAGTCCTTGATGAAATAAGAGCGAGAGCATAAGGAGGTAACAGCATGAGAGTTGTAGTAGGACAGGGCAGCTGTGGTGTTGCCACCGGTGCCAGAAAGACAGCTGCAGAATTTGAAAAACAGATCGCAGCTAAGGGTCTCGACATTCCTGTACAGGTAACAGGATGCGTGGGAACATGTTATCTTGAACCTATTGTTGACGTTTATGACGACAACGAAGAACTCACAAGATATGTGAAGGTTCAGCCTGATAAGGTTGAGGCAATCGTTGAGGGTCATCTGGCAGGCGGAAAGCCTGTGACAGAACAGGCCATCTCGGAAGAAGACAAGCAGTTTGTGGAAAAGCAGCAGAGAGTTGTACTGAGAAACTGCGGTGTAATCAACCCTGAGGACATTGAAGAATACCTGGCTGTGGACGGCTACAAGGCAATCGAAAAGGTTCTCAAGGAAATGAAGCCTGAAGAGGTTATAGAGGAGATTAAGGTTTCAGGCCTCAGAGGAAGAGGCGGCGCAGGCTTCCCTACATGGTTCAAATGGAATGCCGCCAAGGAAAACAAGGGAGATCAGAAATACCTGGTATGCAATGCGGACGAAGGTGACCCGGGTGCATTCATGGACAGATCCGTTCTGGAGGGTGACCCTCACTCACTTCTGGAGGGCATGATAATCGGCGGTTATGCCATGGGCGCAACCGAGGGAGTTATCTACTGCCGTGCAGAGTATCCGCTGGCAATCAAGAGACTTGAAATTGCAATGGAGCAGGCAAGAGAGAAGGGCTTCCTGGGCAAGAACATTTTCGGAAGCGGATTTGATTTCGATATCAGAATCAAGGCCGGTGCCGGTGCATTCGTATGCGGTGAGGAAACTGCTCTTATCGCTTCACTGGAAGGCGAGAGAGGCATGCCTAGACTGAAGCCGCCTTTCCCTGCAGCCAAGGGTTACTGGCAGAAGCCTACCGATATCAATAACGTAGAAACACTGGCAAACGTTCCATGGATTATCTACAACGGCGGAAAGGCCTTTGCGCAGTTCGGAACTGAGAAATCCTCAGGAACAAAGGTATTCGCTCTGGCAGGAAAGATCAAGAAGGGCGGACTTGTGGAGGTTCCTATGGGAATGACCATCAGGGAGGTAATCTTCGGCATCGGCGGAGGAATCAAGAACGACAGAGAGTTCAAGGCCGTTCAGATGGGCGGACCTTCAGGCGGATGTATTCCTGCAAGCCTTATCGATACTCCTGTTACATATGAAGATATCAATAAGACAGGCGCCATCGTAGGTTCCGGCGGTATGATCGTAATGGACGAGGATACCTGCATGGTTGACATGGCAAGATACTTCCTGAACTTCACCCGTGACGAGTCCTGCGGCAAGTGCAACTACTGCAGAATCGGAACCAAGAGAATGCTGGAGATTCTGGAAAGAATCACCGAAGGCAAGGGAGAAGACGGAGATATCGAAAAGCTTGAAGAACTGGCCAACAAGATCAAGGACGGTTCACTGTGCGGTCTGGGACAGACGGCTCCTAACCCTGTTCTCACAACAATCAGATACTTCAGAAACGAATATGAAGATCACATTTACAACAAGAAGTGTACTGCAGGCTCCTGCAAGGCACTGATCGAATACAACATTACAGATGCCTGCAAGGGATGTACTCTCTGTGCCAAGAACTGTCCTGTTGATGCAATCAGCGGCAGCGTTAAGGAACTGCATGTTATCGATCACGACAAGTGCATCAAGTGCGGCAAGTGCATGGATCACTGTAAGTTTAATGCGATTGTTAAGGAATAAGAGAGGGGAGGCAGCATAATGGAAAAATTCTTACTTAACATAAACGGCAAAGAAGTAAAAGGCGTTGCCGGCCAGACAATTCTGGAAGTAGCAAGAGAAAATGACATTTTCATCCCGACTCTCTGCTATGACGAAAGAACAAAGATCTACGGTTCCTGCGGAATCTGCATGTGCGAGGTTGAGGGAAATCCTAAACTGTGCAAGGCATGTGCAACTGTAATCGCACCGGGAATGGTAGTCAGAACAAATACAGAAAGAGTAATCGAATCCCGCAAGACAAATCTGGAACTGCTTCTTTCAAACCACACAGGAGACTGCAGACCTCCATGCGTTCTGGCATGTCCGGCACAGACTGACTGCCAGGGATATGTGGGACTTATTGCCAACGGCGAGTACGAAGCTGCTCTGGAGCTGGTTAAGGATAAGATTCCTCTTCCTGCATCACTGGGAAGAGTTTGTCCGCATCCTTGTGAGGCAGAATGCAGACGCGGCCTTATTGATGAGCCGGTTTCAATTCAGTGGTTGAAGAGATTCGTTGCGGATCAGGATCTGGGTGATGTCAGCCCGTTCATTCCTGAAATCGACGAAGAGACAGGCAAGAGAGTTGCCATCATCGGCGGCGGGCCTATGGGTCTGTCAGCAGCTTACTTCCTGCGTCAGATGGGTCACGAAATTACAATATTCGAATCAATGCCTAAGGCAGGAGGAATGCTCAGATACGGTATTCCTGAATACAGACTTCCTAAGGCTGTTCTCGATGATGAAATCATGACCATCGAAATGATGGGCGTTGACATCATCTGCAATACCAAAATTGGCGAGGATATTCCGTTTGAGACTATCTACGAAGAATACGACGCGGTGCTTCTGGGTATCGGTGCCTGGATTTCAACCGGCGTTGGATGTCCGGGTGAGGATGCTCAGGGCGTAATCGGCGGTATTGATTTCCTCAGGAAGGTTGTAAGAAACGAAGAGATTAAGCTGGGAAGAAAGGTTGCCATCGTAGGCGGCGGAAACACAGCAATGGATGCCTGCAGAACTGCAGTAAGACTTGGTGCCGAAGAGGTTTACAACATCTACAGAAGAACCAAGGACGAAATGCCTGCAGATATGGTTGAAATCGAAGAGGCAGAGGAAGAGGGAGTAATCTTCAAGAACCTGACAAATCCTCTTGAAATAGTTAAGGATGAAAACGGCCATGTGAAGGAAGTTGTTCTCCAGTGCATGGAACTTGGAGAGCCTGATGAATCAGGAAGAAGAAGACCTGTTCCAATTGAAGGCAAGACAGAGACAATTCCTCTCGATACTGTTATTCTTGCTATCGGCCAGGCTGTTGATGCATCTGTATTCGACTGTGACAAGACAAGAAAGGGCGCAATCGCATACGATAAGGAAACATTCATGACCTCCATACCGGGAGTATTTGCCGGCGGTGACTGCGGAAACGACAAGATTTCCATCGCAGTTGAAGCCATTGCCGATGCCAAGAAGGTTTCCGAAATCATCGACGCATACCTTGATGGCGAGACAATCAGATACGAGGAGCCTTACTTCGTAACAAGAGACGATATAACAGAAAAGACCTTTGAAGACAGAGAAAGACTCTGCAGACCTGAAATGCCTCAGCTGTCAGCTGAAGAAAGAAAGGGCAACTTCTCAGAGGTTATTCCTGACGGATACACTCCTGAGGAAGCAGAATGCGAAGCAAACAGATGTCTGGAATGCGGATGCCACGACTACTACGAGTGCAAGCTCATTGATCTCGCTAACCAGTACGATGTGGAACCGGCAAGGTTTGCAGGAGACAAGAATACAATAGAATTTGAGGACGACCATCCGTTTATCGTAAGGGATCCGAACAAGTGCATACTCTGCGGCCTTTGCGTGAGAGTATGTGACGAGGTAATGGGCATTGGAGCTCTGGGTCTTGTTAACAGAGGTTTTGATACTGTTGTTAAGCCTAACCTTGAGAAGCCGCTGGCTAAGTCAGGCTGCGTATCCTGCGGACAGTGTGTAAGCGTATGTCCTACAGGCGCACTTCAGGAGAAGACTACAATGGTTAAGGAAGTTCCTCTTCCTACTGTTGAAACTGATACTACCTGTTCATACTGTTCAATCGGATGCTCCCTGAAGCTGGAAAGCTACGGCGATATGCTGATTAAGGCAAACCCTGACAAGGAGGGTATCGTAAATGCAGGACTGGCTTGCGGCAAGGGTAAGTGGGGCTTTGACTGCTCAATGTTGGAGGACAAGCTGGATGCACCTCTCATCAGAGACGGTGAAGCCTTCAGAGAGGCAGATTATCATGAAGCCCTCACTCTGATAGCAAAGAAGATGCAGTCAACTGCTGCCAAGTACTGCCCGAACCACATCGGAGTT